>NZ_APNG01000059.1:0-327 GCF_040361255.1 Salinisphaera sp. T5B8 | reverse complement strand
CTGGCGCCGCATCAGGTCAAGCCGTTCAACACCGGCAACAAGACCGATGCCAACGACGCATTGGCCATCGCCGTGGCTGGCACCCAGGCCAAGATTCGCCCGGTGGCGATCAAAAGCTTCGAGCAACAGGATATTCAAGCGCTGCACCGAGTGCGCGAGCAGGTCAAGAAACAGCGCACCGAAGTCATCAACCAGGCCCGCGGCCTGCTGGCCGAGTATGGCCAGGTGCTGCCCGTGGGTGTTGCCGGTTTCCGCCGCGGCGTGCCGGAACTGCTGGGAGATGCCGACAACGGCCTGACCGATCGCCTGCGCGCGCTGGTGGCCGAT
>NZ_APNG01000058.1:0-731 GCF_040361255.1 Salinisphaera sp. T5B8 | reverse complement strand
TGGGTGCCGCCTCCTTCAATCGCTCATACACCAGAAATGAGCGTAGCTCATCCGGCATACCACCGATGTCCGCCTTGCGGCCGTAGGTGGCTTCCAGCGGTACAGCCTAGCCATCGGTGCGCAGCCCCGATACATGCGGTGCTCTGAATTTAGAGATTCGAGACGGGCTTGCGCTTCGCCTATTCCGGGCCGCACCGCCGCTGCTTGGTCGTCGTCGTGGCATCCGGCCGAAGCCAGGGTTCGTCTATGATGCCAGCGGACATTTAGGCGGATGATTCGTTGCTTAGGGTCGTGTAGTCGCCCAGTCGCTACGCCGCCGCCGATCCCTCATTAGCCTGTTTGAGCCGATTCTGATACTTCGCCCGACTGATCGGATCGCATGAGTGCTTGCCGCTGTTGAACTCGTAACCGCCGCTCGTGATCCACACGCCGCAAACCGGGCAGCACGCGTTCAATACGCTGCCATTACGACAAGGCCACCCCATGTATTCTGATAGCCAGTTCCCATTCCTTCCCCTTGGTAACTTATCTGTGTATTCACTGGGAGTACCGTGGTTATCCTGGGTGGAGGCTTGACGGTATTCACCATGAGTACCGCCACGCTCCTTTTTGCTGCTTGGCTTCGGTTCTCGGTATTCACTGTGAGTACCGTGGGTATCTACTGTGAATACCGTATTTTTTTGGTTCATCGCAGATTAGCGGGACGCGGGTGTAAGAAGCGGCGACGCTTC
>NZ_APNG01000057.1:0-934 GCF_040361255.1 Salinisphaera sp. T5B8 | reverse complement strand
TGTGTAAACCCAACACATTGTTCACGGATAAGCCCAGGCGGCTGATCGGTGGTTTGTGCTTCAGGCTGGCATGGGGGCGGTGCCAGTTGTAGTCATGCAGCCAGTACGGCAGATAGGCCGCGCGCTCGTCGGCGTTCTGATAGACATGGGCATACGCCCATTCGTGTAGCGCGGTCTGAATCCAGCGTTCGGCCTTTCCGTTGGTACGCGGCCGGTAGGGCTGCGTGCGCCTGTGCTTGAGTCCGAGTCGGCGGCAGGCCTTGGCAAAACGGCGGGACCGATAACAGGCCCCGTTGTCGGTCAGCACGGCTTTGAAGCGCACGCCCAGACGGCGGTAGTAACGCAAGGCCGCCATTAGCGCTCGGACCGCGCTGGCCGCGGTTTCGTCCGGCCAGATCGTGGCGTGCGCGACCCGGCTGTGGTCATCGATGGCCATATGGACATAGTCCCAGCCGGCACCGCGGGACTTGCCGCGTCGATCGCCCGTGACGCGATGGCCGGGGCGCGTAAAACGATTCACTTTCTTGATATCCAGGTGCAATAGATCGCCCGGCGCGGCGTGTTCGTAGCGCTGCGCAGGCTGTGAGGGTTCAAGCGCCGATAATCGATTCAAGCCGGCGCGTTGAAGCACGCGCGCAACCGTCGCGCGGGGCACGCCAGTCTTACGCACGATCGCGCGATAAATAAGCCGTTGTCGGCGCAACCGGATAATACGGGTGCGCTGCGCTTGGCTCAGCCGGTGCGGACACCGTCGCGGTCGACAGCTCCGGTTGGCCAACCCGGCCCAGCCTTCGCGTCGATAGCGATCCAACCATTTGTAGACGGTGCGTGGACTCACGGCCATGGCCTGGGCGACATCAACGGGTCTGAGTCCTTGTTCGATCACGCGCCGCACCAGCACCTGTCGACTGTGCGTCGTGAGTCGCGCATTCTT
>NZ_APNG01000056.1:0-978 GCF_040361255.1 Salinisphaera sp. T5B8 | reverse complement strand
GCCAGCTCGTTGAGCAGATGCGCTACAACATGCTCTATCGCTGGTTCGTTGGCTTGTCCCTGGACGATGCAGTCTGGGACGCCACCACCTTCACCAAGAACCGGCAACGGTTCATCGACGGCGCGGTCACGGGCCGGCTTCTGGACGCTGTCGTCGATCAGGCCCGGCAACGCCGGCTGTTGTCCGAGCAGCACTTCTGCGTGGACGGCACGTTGATCGATGCCTGGGCCTCGATGGGCAGCTATCGGCGTCAAGATGATGACGACGAGCCGCCCAGTAGCCCGCCCAACTTCAAGGGCGAGACACGGCGCTCGGACACCCATGAATGCAAGACCGATCCCGATGCCCGGCTGTATAAGAAAGCCCCGGGGCAACCCAGTCGGCTGTGTTACATCGGCCACGTACTGACCGACAACCGGCATGCCCTGGTCGTGGATGCCGAGACCACACAGGCCAGCGGCACCGCCGAAGTCGATGCGGCGCTGACGATGCTCGACCGAAGGCCGGGCAAGCGCCGACTGACCGTCGGCGCCGACAAGGGCTATGACCAGCACCGCTTTGTTACCGGCGCACGCCAAGCGAACGTGACGCCGCATGTCGCTCAGCACACGCATCGACGACGATCCGCCGTCGATGGCCGCACCACACGCCATGCCGGCCACGCGAAGTCAATCAACGCCCGCCATCGGGTCGAGACGCCGTTCGGCTGGGGCAAGTACGCCCGGCCGCTCAAACAGACCATGCTGCGTGGTCTCGATCGTGTCGCCGCCCAGGCCAGGCTGGTCTTCGCCAGCTACAACCTGGTGCGGATGGCCGCATTGGAGGCGGCATGAGCGCGTCCCGTGGCCGGACTGCGTCTGGAATCCGGAATTCGAACCTTATCAGCCCGAAAAATGGGCAGAAAATGATCAATGGCCCGCGAATACGCTTGGCTGGTCGGGCTTCGCATCGAGATTTGGGCGCTATTTCAGCAGCGCC
>NZ_APNG01000055.1:0-990 GCF_040361255.1 Salinisphaera sp. T5B8 | reverse complement strand
TGTGTAAACCCACCAGGTTGTTCACGCCGATGCCGAGTGTGCTGATCGGTGTGTGGTAGTTGAGGCTGGCATGGGGTCGATGCCAGTTGTAGTCGTGCAGCCAGTGCGGCAGATGGGCCGCGCGCTGATCGGCATTCTCGTAGGCGCGGGCATACGCCCACTCGTGAAGTGCCGTCTGGATCAACCGTTCGGCCTTGCCGTTGGTGCGCGGCCGATAGGCCCGCGTGCGCCGGTGCGTGAGCCCGAGTCGACGACAGGCCTTGGCAAACACACGGGAGCCGTAGCACGCGCCATTATCGGTGAGTACGCGCTTGAAGGTCACGCCCAGGCCCCGGTAGTAGCGTAGTGAGGCGATCAAGGCGCGTACCGCACTAATGCCCGTTTCGTCGGGCCGGATCGTGGCATGCGACACGCGGCTGTGATCGTCGATGGCGACATGGACATAATCCCAACCGGCCCCGCGTGAACGCCCCGCCTGTCGATCGCCGGTCACGCGATGGCCGGGGCGCTTGAAGCGACCGAGCTTTTTGATATCCAGGTGCAACAGGTCCCCGGGCGCGTCGTGGGTATAGCGTTTGATCGGCGGCGCCGGGTCGAGCGCGGATAGCCGGTTCAGGCCGGCCCGCTGGAGCACGCGGGCGATGGTGGTCACCGGCACGCCAACCTCTTGGCTGATCGCACGATAGATCCGGCGCTCACGCCGCAAGGCAATGATTCGGTCACGGGTCGCCGCCGACAGCTGTTGTGGGCAACGCACCGGGCGTGAACTGCGTTCATACAAGCCTTCCAGCCCTTGCGCGTGGTAACGGGCAAGCCATTTGTAGGCGGTGCGTGCACTCACGCCCATCGCCTGGGCGGCCTCAACCGGTCGCTGACCGTGTTCGAGGATACGACGGACCAACAGGTCTCGACCATAAATCGTCAAACGCGCATGCTTGTGGGTGTTCATCCGGGTCACTCCTGAAGCTTGAAGGATTCGACACCCATCAG
>NZ_APNG01000054.1:0-1070 GCF_040361255.1 Salinisphaera sp. T5B8 | reverse complement strand
CGGTGTCGATCGTGCATGAGCGAAATCGGCGCTGGATTCGCGAGCGTGACTTGATCGATCGACGCCTGTGGCTCGACGTGCCGGTGCGCCGGTTGCGCTGTGGCCACTGCGGTATTCGTACCGAGCATATTCCCTGGCTGCACGGACGCCGAGCGCTTACAGCGGCGCTGGCGCGCCATGCCGAAGCGCTGGCACGTCTGTGGCCGATTCGCCAGGTCGCCGACGTACTCGGGCTGCACTGGCATACGGTCAAGGCCCTGGACGCCGCCCGGCTCGAACGCGAGTTGCCCACGCCCGACCGATCCCGGCTGCGCCGGCTGATCATGGACGAGTTCGCCCTGCACAAGGGGCATCGCTATGCCACGGTCATCGCCTGTGCCGAGACCCGACAGGTGCTCTGGGTCGGCGAAGGCCGCTCCCGCGCGGCGATTCGCCCCTTCTTCGAATGGCTGGGATCGGCCTGTGAGCACATCGAAGCCGTGGCGATGGACATGAACACGGCCTTCGATCTCGAGGTCGCCGAGCAATGTCCGAACGCGGTCGTGGTCTATGACCGCTTTCATGTCATCGCCAAGTTCGGTCGCGAAGTCATCGATCGCGTGCGCGTGGATCAGGCCAATGCCCTGCGCGGCGATCGCCACGCACGGCGTGCGGTCAAACGCGGTCGCTGGCTGCTGCTGCGCAACCGTGATCATCTGGATGCACACCAGGTCATCAAGCTCGATGAACTGCTCGCGGCCAATGCGCCGTTGATGCAGGTTTATCTGCTCAAAACCCAGCTCAAGGAGCTGTGGTTCGCACCGAGCGTGACCGATGCACGACAGCGCTGGCAACAATGGTATCGGCTGGCCCTGGAGACCGGGCTGGCCCCGGTCATACGCTTCGCGAACACGTTGAAACGCTACGTCAACGGCATCATCGCCAGCGTGCATTACCGACTCAATACCAGCGTGCTCGAAGGCATGAACAACCGCATCAAGGTGCTCAAACGCATGGCCTATGGTTACCGGGACAGCGCCTACTTCTTCCTCAAGATACGAGACGCCTTTCCCGGTAATGTGCGATGAACC
>NZ_APNG01000053.1:0-1104 GCF_040361255.1 Salinisphaera sp. T5B8 | reverse complement strand
CGACGATCATTTCGATCAGCATCCGGATCTCAAGCGCGACAAGGCGCTACTGGCCTCCATACCCGGCATCGGCCAGACCTCGGCTCGACATCTGCTGTGTCTACTGGCCGACCGGGACTTTACCAGCGCCCGTCAGGCCGCGGCCTTTGCCGGCCTGGCCGTGGTGCATTTTGAGTCGGGTTCCAGTGTGCGCGGCAGGCCCCGTTTATCCAAACAGGGCTCATCCAAACTACGTGCCGTTCTATACATGGCGGCCGTGGCGTCCTTGCGACATAACCGCGCTTTGAAAACGTTCTATGACCGCCTGCGACAGCGCGGCAAGCCCGCGTTGTCCGCACTGGGCGCGGTCATGCGAAAGCTCGTCCATATCGCCTTCGGCGTGCTCAAACATAGAACACCCTATGATCCAGCCCTGGCCGCTCAAAATGCTTGATCGTCGAGACGGTATCTACAAAAGATGTGACCTTGAGCGAGCGATCGCGAGCTTGCCTGTATTCGGGCCCCTTGGGCGTAGCGCCGAGCAGCACGAATCGTGAGCGGAATAAGACGGCCGGATGTTTGAGCGCAGCGAGTTTCCGGCCGTCCCGCTCGCGATTCGTGATGGGAGGGAACCGATGCGCAGCATCGGCGCAAGACAGGGTGTCCTTTGCTTTGGTTACTTTCATTTGGACAAGCAAATGAAAGTCACTCGCGCAGCAGCGCGAAACCCCAAGCAAAAATTCACCCGCGCCGTTGATCCAGGCAGTGAACGATTCGGGCCGCACGTCCTGAAGCCGCGTAGGTGGATGAGATGGATCCGCTCCTCCTAATCGGCGTCAATGCGCCAGACTGATGATTCAGACAACAGTCGAAAAGGAGCGGATCCATGCAACAGATTACGGAACTGGGTATCGACATCGCAAAGAACGTCTTCGAGCTGTGCGGTCTCAACGCCGCCCATGAGGTCGTCTACCGCAAACGGGTGCGCCGCCGTCAGTTTCTGGCCACGGTGCTTAATCTCGACGCCAAGCGCATCTATATCGAAGCCTGTGGCAGCAGCCACCACTGGGCGCGCCAGCTGCAGCGCGAGAACCGGTCGGTGACGTTGCTGGCGCCGCATCAGGT
>NZ_APNG01000052.1:0-1207 GCF_040361255.1 Salinisphaera sp. T5B8 | reverse complement strand
TGAGCTGGACCCCATCCATTGGACAGTCCGCAGCGATTTTTAAGTGATGACCTGCTAGGTTAAGCCGCCTGCGGTCGCGGCTGTGGGTCGAAGTAGACCTGATCGGGCGTGGCTCGATCAAGGCCCTGATGATGGCGCTTGGCGTTGTAGAAGGCGAAGTAATCAGCCAAGCCCGCTTTGGCGTCGCGCCCACTGTCATAGGCTTTCAAATACACCTCCTCATACTTCACGCTGCGCCAGAGCCGTTCGATGAAGACGTTATCCATCCAGCGCCCGCGGCCATCCATACTGATCGTGATCGCGTGGTCTTCGAGCACACCGGTGAAGGCGCTACCCGTGAATTGGCTGCCCTGATCCGTGTTGAAGATGTCGGGCGCTCCGTAGCGTGCGACCGCGCGCTGCAGGGCATCGACGCAGAACGCGTCATCGAGCGTGTTCGACACCTGCCAGGACAGCACCCTGCGCGAGTACCAGTCCATGACGGCGACCAGGTATAAAAAACCACGCGCCATGGGCAAGTACGTGATATCGCTGGCCCAGACCTGGTTGGGTCGATCGATCTTCAGACCCCGCAGGCGATACGGATAGATCCGATGCCCCGCTGCCGGTCGTGACAAGCGCGGCTTCGGATACGAGGCGGTGATCCCCATGATACGCATCAAACGCTGTATGCGCTTGCGATTGATCGCCAGGCCGTGTCCATCGGCCAGTGCATCGGTGATGCGTCGGCTGCCGAGAAACGGCCGCTCGAGGTGCAGCACGTCGATACGCTGCATAAGCCTGTGATCGGTATCCGATACCGGCTTGTGCCGATAGTAGACCGTCGATCGGGCGACATCGAGGACACGGCATTGGCGTGTGATCGGCAATGTGTGGCCGGGATCGATCATGGCCCGCCGCGCTTCGGGTCGAAGCGCGCGAGCCCGCGCTCCAAAAAATCGTTCTCCATCGACAGCTCACCGATCTTGGCATGCAGCGAGTCGATCTGGGCTTGGTTATCCGACGTCGATGGTCCCTTGTCGAACGTCTCGGTCGCGCCTTCGACCAGCTGGCGTTTCCATTGCATGATCTGGTTCGCATGCACGTCGAACTGCTGAGCCAGTTCGGCGAGCGTTCGATCGCCTTGCACGGCGGCGAGTGCCACCTTCGCCTTGAAGGCCGGTGAGTGATTACGGCGTTTGCGTCGCATAGTTGCTCCTTGGCCGGG
>NZ_APNG01000051.1:0-1227 GCF_040361255.1 Salinisphaera sp. T5B8 | reverse complement strand
GGGTTCTACCCCGTTTCCGCGGACGATTGAGAAAAGGTTAACGGATATTTTCGATCTTCGGCAGCCATGCGCTGTCGGATACGCGGATTATGGAAGCGCTCGATGTAATCGAAGACATCGGTCCGGGCTTCGGCGAGCGTCTGATAGCGCCGCCGGTTCACGCGCTCTCGCTTGAGCATGCCGAAGAAGCCTTCGGCCGCAGCGTTGTCGCCGCAGTGGCCGACCGCGCTCATGCTGCAAATCAGGTTGTGGCCGCGTAGAAAGCGTTGGTAGTCGTCGCTCGTAAATTGCGTGCCTCGATCCGAGTGCAACACGACCGGCTCGTCGTGCGTTTCACGTTGCCAGAGCGCCATTAGCACGGCCTTGAGTACGAGATCACGGGTCTGGCGAGCGCTCATCGACCAGCCCACCACGGCCTTGTTGTAGAGGTCGACGACGACGCACAGATACAGCCAGCCTTCGGCGGTTCGGATATAGGTGATATCGGTCACCCATTTCGTGTTGGGTTCGAGCGCGACGAAGTCGCGCTCGAGGTGATTACGCACATGCGTCGGCCGATCGCCGGAAGGCTTGGCCCGCCAGCGCCGCCGTTGCGGGATGCCCTGAAGGCCATTGGCTGCCATGAGGCGAGCCACCCGATTGCGGCTGATGCGCTCCCCTTCGAACTGCAGCGTCTCGGTGATCCGCGGAGCGCCGAACACGCCGTCGCTTTCGCGATGCAGCGTGTGGATCTTCTCGGTCAGCCGCGCATTGGCGCGAGCCCGAGGGCTCGGCGACCGGTTGGCCCAAGAATAGAAACCGCTGGTCGAGACCTTCAGGCAGCGGCACATGAGCTGGACGGGATAATCCGAGCGACAACGCTGGATCGTCGCGTACCTCACGACGACCCCTTGGCGAAGTACGTTGCCGCGTCGCGCAAAAAATCGCGCTCCTTTCTCACCTGTGCCAGCTCGCGCTTGAGGCGAGCGAGCTCTTGATCACGCGGCGTGCCGCTGCCCTGAAATACGGGCTTCGTCGAACGCTGGGCCTCGCGGCACCACCGGTTGAGCATGGTCGGACTGAGCCCGAGATCGCGGGCGACCGCGCTCGCACTGCTTGATGATGATCGCACGAGTTCGACGGCCTCGGCCTTGAACTCGGCACTGTACTTCTTGCGTGGCATAACACTCCTTTTGCCGGCCCATGATGAGCCTTCTTTGAAGTGTCCGCATTAACGGGTGAGAACCC
>NZ_APNG01000050.1:0-1310 GCF_040361255.1 Salinisphaera sp. T5B8 | reverse complement strand
TGAATCGCCCCGGGAATGCCGGAGGCTCGTGGGTTTGAGTCATGCCGCCTCGGCAGACTCGGTGAGTGTGGCATAGAAGTGTTTTTCCGCCTCGGCCGGCGGGATGTCGCCGATCGGTCCCAGCAGGCGCTGCTGATTGAACCAGTCGACCCAGTCCAGGGTGGCGAACTCGACGGCTTGCAGATTCGGCCACGGGCCGCGATGGCGGATCACTTCGGTCTTGAACAGCCCAATGACGGTTTCGGCCAGCGCGTTATCGTACGAGTTGCCGACCCGTCCGACCGACGGCGTGATGCCGATTTCGGCGAGCCGCTCGCTGTATCGAATCGACAGATATTGCACGCCGCGGTCGGTATGTTGAATCAGGCCCTGGGCCGGCTGCCGGTCATGGATGGCCTGCTCGAGGGCATCGAGTACAAGGCCCGTGTTCGGCGCCCCCGACGTACGCCAGCCGACGATGCGGCGGGCAAACACGTCGATCACGAAGGCGACGTAGACAAAGCCGCGCCAGGTGGCCACGTACGTGAAATCCGCCACCCAGAGCCGGTTGGGCGCGTCGGCGGTGAAATCGCGCCGGACATGATCGTTCGGGGCGGCCTGGCGCGGATCCGAATGCGTGGTGCGCGGCGCGCGCCCGCGCACCACCCCGCGCAGGCCCATATCCCGCATCAGCCGCTCGACGGTGCAGCGGGCCACGGACCAGCGTTGCCGATGCAACTCACGCCAGACCTTGCGCGCGCCATACACACACCGGTTGTCATGCCAGACTTGGTCGATCGCCTCGGACACGGCGGTGTCGCGCTGGGCGCGTACCGAACGCCGCGTGGCATCGGCCTGCTGGGTCTTGGCGTCGTAATAGGTCGACGGTGCGATCGGCACTATCCGGCAGATCGGCTCGACACCGTAAACCCGACGATGGTCGTCGATGAAATCGACCATCACTTGCCTCGGCGGTCGAGCTCCGCCTGGGCAAAATACGCAGAGGCCTTGCGCAGGATCTCATTGGCGCGCTTCAACTCGCGGTTCTCGCGCTCAAGCGCTTTGACGCGCTCACGTTCTTCTGTGGTCTGGCCATCGCGCAGCCCGCGATCACGCTCGGCCTGGCGTACCCAGTTACACAGCGTCTGAGCGGTGCATCCGAACTTGCCCGCAATCGAGCCGATCGCCGCCCACTGCGAGGCGTACTCGCCCTGATGATCGAAGACCATCCGAACCGCACGCTGGCGAACTTCCGGGGAATAACGTTTGCTTGCTTTCATGGCTCCAGTCTCTCAAGAGTTGGAGCCTCCGACGAACCCGGGGCGATTCAG
>NZ_APNG01000049.1:0-1392 GCF_040361255.1 Salinisphaera sp. T5B8 | reverse complement strand
CTCCAGTCTCTCAAGAGTTGGAGCCTCCGACGAACCCGGGGCGATTCAGAACGAATCGCTGCAGTTGACCGCCCAAAGCGCTGCCGCGCTTCGGGCGGCAACTGAGCTTAGGCGTTAGCTCCTTATGCGATCACGTTCTCAAACACTCGCCCGTAAATCAGTTGATGCAATGGTTGCAGCAATTGAGGTATACAACAAACCAAGCTTCTCTTATCGAGAGGAAACCTTCTCCATTCTCGCCATCAATGCTTGGGAACTGCTGCTTAAAGCACGCATCTTGCAGCTATCCGGCAATAAAGTTAGTGCCGTCTTAAAGTATGAAAAGCGTAGGAAAGCGAATGGCGAAATGTCTTCGAAGCTGTACCGCGCGAAGAACCGTTCTGGTACACATCTCTCAATCGGGTTATTTAAGGCCCTTGATCTTCTCGAGAATGATTATGGAGATCAAATGCCAAAATCGGTGCGAAAAAACATCGATCTTTTATGCGAGGTTCGAGACAACTCGATTCACTTTGTAAATAAAGGCTTTGATTTGGCATTGCTCGTGCAGCAACTTGGTACTGCTTGTCTCAAAAACTATTTAGTGGCAATTCGACGCCTCTTCGGCATAGACTTATCGGACTACAATTTTTTTCTTATGCCGCTGGCTTTTTATGGTAGCGACGCCGGAATGCAAGGGGTGGCCCTAAACTCTGAGGAAAAGAAACTCTCCAAGTACTTGAGAGCCGAAACACAAGTATCGGACCCAGACTCGGAACCTGGGGACTTCAATGTGTCGCTAAACGTGAATGTTAAGTTCACGAAGTCCAAATCCGAAGACGCGGAGTTAGTGCGAATCACAAATAACCCCGGTGCAACGCCTATCACGCTGAAAGAAGAAGACGTGAGAGAAAAGTACCCGTGGGATTACAAGATTTTGACAACACGATTGAGCAAGAGATATTCGGACTTCAAAATTAACAAGGATTACCACGCTATCCGAAAGCCCCTCGAAGCTAACGAACAGTATTGTAACAAGCGGTATCTTGATCCAGCGGTGAAGAAAGGCGTCGGAAAATGCTTTTATAATCCGAACATTATTCAGGAATTTGACAAATATTATAAGAAAAAGAGCTAACAAATCGCTGCAGTTGACCGCCCAAAGCGCTGCCGCGCTTCGGCCGGCAACTGAGCTTAGGCGTTGGGTAGTAAGGAAGATCGCGATCTCAAGCTTTAAGTAAAGTTGGTTTCTGGGATAAAAATGGCGTCCTACGCTCGCAGAACGTGCTCAAACTGTGGGCTCCGTTTGCCTCAACCGGAAATGTGTGAACGCCTAGTCACGCCAATGAGCGTCAAAGGATATCGAGTTACTGTCAAATCTGGTGTATGAGGAAAGAAGCTAGGCGGCTTTCC
>NZ_APNG01000048.1:0-2312 GCF_040361255.1 Salinisphaera sp. T5B8 | reverse complement strand
AAGTCGTAGAAGGCGAGCAGTTCAGCGCGGTCTTTTTGCAGGCACGCTGTGGCCTTCGGGTATTTGTCGTCGTAGATCGCAACAAACCGATCAAAGGCCTGCTCGGCGTGGTGACGTGTGTCAGCTTGCCATATTTCATGAAGATGGCCTTTGGCCTGCGGCTGTATCCGCTTGGGCAGCTTGTCGAGCACGTTCGCGGTTTTATGCACCCAGCATCGCTGGACCGCTGTCTTGGGATAGACCTCGGCCAGCGCGGCCCAAAATCCCATCGCGCCGTCGCCGACGGCGAGCCTGGGCGCGACGACCAGCCCGCGATCACGCAGGCTCAACAGCAGTGCTCTCCAGCTCTCGGTCGATTCACGGAAGCCCTCCTCGATGGCCAGGAAGTGCTTGCGGCCGTGACTATCGCAGCCGATGACCACCAACACACAGCGCCGCTCGGCGGCGCGCACGTTGACGTAGATGCCATCCGCCCAGAGATACACCATCTCGTGGCCGCGCCAATCGCGCTCGCTGAATGTGTCGTACTCGTGCTCCCAGCCGGCTTTCAGGCGACTGATCGTCGATGCCGACAAGCCTTTGACCGAGTCCCCGAACAGCGCCTTGAGCGCTTCGTCGAAATCGTTGGTCGATACACCCTTGAGATACAGCCACGGTAGGACCGACTCCAGCCGGCGCGTCTTCTTCAAATAAGGCGGCAGCAATGCCGAGGAAAAGCGTCGGCCGCGTCCGGCGCGATCCCGCGTCTTGGGCAGCGCGACGGCGACCGGGCCAACCCCGGTGAGCACGTCACGTTCAGGCTGATAGCCGTTGCGCACCACAGCCCGCCGCCCGTCGGCGTCTCGGTCGGCATGCGTCTGCAGAAACGCATTGAGCTCGGCCTGAACGGCCTGTTTGATGATGCGTTGTGCACCATCGCGAACCAGATCGGACAGCGCGTCCGCAAAGGCTGGATCAGCAAAGGCAATCGTCGTATCGTCTTGCATGGTGGTGGCACCTCTTCTGTCGTCTGAAATCAGTGATTGGTCTTACTAATTTCAGCAGGTGGGTGCCGCCTCCTTCAATCGCTCATACACCAGAAATGAGCGTAGCTCCGGCGTTCGGTCGGACACCGATTTCTACATTGCACATACCATTGTTGTGAAGTCTGCAACGGATAATTCAGTTGTCGACAACCTTATGCTACGTTGTTGAGGAAAATCGCTGCGGACTATCGGTGCTGCGTCAAGACAACGTTCTCGAAATTCTCGATCTGCCGCGAGAAACATTTCGTTACTGGCGGGCCCGACTGTCGCCGCTCGCTCGTCGTGAGCGCGGGCACAACGCGCGTTATTCGACGGGCGAGCTGTTAGGTCTGATGTGTGTGCAGTTATTGGTGGAGGAGCACGATCGTCCGGTTTCTAGGGTCAAGGTTGTCGCGACACCACTATTTGACCAGTGTCGGCACCAGCACTGGCCCGAACTCCGGGACAAATGCATGTTCGTTAATTTCGTCGATAGACGGATTTTGTTGTCGCCATCGCTGAATGAGCGCCCAGCCGGCAGCCAACCGAGCGACGATGTGCTGATGATTGGAGAACTGGTTACACGGATCGAAGCGCTAATTCATGCTGAGCCGGAGATATCCTATATTTCGCCGGTAAATCCGGTTGCGCTGGCCTAGCGAGCTCCTGAAGTCGCTGAGAGGCTTGGGTTATCCAACAGAGCCATTAGGACAATCCGGTCCCGAACACACATAGACGACACAAAACGTTTTCCATGCATTCACGCGGCGCGTGATCGAGCGTGCGTTACGCACCATCGTTGTGTTGCTTTTCGCTCTCGAGATACCCGCTCGCGCGACCGCAGACGGGCGCAGGGCAGTCGACGCGTCGTCACTGACCCGATCGGTATCGGGGCCGATTCACGACTCGCCTTCGCTGCGGAATCGGATGCCCGCGTCTCCCGACAAATAGGGGACGTGTCATCGACGGGGCGCACCCGGTTAGCGCGCTGCATCGGCAATCCTTGTCACCCGGCACACAGAGCGATCAAGACAGTGAAACTACGAGTTTTGTCCGATTTACACCTGGAGTGCTTCGCTGAGCCTGAAGACAGTGGCATCCGTGACGATGTCGAATGTGACGCCGTCGTGCTAGCCGGCGACATCCATAACGGTACGGTTGGTATTGAATGGGCAGCGCGCACGTTCCGAGTGCCCGTGATCTACATCATGGGCAACCACGAATACTATGGTTATGACGCGACCGAGTTATTGCCTAGATGTGTAAACCCAACACATTGTTCACGGATAAGCCCAGGCGGCTGATCGG
>NZ_APNG01000047.1:0-2905 GCF_040361255.1 Salinisphaera sp. T5B8 | reverse complement strand
AAAGCCGCCTAGCTTCTTTCCTCATACACCAGATTTGACAGTAACTCACCTATTTGTAGCGATCGGCATAGTTGGTATCTGCGTGGCGGCGATCGCAGGTTTTTTGAAAACGACCGCACTCGCCTATTTATCACACAAGGTAGTGAGCGCAGCTGTATCCGGTTTAGGTGTGATATCTGGCGTCCTATACGCTCTTGGTTGCGTCGGAGTAATGCTTGGCGGGCTTGATCAGGGAGAAGCGTACTTAGCGTTTGAAAATGCTATTGGTAGTGGTGGCGTAGCCCTCGGCATAATTGCGTTTATCCCGATCGTGGACAATCGAAATAACGAGCTATGGGATATTGTTCGCCTGTTCTTAATAGCGGGTCTGCACATTGGGATTGCAGGGATCTGTATCGCGCAGAGCGAACATGAACGGACGTGGATACTCGTTATAGTGACCGTGCTATTTTGGGTTGGCTGGGTCTTATCACGATTTTTGGGGTGGCTGGGTATTTTTAGGAATTAACAACAGCTGCAAGTAAGCGCGAGCGTTATTCGCTATCGTAAAAACAGAACAGCCGTTCCGTTTGTAAAGGCGCCCGGTCAACTTAGAGGCGCCAATGATCTCGAATGCCTCGACACGCTTGATGGCGGGCCTCCTCGATAGCCCGCATCGTTCAAGCGACTACTGTATGTGAGCACAGCGCACCGCCGATGAGATGACGGCTACAAGAAGCCATAACGTGAAAAACCGCGAATATTCCGCCTTTTCTAGTTATAAACTGATTAGTGGGTGGGCGAAAACCGGCCGGTTTTAGTGTTCACAACACCGCCAGCAGCGCCAGTGTAGACATCGCCGTTCCTCGGATTCACGTAGTTCCCCCCTCCAGTCGGTTGCAGCACCTGTCCAGTTCTTGGGTCAACTAACGGCCGGCCGGTATCGGACGCAGCTGATCGCCTTTCTTTGGCCGCTTCTCGTTCTGCACGTCGCTGCGCCATCCGTTCCCCGACAGATGGCATGTCTGAGTACCTGGTCTGGTTTGAAGGCATGTACGGCGTGTGTCCACGTCGGCGGAGAGCATCCTGGGCACGTTTCTGCTTATACGGACCCGCGGGGGCATTTGAACGAGAACCTACGGTTTTGAACCCAGTGACCACGTCGAAACCGTAGGTTTCCGTCGAATCATCCCTTCTCCTCATCTTCAATAAAGTATGTACCGTTGGGTAACACATGTTTATAGGGCAACAACGAGATATGAGATAAGGTCTCGTCGTCGATTTCCTCCCCTTGCTGCCGAAGCTGCTCCACAATGTCGCTTATCTTGATGGTGTTCCAGTACAGAATGGCATTGGACACAAAGCTGAGACTACTGGCCTTGTTCATGATTTCTTCATAGTCGCCTGTGGTGAATTCACCCTGATCCGCAAAGAATATCCAGCGCGGCAGTTTATGTCGGTATTCCCCTTTATTCAGTTGCCGTTGGACGGTTTGACGGAGTTCTTTGTCAGTCAGGTACCGCAGAATGTATTCGGTCTTGATAATCCGCCCCAAGTTCGTAAAGGCTTTGGTGAGGCGATCCGAAGGTGAACTATTGGTTAATCGTTGGACGATGACGTGTGCTGGCGCAGTTTTCTGCTTCAGTGAAATCGCCACTCGCATCATATATTCCCACTGTTCCTCAATGATGGCCAGATCGGCTGTTTTGGTGAGTAAATGGTTGAGGTCGCCGTAATCGACGGTTTTGTCAATACGGTAAAGCTGCTGATCTTTGAGATCCCGAATGCGCGGCATAAAGTAGAATCCGAGCAAATGACAGAGTGCGAAGACGATTTCGGTATAGCCATGTGTATCGGTGGTGTGCTCCCGGATTTTCAGAATCGTGTTGTTTTCCAGCAGGCCGTCCAAAACATACAGCGCTTCACGCGGGCTACAGGAAATAATCTTGGTGCTGAACACTGAATATTGATCGGAAACGTGGGTGTAGATCCCGATGGCTTTTTCATAATAACCGTAGTAGCGGGGATAGTAAGAAGCCAACAGGCTGTCGGCGCGGATTTTAAAGCGTTGCGCATCCGATGAGGACAATGTACCGGTGCCGTGCACCGCACTCAACGGCAGCTCATGGTGTTGATTCACAATTTCAGCACTGGCGTTGATCAGGGTTTCCTCTCGAATATAGTATTGCAGGATATGCCGGAGCATATCGACGGTCACACCTTTAACGCTATTGCTCATGGATACGACACCCAGGTTGGTGGCCTGCGAAATAATGGCGGCCATCAGGCTTTTGTAAAAGGCTTTGGGGCGCGATTGATGGTGCTGGATAGGGACAAAATGACGGCTGTAATGTGTCATTTGATCTACTTCCATCAGAAGCTGTTCGATACGTATGCTGGGCATATGTGCATCGATCACTTTTTGCAGTTGGTTGACTTTATCCGGGACCTCGAGCTTGTCATCACGTTTGAGTTTCAATCGGCCGTTTTGAATTTCCGCGAAGTTGTCCAGGCCGAACAGCTTTTTCGCTTCAGAGACTGATTCGTGGAACTGCGTTGAAATGGCGGCTCGAACTTCGTGCGGTGGAGGCTGTTGAAGTTCGGTATAGACAGCCTGTCTGGTTTCATCCCAACTGGGTTCATTTAAGGTGAGATCCCAGAACGAAACATGCTGCTTACTCTGCGGCAAGTACAAATCGCCGGAACGCAAGGCGTCTTTCATAGCGAGAGCCAATCCCATTTCCCAAACGTTGCGATTGATGTTACCGGCTTGATCTTTAAGGCTGCGGCGTAGTTCGCGGGGAATGAATGCTGTCGGTGTGTTCTCGGGTAGCTTTTTCAGGTCGCCATCATCCAATTTCCGGACGAACTCAATAGCTTTCTTGATTAGCCCCGAAACTCAGCAGCGCGCAGTCGCGATTCGGGC
>NZ_APNG01000046.1:0-2997 GCF_040361255.1 Salinisphaera sp. T5B8 | reverse complement strand
GCCCATGATGAGCCTTCTTTGAAGTGTCCGCATTAACGGGTGAGAACCCCACCGATATAGAGACCCTTGCGGAATCATCGACCCGTTTTAGCTTTGAGTTGAACCCCAGCCCAAGGCAAAAACCGTGAACGCAGCACTCGAATCCGTTGAAGAACCTGAATTTTTTGCACCCGCCAACGAAGACGCGGTAGATGTTCTGATCGGACAACATACCAAGGCTCTGAAGAACCTACGGCATGTTCATGAGTTCATGTCGGGCGCAGAGATGCAGCGCGCCGCGCATTTTTTCCTCGAGGCCCAGAGCGAGCAGTTTCAGCGCTATGTGCCCGATGTTGCCAAGATTTTCGTCCTCGAACCGGCTATCAAGGCGCTCGACGCCCATTATTGGCAACGCGCTCTCGAGCTGACCGATGTGCTCGACTATATGCCTAGCGCAAAGCGCAGCGACTGGTTTGAACAGATAAGGCGCCGTGATTGCCCCGCGTTCGAAGAAGGCACGGTACGCGACAATCTGCGTCTCATGCTCGCGCAGCGCCTGGATTATCTTTCGGAGATGGTTGAGGGCATCTTTACCGGTCTTTCAGGCGAACACGTGACGAATCGCCCGGAAGGTTTCTCCAAGCGAATGATCATTGGCTATGTCTATACGGAGTACGGCTCTACAACCGACCGGGCCGGGCTGATTCACGATCTGCGCGCAGTGCTGGCGAAATTCAGAGGCACCAATCTGCCGCGGCATCAAAGCTCATCTTGGATGCTCTACCGGATTCGGGACACCACGGGGGTATGGTTCACGCTCGACGGCGGGGCTCTGCGCATTCGGGTCTATAAAAAGGGCACAGCGCATCTTGAGGTGCATCCTGATCTGGCTTGGCGCCTCAATGAGATTCTCGCCCATCGGCACCCGCGTGCGATTCCGCCGGCCTATCGGCAGCGGCCGAAGACACGCCAGCGCAAGGCCACTCTCATCAACCGGCCGATACCGTTCCCCGTGCTCAAGTTGCTCCAGTGCGGCACCTACTGGCGCGATGATCGCCCCCCGCGTCAGGCCAATGAGTTCTGCTTTGGCTGGGAGTCCAGGGATGATCGTAAGCTGCTGGCGGAGGCGCAAGCCGTGCTCGAAGCACTGGGGGGCGTTCCGATCCATAACGGCAACTCGTACCTGTTCGACTATCCCGCCGATCAAGTCATTAACGAGGTCGTGTTCAGCGCGATGCTCCCCGATCATCGTTCGCATCAGTTCTATCCGACACCCTCGAGCTTGGCGCAGGAGGTCATCGAGGCCGCCCAGATTGGCCCGGGCCACCGCTGTCTTGAGCCGAGCGCCGGGCAGGGCGGGTTAGCGCGCTACATGCCCAAGGATTGTACCCGTTGCGTCGAGGTCAGCGCCTTGAACTGCCAGGTTCTGCGAGCACGCGACTTCGAAACGACCGAGGCGGATTTCCTGTCATGGCGCGACGGTGTGTTCGATCGCATCTGCATGAACCCGCCGTTCGATCGCCGACGCGCGCTAGCGCATCTTGAGCACGCAGCCTCCATGCTGGCGCCGGGTGGGCGGCTCGTGTGTGTGCTGCCGGCGTCGTATAAGGACAAGATGCTGCTGCCCGAGCTTAAAACTTCTTGGTCGCGCACCTACGTCGATGCGTTTCCGGGCGTATCGATCAGCGTGGCCATACTCACGGCGCAGGTGCCGGGTTGAGCGACGGCCGCGAAGCTGCAATGTTGAGATCGTCAACGTATAATGACGACATCGACAGTGAGGTATAACGATGAGCGCGAACGTAGAGATCACTCGCAGTGAACGCACACTCGCCCTGCTGGGCGGTGGTCGGTTCATCCAGTTATCAGCGCGCGAGCTGGGCAATCCGGCCAAGGTCAGGAGCGTGATCAGGGCGGGCCTGCCTGTGGCCAGCGCCCAGTACGCTCGTGAACATAGCGGCGTGCCAAACCGTTTGTTCGATCAGGTGGTACCGCGCACGACGCTGATTTCTGCCGGTAAGAGCAAATCCAAGCGTTTATCCAAGCCGGTATCCGAGGCAGTATTGCGCGCGGCCAAGATCATCGCGCTCGCCGAGGAAGCGTTTGGGGATCGCGATCGCGCGATGCACTGGCTCAATAGCTCGAATCCGGTGTTCGAAGACGAAGCGCCGATCACCCTGACCGATACCGAAAGTGGTACCGAATGGGTCGAACAGGTGCTGGGTCGGATGATGTACGGCGTTGATGCTTGATGCGCTTGTATCGTGTCGCCCAGGAACAGTATGCCGAGGATCTAAGCGGCAAGGGCGCTGAACTATACGGCGGACGGTGGACCCCTGTGGGGTACCCGGTGGTCTACGCGGCGGAGCATCCAGCGCTTGCTGGTTTCGAGAAGCTCGTTCATGGCGGCATCGGCCTGGCGAATGCGCCGCTCACGCATCGGCTGATCGTGCTCGACGTGCCTGATGGCTACGTCGAGCGTGTGGCGCATGTACCGAACGATCCCATCGATGTCGGGCAGGCGTGGCTCGATGCCGGCGACAAGCCGCTGCTGCGAGTGCCATCGGTGGTGGTGCCCTATGCCTGGAACTACCTGATCAACGTCCTTCATCCCGTGATGGCGGGTCTAGCCGTCAGCGATAACGTCGCGTTCGTTTTCGATCGGCGTATTGAAGCAGCGACCATCCCCCGCTATTGAGTAGCACGTCGATCTGGAGTCCAATCACCCGAAGCCTGGAGATTGGACATGAAGAAGCGCTATACCGAAGAGCAGATCATCGGTTTTTTGAAGGAGGCCGAGGCCGGTACGCCGGTTAAAGAGCTGTGCCGCCGGCACGGCTTTTCCGAGGCGAGCTATTACACCTGGCGGAATAAGTTCGGCGGCATGGACGTCTCGGATGCCAAGCGACTGAAAGCGCTTGAGGCCGAGAACAGTCGCTTGAAGCGGCTATTAGCCGAGTCGATGCTCGAAAACGAGGTCACGCGCGAGGCCTTGCGAAAAAAATGGTAACCGCAGCA
>NZ_APNG01000045.1:0-5162 GCF_040361255.1 Salinisphaera sp. T5B8 | reverse complement strand
GCCTGAGAGAAGTTTAGCCGGTGGGAGCGTTTTCACACAGCCTGGGCCAAAAGCAGACGCCAACCAACTGCTTGGCTCTTAAATATCGAGCTCTTCCCCGTCATGCTTGGCAATCCGCCCTACCGCATCCCGACTGGCGTCATCCCGAGCCGCCCCAGTGAGCTCGGTCAGCTGCCCGTTACGCATTTCCAGCAGCCGGTCGGCGTGTTCGAAGTAGTGGTCGTCGTGGCTGATGGCGAACACGGTATGGCCGCGGGCGGCGAAGGTGGGGAGTAGTTCGCGGTAGAACACGCGGCGGAAGGTGGGGTCCTGATCGGCGGCCCACTCGTCGAGCAGCAGGATGTCGCGGGATTCGGCCAGGGCCAGCATCAGGGCCACGCGTTTGCGCTGGCCCTGGGATAGCTGGGTGTCGAGGATGCGTTCGCCTTCGAGGGCGAGCTTGTCGGTGAGGCCCAGGCGTTCGCGCCAGTCCTGGATGAAGGTGGCGTCCACGGGAGCGCCGTCGCTGTCGAGCAGTTGTTCGAACAGGTGGAAGTCGGTGAATACAGCCGCGAACAGGTGTTGTAGCGAGGCGCGCCGGCTGGCGTCGATGACTTCGCCGTCGACGAGGATTTGCCCCGACTTGGGGGCATACAGCCCGGTGAGCAGGCGGGCGAGGGTGGTCTTGCCGCTGCCGTTGCCGCCGATCAGAAACACCAGTTCGCCGCGGCGCAGGGTGAGGTCGATGGGGCCGACGGAGAAGCCGCTGGGCGTATCCGCCTCGTCGCCGTCGTAGGCGAAGCAGACCTGGCGTAGTTCGATGGTCTG
The DNA here is from genome assembly GCF_040361255.1 of Salinisphaera sp. T5B8. NCBI lineage: Bacteria > Pseudomonadati > Pseudomonadota > Gammaproteobacteria > Salinisphaerales > Salinisphaeraceae > Salinisphaera > Salinisphaera sp. T5B8. Next base: position 4,355 of record NZ_APNG01000045.1, on the reverse strand, counting down.
CCAGTTGGTGCTGATGGGCGCGGGTTGGTCGAAACCGTGGGCGTGTTCGGCCAGGGCCAGGGTGCGTAGTTTGTCGAAGGCGACCTGGGCGGCGATCAGCGTTGGCAGGGCGCCGATCGCGCCGATCAGCGGCGTGCGTACGAACAGCAGGGTGAGCGCATAGGTGGCAGCCACGGCCGGCGTGGCCCAACCGAGGCCGTTGGCGAGGAAGAACACCAGCCCGATCGCGCCCAGCATCATGATGTTGGTGCAGTTGTTGGCCGACAGGTGGAAGGTATCGGCACGGATGATGTGGCGCTGGTAGCGGCGGGCGTTGTCGGTATAGGTTTCGTCGAACAGGCGACGCGCGCGGGCGCGGTTCAGGCGTAGTTCCTTGCGGCCGTGGATGACATTTTCGTAGTCGCGATAGAGCGCGTCCTCGGCCTCGCGCACCAGCGCGATATGGTGATAGACGCGCCGTACCAGCCAGGCGCCAAAGCCCATGGTGGCGGCGATCCATACGGCAGTAATCAGCAGGATGGGCAGCGACAGCCAGGCCAGGTAGGCGATGCTGGCCACGGTAAGAATGCTGCCCTGAACCAGCTCCGGTAGGCGCACGAAGGCGATGGTGACGTTGCGCACGTCCGACGAAAGGGCGGCGAGCAGGCGGGCGCTGCCCAGGCGTTCGATCCGCTCGATATCGGTATCCAGAATCTGTTTGACCAGCCGCGAGCGCAGGTCGAACACGAAGCGATGGCCGAGCGTGGTCAGCCCGAGCTGGGAGGCCAGAGAAATCGCCAGCAGCAGGACGATGAGGCCGAAGAACTGGGGCAGGGCCGCCAGCGCGCTGCTGCCGGTTTCGATGAGCCGGGCATTGATGAAGGCGATCACGCCGATGCCGAGCCCCGCGCTGGCCATGCTGCCCACGAGCACGGCGATGAAGGCGGCGCGATAGTCGCGCCAGATCAGACGAAGCAGTTCCATGAGCGGTTATCCGGTCGCGCGCTTGGGCGCGCGCAGGTGCATGGCGCGCGGACAGTTTGAACACAGGCCCAGGCTGGGCTCGAGATCGCGCATGCAGCACAGGCGGCGGCAGTGGTCGGCGGGTTCGTCGTTGCCGTCGAGCGTATCGGGCGGGCAGGGCTTGTAGACGCGGCAAAACGGGTTGAAGCCGCCATCGGGACGCCGGCGTTTGCTGGTGAGCGCGCGGATGCGCGCGAGCCGTGCGGCCGGCAGACGGCCCTGTCGTTCCAGCTCACCCAGCGCCCAGTGGAAATACACCCCGGCGTTGCTCCAGAACACGCGCGGCGCCAACCCGCAATGCCGCGACAGCGCTGAGACCACCGGCGCAAAGGCCGCGTCGATGAGCGCGGAGAAATCGTGCCCCGGTGTGTCTGTGGCCATCACGGCATCGCCGGGGAACAGGAACTGTGCGGTGGTGGCATCGTCGTCGCAGACCACAGCGAGCGTAGTCAGGTCGAAAGCGAGCGCGCGGTCGGTGGCCGCCTGTACCACGAGCGTAGCGATGCCCAGCCGGGCAAAGAAATATTTCGACCACTGCGAGGCGCGCGCGCGGGCCTCGGTGCATTCGGTGTGTTCGCCAAAATGCACGAGCAACGGCACCAGCCGCGCGGGATCAGCCAGCGCAGCGCCTTCGAACGCGGTCCTCGGTGCCGCGCCGCGGCTGTCCTGGAAGACATCCGCAAATATGGCGAGATCGTCGTGGAAATGGTCAGCGAACATCGCAGCCGCAGCCGGTGACAAACGTTCTGGCACGCCAACGCGCGTCAGACGATAGGAATGATTATCAGTACGTTAACGCGCCCGCACCGGGGCTGGCCAGTCGTCGCGCCCGGGCCGGAAGAATTAATCTGACATTGCGCCTTGTCAGAAAGGGCGGAAATTGCTATTTTCAGATCATGCCCACGACCGGGCGCCCATTTTCGCTGCCGCGGAGTTCTCATGGCTGTTACCGAACTCGTCTCTCGTTTCAATCCGCTGACCACGCATCCGAAGATCGATACGGATATGCATATCGCGATCGTCGGCGCGGGGTTTTCCGGCCTGGGTATGGCCATCCGGCTCAAGGAGGCCGGCGTCGATACCTTCACTATTCTGGAACGTGGCAGCGAAGTCGGCGGCACCTGGCGCGACAACCACTATCCCGGCGCGGCCTGCGACGTGCATTCGCATCTGTACTCGTTTTCCTTCGAGCAGAGCGCGACCTGGTCGCGCAGCTTCGGCCAGCAGCCGGAAATCTTCGACTACATCAAGCGCTGCACCGAGAAGTACAAGCTGCGCGATCACGTGCGCTTCAACACCACCATCGTGGGTGCGGATTTCGACGAAAACACCGGCCTCTGGCACGTGCATACCGCCGACGGTGAAACGCTGACCGCCAATGTGGTGGTATCGGCGGTCGGCGCGCTGGCCGACCCCGCCTGGCCGCGTATCGACGGCCTGGACAGCTTTGCCGGCAAACTCATGCATACCGCCCAGTGGGACGACGATTACGACCTCGCCGGCAAGCGTGTAGCCGTGATTGGCTCCGGCGCGAGCGCCATTCAGGTGGTGCCCGAAGTCGCCAAACAGGCCAAGCAGCTCACCGTGTTCCAGCGCACGCCGAGCTGGATCATGCCCAAGCCCGACCGGCCGATTTCGGCCGAAGAGCAGGCCGAGTACAAGGAATCGCCGCTCAAGCTCTACAGCCGTCGCGCCAAGATCTACTGGATCAACGAGCTGTTCGCACCGTTCGTGATCTCCGATTTCGGCCCGCTCAAGCGCGTGGCCGAGAACATGGCCAAGGGCCATATCAAAAAACAGATCAAGGATCCGGCCCTGCGGCGCAAGGTGACGCCGGACTACAAGATCGGCTGCAAGCGTATTCTCATCTCGAACGACTGGTATCCGGCCCTGCAGCGCGACAATGTCGAGCTCATCGCCGACGGGCCGGCGAAGATCACCGAAAACGCCATCGTCACCCACGACGGGCGCACGATCGAGGTGGATGCCATCGTCTGTGCCACCGGCTTCAAGGTGCCCAGCAAGGCCGCGCCGTTTGCGATGACCGGTCGCGGCGGCGTCGACCTGAATGCCGCCTGGGACGACGGCGCCGAAGCCTATAAGGGCGTGACCGTCTCCGGTTTTCCCAATCTGTTCTTCCTCATGGGCCCGAACACCGGCCCGAGCCACACCTCGGTGCTGGCGTTCACCGAACAGCAGATGGACTACACCCTGCAGGCCATCGCCCATATGGCGAAAAAGAAGCTGCGCTTCATTGACGTTAAAAAGTCCGTGCAGGACAAGTTCAACCGTGGCATCCAGTGGCGGATGAAATACACCTCGTGGACGTCCGGTTGCAATAGCTGGTATCTGACCGATTCGGGCAAGAACACCACGCTCTATCCCGGCTTCAACTGGGAGTACAAGCTGCGCCTGATGCGTTACAAGCCGAGTGAATACGAAGAAGTGAAGCAAAGCGCCTCGAAGACGGCGCGTTCGCGCAAGAAAGCGGCCTGACGCCAGGCTTTCGCTGATCGAACCGGTCCCGAGCGTTGGTACTAACGCTCGGGGTTTTTTATGCGCTTCGGTCCGCTGCGGGCGTAGCTTGGATTAGCGCAGCGTAATCCAACGGTGAACGCAGCTCGCAGGGCCGCGCAGAGCCGGCTCGACTGTGCCCTTCGATTGCGCCACGGGGCGGTTTTGTTGGCTTACGGCCTTCGGCCTAAGCCATATATGGATCCGCTCCGGTAAGCAACCTCGATCATCAACAGAGCAGGCGGCGTCCGTATATTCGGCCTCGGTGTTGGCACATCCTTGGGTGCCGGGCCTTGATGAGTATTCGTACGCCCGAGCGCACAATCGACCTATCGGCCTCGCAGGCCTGTGGCTTAGTCGGCGTTTCAAGGGCGTCGGTTTGACCTGTTGTTCATCAGTCGCGATTGCCGACACGTGGCGGTGACCAGATTCAGGGCACCGCGTGATCGGTTGTCAGTGCATACACAGACCTTGGCTATTGCTGTGTGTGGCTTTGATGTTCGTCTGCACACGCATGGCTCAGGCCGCGCGATAGCGGTCGCCGCTGTACATCAGCGCCCAGAGAATGCGGGCGTTCTTGTTCGCCAGCGCCACGGCCGCCTTGTTGCGCCCGTTGCGGGCCACGCGTTGACGTAACCAGTCGCCACGTCGGCCCGGCAAATGCTCAACCCGGGTCAACAGCGCACGGGCGCCGTGAACCAGCAGCGTGCGCAGATAGCGCGAGCCGCGTTTGGTAATCGAGCCCAGCCATTGGCGATCGCCGCTGGAATGCTGCTTGGGCACCAGTCCAACCCACGCCGAGACCTGCCGGCCGTTGTCAAACAACGCCGCATCGCCGA
>NZ_APNG01000044.1:0-6283 GCF_040361255.1 Salinisphaera sp. T5B8 | reverse complement strand
CGCTCGGCTCGAATTATCAGGCAAATTGGCGGGGTTTTTCAGCAGCCCCTTAGGGGCGGCCTATGAAGCGAAAGAGACGTTTCATTGCCTATACGAGCATGATTCTCGCCGGGAAGCTGAAAGAGCGGCCCAGGCGTGGTTAAACGGTATACCTGGGTTGGTGGCGCCTCAGTTCAAAGAGACTGCTACCGCCCTTCGCAATTGGTGGGAACCGGTATTCAATTACTACGAGCATCCCATCTCGAATGGCTATACTGAGTCCATCAACCGCCTCGCGAAGGATATGAATCGAATGGGCCGAGGGTATAGCTTCGATGTGATACGGGCGCGGTTGGTGTACGACGATAAGGCACGCCGGCCGAATCGTAAGACCCTACGACAACGCATCCGGTCGACTTCTGCGCCATCGGATGCCGCTGCGACCGATTACCTGACATTCACCCGGGCTGCTGCTTCGACGACGACTGAAAGCCGGACAATCAACTATGGTCCCCATATTCCTAGGCTCTGTGGGCTTCTGGAAGCGGGTCACTTCGAATAGGCGTTCTGAGAACCCACATCCTGTGAATCTGCCGTGACTTGGCATAAACCACGAAAATCCACATGCGTGAGAAGGAACGAGTTCCAGCGCTGCTTACCCCGTCCACAGTAGATTCCGGATACCCGTTTTTATTTACTTTTCGCCAGACGGATCTTGTACGCGCCGACCCAGACTATTGGCTTGTACAGCATCCGGCAACTCCCCCGCACCGCTTTCGCGTCCGCCTGCTGAAAAACGGGAGTTCTTCCCGGCCACCCCGCTCAAGCGCGCGTGCGGGACCATGATGGGTAATCCCAAAAAGAAGAAAAACCCCGGTAGCGATTAGGTTACGCACAGGGTATTGATGTCGCAATGCAGCAGCCGCGGCGGGAGAAACCGCGCGGGCACCGGCGGCAACGACAATACCTGGCAGTTACGCCCGGGCGCAGGCAGCCCCACCGGATACTATTTTTCAAACAACTGAACTGAAACGATTTTTCTCTCATCCTTACGACCACCCGGCGTCCCAGGATGTTCATGCGGATCCGCTACGCTGCGCCCGACGCCGCCCAATGCGCCGGTTATGCGAAAGCACAACGCTGTCATACTGCGTCGGTGCGGACGCGCCTGATTGAGACTTTTTCCATCGAAATCCGGGCGATTGGCTTTAAAACGCATTTTTTAAAATCGCATTTCGTTCCCCTGGCTCGATGCGTCACGCATTCAGCGGCCCAGCTGCACGTCGGGGCCGCGCTTTTTGTGGGCTGCAGGTATCGGCGCGGAGAGCGCGGTCGCTGTACGGCATAACGCGCCGTCACGACTGACCGGTTATCGTTACCGCATGATCCGTACACGCAACGTCTACTCGCGCGCCGCAACCTGCCTGGCGATCGTGATGCTGGCCAGCGCCTGCGCCTGGCAGCCGCCGACAAGCGATCTCGCCGTACCGTCCCGCCCAGCAGCAGACAGCGCTGCCCGTTTTGCGAGCCCGCGTGCACCATTCGCCGCGCCCGACGACGACCCCTTTCATGCGCAGGCCACGCCAGCCGAGCTGGCCGCCACCGCGCCCGGCACGGTGTTGCGGTATCGGCGCATCGCCGCGCAGGCGTATTACTTTTTCGATGTCAACGCACGGGCCTGGCAAATTGCCTATCGAACGGCCGACGGCGACGGCACGCCGCAGGTGAACGTGGCGACCATTCTGGTACCAGACCATCCCCGGCCACGGCTGCTGTCGTACCAGGTGGCCTACGATGCACTCACCCGTCGCTGTGCGCCGTCCTACGAAGTGCTGAGCGGTTCGATGGTCGAGCACATACTCATGAACAAGGCACTGCAGCGCGGATGGATCGTGGTGATCCCCGACTATGAAGGCCCGGAAACGCAGTTTCTGGCCGGACGCAATTCTGCCCACGGCGTGCTCGACGCGATTCGTGCAACCCGGGCGTTCCTGCCGGATGCGTGGGTGGATACGGATACGCCGGTCGCGCTGTGGGGTTATTCCGGCGGGGCCTTCGCCAGTCTCTGGGCCGCTGAAATCGCGGCCGATTATGCGCCCGAGATCCCGCTGGTGGGGGTGGCCGCCGGTGGCCCGCCGGCCGATCTGGCCGGCTCGGCCGAGGCGGTCGATGGCGGTTTGTTTGCGGGTATGTATTTCGCTGCGGTGGTCGGCCTGTCGCGGGCCTACGATGCCATCGATACCGATCACCTGCTCAACGACGCCGGTCGCAAAATGTTCGCCGATGTGGGCGACAGCTGTATTGGTCAGGAGCTGGCCTGGGTGAAGGACCCACTGCTCTCGGGCTATGCCTTCGGCGATATGCAGGACTACACCACCGTCGACAATCTACTCGCGGTGCCAGCGGTCAAGAAAGTGATTGCGGACAATCAGCTCGGCCAGCAAGGCTTCGCCGCACCGTTGTTTTACTATCATGCGTTCTTCGATCAGGTCACGCCGCGCGACGACGCCAAGACGCTGGCGGGCAACTACTGTGCGGCCGGGGTACCGGCGGTACGTTTTGATTATGCGCTGGGCGAACATATCAGCGCCGCCCTCACCCAGGCCTCGAGCGCGGTCGATTATCTGGCTGACCGATTTGACGGCAAACCGCCGCCCAACGACTGCGAGGCGCTTTTGCCGTACGCGGCCCCGGCGCCGTAGTTCGATAGCCCCGGGGCAATTAGTCGCCGGCGGCGAGGTGCTCGATCAGGGGTTGCCAGTCGGGCGTAACCGGCAGTCCGAAGGTATCTTCGAGTGTACGGGCCAGGGCCTGGGCATCCAGATCAGTCGTTTGTTCGCCACCGTCGACAAAGGCGGTCTTGAAGCGGTTATTAGACAGGGTATGGCGCGCGTGATTGTGGGTACGCGCAATCATGAGCTGTTGCTTGAACAACGATTGCGGGTGCGTGGCGACATAGTGATTGGCAATCTCGAAATCGACCGGTTGCCAGTGGAAATCCAAGATTTCGTACATCGGCGCCCAGGCGTTGTCATGCCAGGATTCGAGCATATAGCCGTCGCGGGTTTCGGTCAGCCGGAACGTGCCATAGGGCTTGTGCTGCGCTTCGTCGGGTTTCCATGCCAAGGGCTCATTGGGCATGAAACCGCCGAAACCGACATCCACCAGCCATAACCGGCCATCGGCTTCGACCTTGAGCGAGGCATGACTGGCTGGCGGTGCGGGCCCGTCCAGCGGGTCGAAAATCCATACCCGCGCCAGATGCTGTTCCAGCGAAAAGCCGATGGCGTGCAGCGCGCGGCGAAGCAGACTGGCGTGCTCGAAGCAATAACCGCCACGCCGATTGTCGAGCATCTTGCGATCGATGGCCGCCGGGTCGAGATCGACGCCATAACCCAGCATGACATCGATGGCCTCGAACGGAATCGAGGCCATATGACAACGCACCAGCGCGTGCAGTACATCGGCCGTGGGTTCGAGCCTGCCGGTGTAGCCGATACGCGCCAGATAGGCCGGCAAGTCGATCGCCTCGGTGGCCGAACCGGCCTGTTCCGTATCGGCGTATGAAGTCACTAGCATCGCAAATCTCCACTGATTGGAGTCGGCGCTGTATCGAAAGCGCCAGACCGCTGCCCACGGCCATGGCAATCACCGTAGGTAGCATCGAACCGTAGCGCCAGCTTGCAACCTAAAGTAAGGTTAAGGTCAATAACCCAGTCGTGTTTTTTAATAACGACATGGGTCTGCCCAGCTTGAGCAACAGGCCATAGGCCCGGCACAACACACCCGGAATGGGCGGGTTCTACCTCTGATGGGCGTACGCAAAACGTCTTCACGCCACGGCCAACGGCCATGATCGCGACCGTGTCGGCGGTCGCAATTTTCGGACCATCGCTTACATGAAACCATCCACGAGCCCGAGCCTGCGCAAGGAACTATCCGTCGGCGAGGTCGCCCGGCGTAGCGGCGTGGCCGTTTCGGCGCTGCATTTTTACGAAACGAAAGGGCTGATCAGCAGCCGCCGCAATGCCGGTAACCAGCGCCGTTACAGGCGTGAGGTGCTGCGCGTGGTCGCGCTGATCAAGGTGGCCCAGCGTATCGGTATTCCGCTGGCAGAAATCGGTGACGCGCTGGCCACCCTGCCGCAACGCCGTGCGCCCACGGCCGAGGACTGGCGCCGGTTGTCCGATGGCTGGAAACAGCGCCTGGAAGAACGCATCGACCATCTCACCAAGCTGCGCGACCAGCTCGATGGTTGTATTGGTTGCGGCTGCCTGTCGCTGGAGGCCTGCCCGCTACGCAATCCCGACGATATTGCCGCCACGGCGGGTCCGGGAGCGCGCCTGTTCGACCCGGGCGCGGCCGCGCAGGACCAAGCGCCGGGCTGAGTCGCGCTTGCTACGCGCCTCAGACCTGTCGCCAGCCCTGACGGCAATCATCGAGATCGGCCGGCAACGACCAGACGTCGCCGTGCACACCCAGTTCGGCCACCGACAAGCGCCAGCCCATGAAAGCGCCGGTATCAAGCCATCGTGTATTGGCACGGGCGATCGCATCGCGCATCGGCGTATGGCCGAAGTAGACGACGTCGATTTCATCGACTGCCATCCCGCGCCTCTCCTGGGTGTCGGGCGCGCCTTCCACTGCACTGGCTCGGTCGCGGTTCCAGAGCAGCTGCGAAAACTCACGGGTATCGGCCACGTCGTGTTCGAGCAACGCGCGGGTTTTCGCCCAGCTGTCGGCCCACACCTCGGCATGTACCAGCCCCGCAAGTCGGCCGTCCTGCATTGCAACCTCGGCGGCCAGTGGCAGAGCGCGAACGCGCCGGGTCAGCGCCTCGGCCGCCGGTACGTCGAGCGCGTCGAACCAATCGCCCCCGTTCATATGCCACAACGCCCGGGCCTGCCCGCCCTGATCCACGGCATCGAGCAACATCTGCTCGTGATTGCCCCGGATGGCATGAAACCACGGCGCATCGATGAATTCGCCCGCGCGCTCGCTGTCCGGGCCGCGGTCGATCAGATCGCCGACCGAAAACAAACGATCGCGTGTCGTATCGAACGCCAAACGTTCGAGCAGCACATCGAGCATGTAGAAACAGCCGTGGATATCGCCCACGACGAAATCCCGGCCGGCGGTATTGGCGTCGAAATATTGAATCCGTGGGCCCATGGTCATCGCTCTTGCGCCTGCGCTTAATTATTCCAGGTGTTTGCCAAAGACCGCACCATGCCAGACGCCCGGCCCTACCTCCCAGCCCGCCCTCGCCCGTTGGTGGATCAGCAAAGCCTAATCAACATCGGATGCGGACTATGGGCGTCGAACGGCCACAGCGCTTCACGCCGGTTACGAGGCCCTTGCGTGTTGGCTTACGGCCTGCGGCCTAAGCCAACCTACGCGGCCCCGGCGAAGCCTCGAGGCCCGTAGGTCGGATTAGCGCAGCGTAATCCGACAGGGAACGTGGCGCTCGCGTCGATTCAGGCCCCTCGCGTCCGGGACGGCCATGGGGTGCGTTCTTGTTGGCTTACGGCCTGCGGCCTAAGCCAACCTGCGCGGCCTACGCGGCCCCGACGAAGCCTCGAGGCCCGTAGGCGGATTGGCCAAGCGTAATCCGGCATGGAACGCGGCCCAGCGCGCCAACCCGGCCAGGCGCTTCGCACCGCGCACGGCGCAGGTTCGGACTCGGTGATTCACGACGGATCGTGCCACAGCCAAGCGGATGGGTCGTTCTACGGATTGGCCTGATTCGCCGCCCTGCCAGAATTGCAGGCGTCATTCATGAGCGGATATCACCATGGCCGAAAACGACAGTGATCGCAGCAGCATCAAGGACCCGGAACAATACGAAGCGCTACGCGATGAAGGCATGAGCAAGGAGAAGGCCGCGCGTATCGCCAATACCTCGCGCAAAAAGGCGGGCAAGAAAGGCGGCAATCATCCGCAATACGAAGACTGGACGCGCGAACAGCTCTATGAAAAGGCCCAGCAGATCGGTATTGAAGGCCGCTCCGATATGGACAAGGACGACCTGATCCAGGCGTTGCGTTCGCACTGAGCTGCCTCGACCGGCGCAACACTCTGCTTGCGCCCCCGCCTCAAGACGGTTCCTGTCGGCTTACGGCCTTCGGCTTTAGCCAGCCTACGCGGCGTTGGCGAAACCGCGAGGCCCGTCAGTCGGATTAGCGCAGCGTAATCCGACAGGGAACGTGGCGCTCGCTTCGACTCGCCCCATCGCGTCCGAAACGGCCACGGGGCACGTTCTTGTTGGCTTACGGCCTGCGGCCTAAGCCATATATGGATCCGC
>NZ_APNG01000043.1:0-7500 GCF_040361255.1 Salinisphaera sp. T5B8 | reverse complement strand
GCAGCCAAGCGCGAGCTGGTGCGGTTCATGGGTCAGCGCGGCTTGAGCGAACGACGTTCGCTGGCCGTGGTGGCGATGAGTGCTAGCGCATTCCGGTATCAGCCGACACCGGATCAGAACGAACGCTTGCGGGCTGAGATTCTACGTCTGGCACAGCGTTATCGGCGTTATGGCGCGCCGATGATCTATCTCAAGCTTCGCCAGGCCGGCTGGGCCGTGAACCACAAGCGCGTCGAACGTCTTTATGCCGAGCAAGGCCTGCAAGTGCGTCGGCGACGACGCAAGAAGGTGCCGATCTCCGACCGGCAGCCGTTGATACGCCCCGCTCGGGCGAACGAAGTCTGGTCGATGGATTTTGTATTCGACCGTGTAGCTGACGGTCGCGCCATCAAATGCCTGGGCATCGTCGACGACGCCACGCACGAGTGCGTGGCACTCGTGCCCGGTCGATCAATGAGCGGCACGCAAGTCGCCCGTGTACTTGATGAGTTGGCACTCACCCGCGGTCTGCCGACGGTCATACGATCAGATAACGGGCCCGAGTTCATTGGCAAGGCGATGATGAACTGGGCGCATGACAACGGGGTCGAGCTCAAGCAGATCGAGCCTGGCAAACCGAACCAGAACGCCTATATCGAGTCCTTCAACGGCCGCTTCCGCGATGAATGCTTGAACGAGCACTGGTGCGTAAGCCTTGCCCATGCCACCACGATCATCCGGGGCTGGCATCGAGAGTACAACGAAGAACGACCGAAGAAGGAACTCAGCGGGCTGACGCCCGCTGACTACGCTGCGCAAATGGCCGCAGAGGCGGCAATCTAATGACCTTCTCCCTGAAAAGCGCAGCGATCAGAACTAGAGAATTCGGGCCATTTCGACCACGCTGAGAGGCGGAGGAAATGGACCATGAAGAAGTCGAAATACACGGACGAGCAGATCGCGTTCGCGGTCAAGCAGACCGAAACCGGCACACGCGCCGAGGAGGTCTGCCGCAAGATGGGTATCTCGTAGGCGACGCTGTACAACTGGAAGAAGAAGTACGGCGGGCTGAGCGTCAGCGAAGTGCGCCGGCTCAAGCAACTCGAGGAAGAGAACGGCCGGCTGAAGAAGCTCGTCGCCGATCTGAGCCTGGACAAGGAGATGCTCCGGGAGGAGCCGCGAAAAAGCTTTGAAGGCTGCCAGAAGACGCGAACTGGCAGGTGGGCTGATCAAGGCGTACCGGGTGAGCACGAGACGCGCCGCGTCGATCCTGCTGATGTCCAGCTCGTCGTACTATTACAGGGCACACCCAAGAGACGACCGCGCGGAGCGTGCCCGGATCAAGGAGATTGCCGAGACACGGCTACGGTATGGGATGCCGCGTATTCAAGTGCTGATGCGTCGTGAAGGCTGGGTGATCAATCACAAGAAGACGTATCGGATTTACTGCGAAGAAGGTCTCAACCTGCGACGCAAGCGACCGAGACGACGGGTGGCTGCCATGCACCGCGAATCGCGGCCGACAGTCGAAGCGCCGAACGAAGCCTGGAGCATAGATTTTTTGGCCGATGAGCTGTTCAACGGGCGTCGAATTCGCTCGTTAACTGTAGTCGATAACTTTAGTCGGGAAGCCTTGGCGATCACGGTCGATCACTCGCTGAAGAGCGATGCGGTGGTGGATACCGTGGCACTCATCGGCCAGATGCGCGGCCTGCCGAAACGCATACAAGTCGACAATGGGAGCGAATTCATTTCTAAGGCGCTCGACAAGTGGGCCTATGAGCACGGCGTACAGCTGGACTTTTCAAGGCCCGGGAAACCCACGGATAATCCGTTCATCGAATCATTCAACGGCAGCTTTCGAGACGAGTGTCTGAACGTACACTGGTTTTTGAGCCTGCAGGATGCACAGTAAAAAATCGAGAGCTGGCGCATCGAATACAATGAAGATCGAACCCACAGCTCGCTCGGGAACGTGACGCCCCGCGAGTACTATCTGAGTCACTCACAGGCCTGATTTTTCCAAGTCTGAATGCTCGGTTATTGGGGAGAGGGTCACTAAACCCAAGGGCTCTGGATCAAAACGCTACTAAAACCGGGGCATGGTCGGCAGGCCTGTCGTAGCGATCGTATAACGCGGCTGTGAAACGCGTTCGATCTACAAAGGCGGCTACCTCCGCAGGGCGCTTCTTTCCGCCCGGCCTAGGCGACGGTGACGGCGGGTCTCGACCCAAAGCGGTCATCAGAGCGGCCTGGAAACCGTAGTCTCTCCCGGCCTGCTTTCGATATCGTCCGGACCGTAATAAGTGTAATTCAGGTGCGCGCCATCCGGTGCGACCACGGTATGGAACAGACCAGAGGGCGCGGTTTCCGTAGTGACATCCAAGCGTCCCAGCAGGTGAAATCCGGCTGACATGACAACGGGACTTCCGTCATCGAGGAATTGAAGCGCCAGGATAGTGCCTGGTGCTGGCCTCGCGATGCCGTCATACCAAGAAACCGAGAACTGACCCGTGCGGATGGACCATATCTGCTCTTCTGGAGGTGCGTAACTCTCTTTGAATTCGTTCCAAAGCACGTGGCTATCCGGTGTCGGCCAATCCGGGGACTCGCTCTGAGCTGTTACCTCATCTGAGTTCAGCCAAGCGTTGAACTCAAATGGATTGGCAAATGCAGCGCCTGTATCGCTCACAGCTTTTATGGCTGCGAGCCTTGAGCCAAAACCTGCTTGCATAAGTATGGCGGCGCGCCGGTCTAGGGTGCCTGTCTCTACGGCGGGAACGGCGAGGCCAACTTCAAAGTCTTCAATAGTCATTTCGCCGAGCTCACCGCCGACGTTATCAGCATTGGCCAGCGCCCTAACTCGGACGGCCTCCATTCCCCAAGAGAGTTTGTAGATCAAGCCGTTTTCAATAAACCGGAGGACATCGGAATCAACCTCAATTCCGGCTCCAGCGATGGGTGCGCCTCTTAGCCAGACGGCGAGAATATCGCGCCAGTTTCCAGGGAAAGGAGCGGGAATAAACGGCGCAATGACAAATATTATCTCGGCAAGCGCCACTATCGACGCTATCGCTTGCTCGACGTCTCCGCCCAGAATTGCCCCATTTGCTTGAATAAGAAGCTGGTTTGCTGTGACAGAAGCGGCATCAAGCTGTTGGCCGGTAGTAAGGCCGACACCTGCGAGAAAATAACCTCTTCTTTGTGAGACCGTGCTGTTCGCCCAAATCGTGCTTGCGCGTGAGATTAGAGCCGATCGCAACAGATCCTGAATCGGTTGATTACGATGCGCGATCCGTCTTTGCCAGAGTGATGATGCGAGAACGTCATCAAGGCCCGCCGCAATTTCGTCGGCCGTCAGGGCCTGATCTCCAAGCAGACCGAGGATTGCGGTATCCAGAACCGCTAGATATTTGCGCCAGTCGCCTTCTGCTTGCTGGCGTTCATCGGCATTTTCAGTACCAATCTCAGGAAAGTCCCAGGTGGCGTTGTTGAGGACATACTCCTGCAACTCGACAATGCCTGGATTGCCAAGGGCTACGTTGAGTCGGACTAGAAATGTGAGGACAAGCCGGACAAGCCCGCTTTCCATTTCGTGACCTCTCGCTGCGTCTATCAACTCGTGCCATTGATTACGCCGATACTCGTGGTTGCTGAAGATCGGTAAAAGAACCAATCCCTCAACGTCTACGAAAGCGCGTCCTGCTCTGCCTATGACGTTCTTGAACTCTGAGGCGGGTATGATTTTACGAACGCGGTGCAAGGAATGTATTACTACGGCAGTTGCCGACAAATTCAGCCCTTGTGCCAAGGTAGGCGACGATACTGTGATCTTGAGGACGCCGTCTCGCAACAGACGTTCCATTTCCTTTCGGAAGGGTGTGGGAAGAGCACCATGGTGCACGGCCACACCGATTTGAAGACACGCTAGTATGGGATGCGTTTCGCCTAACCACTCGCGTCCGATAGCTAGAACGCTCGCCAGTTTGTGTTGATCGACTTCAAGCACGGAATCGAGGATTCCGCGCGAAACGAGATCAACGATAGCTTTCGCAAAAGGCTCGACAGACCTACGGATTGGGCAGTAAATCAGGACCGATTGGCCATCCTCGACGAGGCGCCAAGCTGTCGCGAGCACGAGTTCTCTTTGATCACGTGGAAACAGTGCCGTTCGTCGCCCGGATGTAGGCGCTCTTTGGCCGAAGAAATTGGGAACCCAAGGCGATTCATCGCCGATACGCAGGTCTAGTCGAGCATGATTTCCACGCCACAGAACTTCACCGAAACGAATGCGGGTAGGCCGCCAATCGGAAGTGACAGCACCGCCTTCTTTGTCACGCCTGACCCAAGACACAAAGTCGTCGAATTGGTCACCGTCAGGGAGGATGGCTGACAAGCACACGATACGTCGTTGGTGGGCGTCCGGTCTTCTTAGCAGCCGTTGTATCTGTACTTCATAGCGTACTTCCCTCTCCCCCAGTCCAATCATGTGTCCTTCATCGAGAACGACAAGTCCGACATCATCGATGATGGTCGGATCATTTCTAAGGGCGAAGTCGAGCTTTTCCGGGGTCGCGACAACAATATCTCGTGCTTTTAGAACATCTCCCTCGAAGTTGCTTGTCCCGATACTGCCATATAGAGAGGAAATGCTTTTGCCCAACGGGCCGAAGGTCCGTTGCAAACTCATCTCAGTCTGCGCAGACAAAGCTCGCAGGGGGGTAATAAACACAACGCGCTTTCCTTCGGAAAGACAACGCAATATGCAAAGTTCTGCAACACGAGTCTTTCCGGCGCTAGTGGGAAGCGACACAACGAGGTCATCACTAACATCAACCGCGCGCCGGGCGGCATCGACCTGTGATGGCCAGAGGTCGATCTCCGCTCTGCGGCGTTTTAACAGAGAAGCGATGAATAGGCCTCGTAGTGATTGCCAGTTCGCTTCGTCACCTTCGGGCGGATCAGATGGCAATACGCTGTGAAAGCTTGAACGCCACAAATCTTCAATAAGGTGAATTGCAAGACGAAAGCACCACCACTGCGGTACCAAGTTCAGCGCGCCGCATTGTTCAAGGCCAACTGCGAGTTCGGCCCGTGCACGCTCAACCAGATCCTGCTCGCCTGTTTGAAGAGCAACAATGAACGTCCCTAAACCACTATAGAAAACATCCGTAAGAGCAGTGTCCAAGGCGTCCATTACCGGCTCGGACGATTCAGCGTCATCTTCAGCGTCCCCGAGATTTTCGAGTTCGCTATCTAGTTGTTCTGCCAGCCGGCTATCTGCTGCAACGCCCTCTATGCGCCAAGCGGTTATTTCGGATTCGATTTCATCAAGTGAGCGCAGAATAAGCAGTGCTAGCGCCTGCTCGATTCTAGAAAGATTGGCGCTCTGTACCGAAGCTGAGAGCATGGAAAACGCGCGCGCCGAAAGATGACCTAGGTGAAATGCCGAGGCTGCTAGGAGCTTGAGAAAACCACGTTGAGGGCTTGCGGGATTTCCCCTCGAGACGACTGCCTCGATAGCTTCGCCGGCATGCTCGAACGCGGAGCGCGCGAGTGCTTCATTGCCCTTTTCCTTACAGAGCCGCATAGCCAGCGACAACAGTGAATCCCCATAGGAGGCGAGATCATATGAGAGAGTGCCCGCAAACGGGGGCGCATCCTCCGGCAAAACGCCGTCGCGCCAGATCATTGCGCGGGCCTGTCCTCGTGCAAGAAGTCGCCGTCTGAAAGCCGGCTCAATCGCGGATTCTACGGCGCTTTGGAGTTCTTCAAGATTCATCGCCGTTCAAAACCTTTTCGTAGACACTCGCGATGAATGCCTGATGCTGGATGATCCTGAGCCCCACGGAAAGCTGTGAAACTTGGCCACCATAGCTCTCCAAATCGGTTTTGAGAAAGCCTTCGGGATCATTTCCCGAGAACGAGAAGATCATCTGCGTTACTTGCGCAGCGGAGATACCGTCGCGCAATTGCGCCATGTCGATTGCATCGGCTAAATCTTCCTGCCCAAGCTCGAGTAGGCGCTCGGACAAAAACGTCAACGCGTGGCTGGAAGGACGGCCGCTGTCGCCCTCCAAAGCCTCACGTGCGTCTTCTATCGTGCGCGTACCAAGAGCTGCTGCGCTCTTGGCTTCCACCTTTAGGAAACCGATTCTTTCATCACCCGGTATCAGGCGAATGCCAATCACATCGTCGCCACGCATCGACATTTCTCGATGGTCCTTCCATCGAAGTCGTTTGATCGGCGTGGAGAAGCCCGTGCGCTCGTCTATGTATTCAGTTGCGAGTATCTCGCCAAGATCACCGGACTGCTTTGTCCTTTCTGTTGGCAACTTCGTTCGCAGTAGGCCGGCGACACCCGGCTTGCCGAGGTTCTCAAACACTCTGGCGAAGTGTTCCGGGGAAGTATAGTGTTCGGGAACAACGGCGGCAGCGCGCTCGCAAGCTTTATCTAGATTCGGATCAGCAACCGTGAGCAGGCGAATATTGTTTACGCCTACATCTTGGTTTTCTTCAACGCTCCATTCTGGAAATAGAAGCATGGGGCCACACCCTCCGGTCTCGTCGCATTAAAGCGCATCCTAGCTAAAAACCTGGGCTTGTCTTGTCGTTCGCCCAGCTGCAACTGGTATAACCAGCAGTACAGGCCAACGCTGCCATATGATTGGCCTTGGCGGATACGTGTAGGCGCCGAACGAGCCGCGCAGCTGGCTCGTTCGACAGCAACGGCATACCTCTGTCTGTTGCGACATCTCGAGCGCGTCATCGACCTCGATGCCGAGATAGCGCACCGTGCTTTCCAGCTTCGTATGTCCCAGCAAGAGCTGCACGGCGCGTAAATTGCGCCTTCGCCTATATATCAGCGTGGCTTTCGTGCGACGCATCGAGTGCGTGCCGTAGTCAAGCGGATCCAGGCCGATGCTCGCGACCCACGATTTAACGACTCGGGCGTATTGCCGCGTAGATAGATGTGGAGAACCCGCCACCCGGCTAGGAAACAAGTAATCATCGGCTCGCAGCGCGGCAGCGCTTATCCATGCTTCGATCGAGGTACGTGTCTGCTCTGTCAGTTCGAACTGTACGGGTCGGGCCCGTCTTCTGCTGAACAATCGCGGTACGGGGCAATACGCGGCCACCGTGCGCCACGTCTTGAACCTTCAGCCTAACCAGATCACACCCGCGTAGCTTGCTGTCGATCGCGAGATTAGACGGTGCAAGGTCCCGCGTCTGGGTCGCAAGCTGTAGCCGTACCCGAATGCCCCAGATCTCCTTGAGCTTTAGCGGTGGCTTCGGGCCGACTAGGCTGCCTTTGTTCCACGGAATGATGAACCCTTTAGACGAAGTGCCTTTCCATTGGTCGATATACTCCATGACGATTCCTTTTGCTGAACGGAACCGTCAATATTCGACCGATCGCTGGTGATCGGGTAGCGACCCGAAGCGGTCATTCTTGGTATGAGTATGGGCACCTAGGTGTGATCTTTCAGTAGGTTGTTCATCCGGGTCATTTGCCTTGAA
>NZ_APNG01000042.1:0-8074 GCF_040361255.1 Salinisphaera sp. T5B8 | reverse complement strand
GATGGGGAAAAGTACGCTAACTCACGCGTTTTCACACAGCCTGGGCCAGAAGCGGACGCTCACGGAGCTTCCGAACTCACTAATGCGCTGTTATCGCAAACACATCGACATGACACGCCTTCGGGATTCGAACCGTTTTTCAGTTCAGCCTAGTTCGTGAACGCTCAGTGCTGGTTTGCTCGCGTTAAACTGCATCGCCAAAAGCAAATCTGCTGGTCACTCATGCCGACACTTGTGGTCTATACCTGCGCTGCGCTTGCTGAGATCGCCGGCTGCTTCGCGTTCTGGTCTTGGCTCCGATCGGGGAATAGTGCGCTATGGCTTTTTCCGGGCATGGTTTCACTGGCGGCGTTCGCTTGGTTATTAACGCTCAGCCCCACTGATCAAGCAGGACGCGCTTACGCTGCCTATGGAGGCCTATATATAGTCGCTTCAATCCTTTGGATGTGGGCTATAGAAGGGCACGCGCCCGACGTCTGGGATGCCCTGGGCGGAGCGGTTTGTCTTGCCGGCGCAGCGATCATTCTGTGGGCCCCGCATGCGACGTGAAGTTTGTGCTTGAATCGCATACATCAGGGGCAAACTAGGTGAACCGATCATTGGAGGTCTGTATTGGGTGGTGCCCCAATCAAAGACATCGGGTCACGCGAAAATACCCCAAGACTTGATGGCGAATCCAGCGCTGCGAGGCTCGCCTCGCGCCGAACTGAAAGAGGTAGACGAACAACGGCTCGATCGATCAACCGATCGCTAACGGCGACAGTCACCCAGCACAGCAGGACAGCTGCTCGACATCTTTGGTAAAAGTCTGGGCACAGAGCTTGAGCGCTTCCACGTGAACCAGATAAGGAAACAACAGATCGCCCAAGGCTTCAACGGTCATGCCGTGGTGGACGGCCAATACAGCGGCCTGAATCATCTCGCCGGCTTCGGGAGCCAAGATTTGAGCTCCGAGTAGACGATGGCTGGCCGCCTCGGCAACCAGCTTGACGAATCCGCGGGTCTCGAAGTTGGCAAGCGCACGTGGTACATGTTCCAACCCTAAAGAACGGGTCTCGATCTTGAGGCCGCGCGCTTGAGCTTGGCGTTCATCCAGCCCACCGTCGCGATCTGCGGATCGGTGAAGATCACTGCCGGCATGACGGACAGATCCAGCCGCGCCCGACCGCCGGTCATGTTGACGGCCGCGCGGGTGCCGCCGGCGGCGGCCACATAGACGAACTGGGGCAGCGTCGTACAATCGCCAGTGGCATAGATATGCTCGGCGCTGGTACATAGCGAGGCATCAACCCTGATCGCACCGCGTTCATCGGTCACCACCCCGATCTTGTCTAGTGCCAAATCGCGGGTGTTCGGGGAGCGGCCCGTTGCCACCAGCAGCCGGTCGCCCTGGATCGGGCCGTCGTCGGTGTCGAGCGTGAATTGCCCTGCCGCAAAATGTACGGAACGCGCCTGGCTGTGCTGGCGTACGTCGATTCCTTCGGCGCGGAAGGCCGCGGCAAGGCCCTCGCCGAGCGCGGGGTCTTCGCTGGATAGCAGCGTACTGCGGGCCAGGACTGTGACCTTCGAACCCAAACGGCGGAACGCTTGAGCCTGTTCAACGGCAACGACAGAGGCGCCGATGACGATGATGTGCTCGGGCGTGCCCGGACTGAAAACCGCCTCATCGGACGTCCAATACGGCGTGTCGGCCAGGCCCGGTATCGGTGGGATCGTTGGGGAAGCCCCGGTAGCGATCAGAATGCGATCGGTCACCAAACGATCTTCGGACCCGTCATGTGCCGTGACAATTAGCGTATGCGCATCTTCGAAGTGGGCCCGCCCGCGGCGCAGCGTAATCGATGGATTATCGTCGAGTATTTTCTGGTACTTGGCCGCGCGTAGTTCTTCGACTCGGGACTGCTGCTGGCGCTGCAGGCGTGGCCTATTAATCGTTGGCTTGCAATCTGCCAACCCATCAAACGGGTTGTGGCGTTGGTGCTGGGCCAGTTCGGCGGCGCGAATCTGGATCTTGGACGGCACGCAGCCCACATTGACGCAGGTGCCGCCAATGATGTCGCCCGACTCGATCATGCTCACC
The DNA here is from genome assembly GCF_040361255.1 of Salinisphaera sp. T5B8. Lineage (NCBI taxonomy): Bacteria > Pseudomonadati > Pseudomonadota > Gammaproteobacteria > Salinisphaerales > Salinisphaeraceae > Salinisphaera > Salinisphaera sp. T5B8. The sequence continues at coordinate 5,994 of NZ_APNG01000042.1, read as the reverse complement.
CGCGCCCCTGCCTCAACGGCGCGGATGGCAGCCGCAAACGCGCCGCTGCCACTGCCAATGATCGCGATATGGCGGTTTTCGTCTTCTCCCGCGACCCGTGAAGACTGGGCAAGCGAAGATTCGTCGTCCCAGTTGCGGGCATCGTAGCCTTGGGCCTGTACCGCTTCGATCAGCGTGGTTTCATCTGTGCCGTCATCCAACTGGACTTCGGCACGGCGCTCGGCATAGGACACCACAGCGCTTGCGCTAGGAAGTGCATTGAGCGCGTCCTCGACCCTTTGGGCGCAGTGCGCGCAGGTCATGCCGTGAATAGCGAGTATGCGTTTCATTTGGGTTCCGGATCGGTCGGGTTTAGCAGGCCATTTTCTTACGCCGATAAACGGCGTAGATCGTCAGCCCCAGGAAAAAGGCCAGCGCGGGCAGCAGCACATAGTCCAAATAGCCCACCAGCGCAGAAAGACCGACGACGCCGAACAGGATCACCAGCACCGGCGTGAAACAGCACAGCGCCGCGATGACGGTGCCTGCAATGCCCACACTGAACAGCTTTTTATTGCGGCCCATGTGGTGTTACTCCGTTGGCTCGGACGGATAGCCAGCGCGGGTCGTGGCCGCGGTTAAGTCCGAGACCGAAGCAATCTTCGGATCGAAGGCGACCGTGGCGGTCTTGGACTCGTAGTCCACGCGCACCGTGTCGACGCCGTCGACCTGCTGGAGCGCCTTGCGCACCACAAAGGGACAGGTCGCGCAGGTCATATGACCCACCGCAAGCGTTACGGTCCTTTCAGCCGCCGCAAAAGCGCCTTGTATCCAGACCGTGCCCACCAGCAGCATGGTGGCCACTAGAATCATGCGTTGTTTTCGAACCATGACGATCGTTCCTTAGAGAAAAGCCGGCGCGTACCAGGGAAAGGTGAGCAGTGCCGTGACGAGTAATGCGAGCAGCCAGAAGATGAGGCGCTGACGGCGCTTGACCGCGGGTCGTGCGCACGCTGTATCGGAATCGCAACTCGGCTCGCGGCGATACAGCCGCCAACCGGCAAAAATCAGCAGCGCCAGCGTAATGACGACGAATATCGGCCGATACGGTTCCAGTGCAGTGAGCGAACTCATCCAAGCGCCGCCGACACCAATCGATATCAACAACACCGGCGCTACACAGCACAGGGAAGCCCCGACCGCGGCGAGTACGGCGCCGATCTGGGCCCAGGTGGTGCGACCGGTCGCGGTCGTGGGGTCGTTCATGAAAAGGCTCCGTGCCGGTTCGATAATCGGACGAAGCGCAGCTTAAACGCGGTACTCAGGTACCGTGTCAAGGGCTGGCTGAGTTATTTCAGTCGCGGTGGGACAGCGTCTTGATCAGCGGGCAATGGTCGGGAGCATGCGCGTTCCGGCAGCGATCGATCAGCCCATCCAGCGTGTCTTGCATTGCGGCCAGATCGGCGATGCGGGCTGCCAGCAGCGCGCGCTGATTTTCGGCGACACGGCGTACATCATCGCAATGGCCGTCGCCCAACTTTAGCAACTCGCCGATTTCGTCAAGGCTGAAACCCAGGCCCTGCGCGCGCTTGATGAAACGAATGCGGTCAACGGTCGCGCGCGGATAGCGACGGTAGCCAGTGGAAGGTTTGGGCGGCTGATCGATCAATCCGCGTCGCTGGTAATAGCGCACAGTTTGCAGATTTACGCCGGCGGCCGCCGCGAGTTTTCCGATCGTTAGTCCAGTCTCAGCCAGGTCGTTTCAGGTTCAATTTGCCACGCGTAAATACGGTAGCAACAAGACATACTCGATGCGCCGTCACCAGCGCCTATCCAGTCGCGGGCGGTGCAAGTTCAAACCGGGCCGAGTCGGTGCTGGTAAATCTTGGTGGAGGCTCATGCTTGCCTGTAGTGGGTGACCGATACGGTTTGGGCCATTGGCGACTGTATCCACTGAATGAGCAAATCCGGTCGAGCGTCGCCGCCGAGCATCTGTTTCACTGGGCATCAAACCACATCGAATTAAGGGTGCCTGATACGACTGCCCGTCAAGTCATTTTCGAAAGGCTTGGCATGGGTGCCGATCGCTGACTGGGATGGTCCACTTTAGGTCGATAGCCGGCCTCGCGCGATTAGCTATTCCGAGTTCCCTAACCGACGTGCCCCGGTAGAGAGTGCTTGAAAAACGTCTTGAGACGCTTTTATCGGCCGCCGAGAAACGCCGCCGAGTGCCACTCTGCCGGATGTAGGTTAGCGCCTGCGCCGTACCGGCGGCGCCTCTGTGCAAAAGAACGGCTCCACCCAAGTCGCCGAGCGACAATACAAACTAGAAAAGAATCGATCTGATGAAAACGTGATTGTCTTTTCCGCCGTTCATCGACTTTGTTTGGGTCAAAACACGAAACGGGAAAATCGTACGTTAAGCAGCGACGCGCGCCCGCAGCCTATCGGTAACGTTATTCATTGGCCGCTAAAGCTTCGATGATGCGGCAATTCTGGATTCGACCACCGCGGCAGGCATGAATCATATCCTCCAACGACATTTCCAACGCCTGCAAGGCCGTAAGCTTCTTACGCACGGCTTCGAGATGCTCTTTAGCGAGTCGAGCGACGTCTTCACAGGAGGCATCACTCTGATCGGCTTGCGTCAGCAGCATGCGTACATTGTCTTGGCTGAAGCCCAGTTCCCGGCAGTGCTTGATGAACATGAGCCGTTCGACATGTGAAGGGCGGTAGTGGCGCTGGCCGCCCTCGCTACGGCCTGCTTCCGGTAGCAGGCCTACGTCGCCATAGTAACGAATCGTGGCTACACCTACGCCCGTGTGTCGGGCGAGATCGCCAATCCGTAGATCGGATTGCCTCATAACCTTCTCGCGCTTGAAGCTCTAGTAGCTCGAGGACTTAGTGTGTGGCTGTTGCAGCACGCTCGCAACTAAAGCGTAGGAATATCCTGTGTGCAACCGAGCTTCGATCAACCGCATGTCGGCGCGCAACGTCTCAGCACTCCCAATCATGCTCGTGGTCTATGGTCTGGCGTTGCTCGCTGGCGGCGTTTTGCCGCTCGCTTTCGCGCCGTTAGGTTGGTATTGGCTGGCCGTGCTGTCGCCGGCGGTTCTATTCCTGTTGGCCGTGCGTCTACCAAAACGTGCTGCGCTGTGGGCAAGCTACTTCTTCGGGTTGGGTTACTTCGGTGTAGGCGTTTCATGGGTGTTTATCAGCATCAATCGCTATGGCAGCGGACCCGTAGCAGCCCTGCTCGTCACGGTAGGCTTTGTAGCCCTCTTGGCCTTGTTCCCGTGGTCAGTGGTATTTCTCGTGCGCACCTTATCCGCCCGGATGAATGGCGTTGCTCTATGGTTTGGTTTGCCAGCGGCATGGGTACTGAGCGAATGGGTCCGGCTCTGGTTCCTGACCGGTTTTCCTTGGCTTTTTTTAGGTTACAGCCAGATCGGCACGCCGCTTGCCGCGATCGCACCCGTATTTGGCGTGCTGGGCGTGAGCTTTGTGGTGACCGTTATGGCGGGGGGCCTTGCGTGGATGATTCTTCGTTTGAGCTTGCGGCGCCTGGGAATCACAAGCGGCGCACTGGTGGCGCTATTGCTTGGCATTTCATTGCTTGATCGTGAATGGACCGAGCCGGTAGTAGCCAAGCCACTGTCCATTGCGCTTGTGCAGGGGAATGTGGAACAAGACAGGAAATGGGAGTCAGGAGCGCTGGCGTTCACTTTGAGGCGCTATAGGGCACTGACACAGCCATACGCTGGAACGGACCTTATAGTCTGGCCGGAAACCGCCGTGCCGGCGTGGTTCGATCAAACCTCTGAATATCTAGACCGACTTCAAGTACGCCTCGGCGAGCGCGGATCGACCCTTATGCTGGGTATCCCCATGCGTACACGCCAGGGCGAAGCATACAATTCTGCAGTGAGCCTGGCTCGCCCAAGTCAGTTCTATTACAAACGGCATCTGGTGCCCTTCGGTGAATACGTCCCACTGCGTCGATTTGTGGGCCCATGGTTGAATATTCTGGGCGCACCGCTTGAAGACTTCAGGGCAGGCCAGCAGCCACAACTACTATATGCCTCCGGCATGCCCATCGGCGCATTGATTTGCTTTGATGTGGTGTTCGGCGCTGAAGTCACTGACCTGCTCCCAACCGCGCAGTTGTTGGTCAATCTGAGTAACGACGCGTGGTTCGGAGACTCCCTAGGGCCGCATCAACACCTGCAAATTACCCAAATGCGCGCCGTTGAAACTGGGCGCCCGCTTGTCCGATCCACCAATACCGGGCTCACGGCGGTAATCGATCACAACGGTCAACTGCTGGCGCGCGCGCCTCAGTTCGAGCCGACTGTTTTGCAGGCAGAGGTCACCCCGCGTACGGGGACCACGCCCTACGTCCGCTGGCAGGACAAACCGGTGCTGGCTGTCGTCGGGATCGCACTGGTCGTGCTCGTTGGGGTAGGAAAAAAGACAAACGAAATTCAGTCTCGCTGAGTGCTTGACCCTTTAGTCGCTAGAGGTTTTATCGTCGTCTTATATCCAACAGAGTTTGGCGCATGATTGCGCTGGTGGAGGGAACACGGGATGGCCGATTGCGGCTGTGAATTCGAGGCCAAAGACCAGGCCCAACAAAAGGCGCTCTACTGGCTGTTGGCGATCAACGGCGTCATGTTTCTAGCTGAGTTCGGGATTGGTTTGCTAGGCGGCTCGACCGCCTTGATCGCCGACTCGCTCGACAACTTCGCCGATGCAGCGGTTTATTCTGCGGGGCTGTATGCGGTGGGGCGCGCCGCCCATCACAAGGCGCGCGCCGCTTCCATCGGCGGCGTCGTGCAAATACTGCTCGCGCTGTTCGCCGTGGGTGAGGTGGTTCGGCGAACCCTGATGGGCAGCAATCCCGAGCCCAGCTACATGATGCTGATGGGCGCGGCGGCACTCGTGGCAAACACAACCTGTTTGCTTATCATCGCCCGCCACCGACAAGGCGATGTGCACATGCGCGCGAGCTGGATATTTTCGGCCAACGATGTAATCGCCAATATCGGCGTCATTGTCGGTGGCGCGCTGGTCTACTACTTCGACACGCGGTACCCCGATCTCATTATCGGTTTGGTCGTTGGTTTTATCGTGTTACGCGGCGGTATCCGCATCCTGAAGGACGCGCGCCAAACGCGAGACGAGCTTCAGGAATCACCGTCCTCGGAAAGCCCTTGAACATGGCGATATCTTCGCGCGGTGCAAACAGGAAGCATAGCTTGTGTCTGCGCGGGTGACGATAGGGGAGGACACGCTGAAAAGTTCTAGCCCGGCCGACAGGCTGCGTTGGTTGGGATTATCCCTCGTGATGCTGCTTCTGGATCAAGCAACCAAGTACGCGGCCAGCACCTATCTCGCCTATGGTGAGCGCAGAGCCGTCACAGAGTTTTTTAGCTGGATCCATCTACACAATACAGGTGCCGCATTCAGCTTTCTGGCCGATGCGGGTGGTTGGCAGCGGGCATTCCTGATCGGTGTCGCCGTTGTCATGTCGGCCATGCTGCTGGGCTGGCTGTGGCGCGGGGTGGCTTCGAAAGGTCAAGGAATAGCACTCAGTGCGATTCTAGGCGGTGCACTGGGCAACTTGACGGATCGCCTGCTACGCGGCCATGTGGTCGACTTTCTCGATTTCCACTACGCACAGTACCACTGGCCGGCATTCAACTTGGCCGATGTCTGGATTACCACGGGAGCCGCATTACTGATCTGGGCGCATAGAAAATACGGCAACTGAGCGTATCGGCCGCATTACTGAGCCAGCTCGGGCTGCCTGCATCCCCACTACGGCTCAGACCCTTTTGAAGCTTTTAGGCAGCTTAAGGTAGCGATGGGTTCACGGTGCTCGGAATCGACGTAGAAAGCGTCGAGGGTGGAAGGCAAAGCCCCGAGTCATTACAGGCTTGTACCACGGCCTGGACGGTGGGTATGTGAGTTACTGTCAAATCTGGTGTATGAGGAAAGAAGCTAGGCGGCTTT
>NZ_APNG01000041.1:0-11766 GCF_040361255.1 Salinisphaera sp. T5B8 | reverse complement strand
TGAGAGAAGTTTAGCCGGTGGGAGCGTTTTCACACAGCCTGGGCCGATAACGGACTACCCAAGCTCGCTCGACTTCGCTTCGCCACCCACTATCGGTCTTCTCGCGTGTGCCAGAGACGCAGTACGTAGACGATCTCACCCGCCACCTCATATCGCAGTTCGTATTGGCTGACCAAGAGCCGACGAATCTCACGTGGTTCGAACTGAAACAGCTGTTCGCCGATATGCGGATTGGTCACCAAGATACGTGGTGCGTCGGTAAGCGCCTGAACTGCCCTTATCGCTGCTGGCTTATTTACTGGCGCCAAGAACTCGTATAGGCGCGCTATATCGGAAAGCGCTTTGTCCGTCCACTTCAGCTGCATCAACGCGGCATCGGTTGCGGCTCGTCCGTATCCAGACTGTCGGCCCATGCCTGGATCGCCTGATGATCGATGACGCGGCCCGCATCAACGTCCGCCAGAGCCTCGCGTGTAAGCCGATCACGCTCCTCCTCCTGGGCGATCCACGATGATAGCGCTTGTTTCATTATCCAGCCGCGCGAGCGCTCGAGCCGATCGGCTAACTGATCCACTTTTTCAGCCATCGGGATGGGAACGTGTGCCGTCAGAACACGCGTTTCGGTCTTTGCCATCGTGATTTCCTCCGACCAGTTACAGACGCTACCTGGCCACTGGTATTGGCACGGCGTTGTCTATTTCTGAACACGTGGGACAACGCGGGGTTGATTCACTTTTAATCATAGCGATTAATTCCTATTAAGCCAATAACAAGAACGAAGGCTTGCGCCGCATCGGCACCGCCTGTTTTCAGTTGCTAAATCGCCGCTCTAGACAAGAGCGATCTAGGTCGCCAGAAACTAGAATGCTTCGCAACACAAGTACAGTTGTGTTGCTCCTATCCGCTTTTCGTACGATATGATACGTCTCGCATATTGCATATTGATACGATATAATCAGCACGTCTCAGCCGGAGAGCGCGGCCATGCAAACCGTTCACCTGTTGTCGTCGTTCACGTGGCGGCTCGTTTACGTCGATCAATTCGAGATTGTCGTCATCACGGATCTCAATGCGGGGCGCAGCGTCACCAACGACGCCGCGGCCGTCGTCGCTTATGTCGCCTCGCAGCTCGGCGGGTTGCGCAACCGCCCGGTGGTCTATCGCGACACGACCGGCTGGTATGACGGCCTCGGTCACGACGGCTGGGCGTTCACGGGCTTCTTTCCCATTCGTGCCGAAACCGAAGAGCTGGCGATCGGCGCCCTCGCCCTGCCGGGCTGCACCTGCGCCGGCTACAACCCGGTGACCTTCTGATGGCGACAGCCGAACTCACGCCCGAATCACTGCACGACGCCCTGCGCGCGATCCTGGCGCGCGGCGAATACCCCTCGATGGCCAAGGTTCGTGTTGAACTCGGCACGACCGCCTCGCAGCAGACGCTCACGCGCCACATGAAAAAGGCATGGCAGGGGCTGGCCGACCAGATGGGTAGCGGTCTGCCCGAAGGTCTGCCGCGTGTCGTGGTGGACGCGGCCCACCGCTTCTATGAGGAAGCGCGCGGCTACGCCAATGAAGAACTTGAGCGCGCGAAAGCACAGATGCAGGCACGCGAAACCGCACTGAAAGGCGAACTGGAGGAATCGCGTACCCGAATCGGCGTTCTTGAAGGCCAGATCGAGCACCTGCAACAGCGCGCGGAATCGGCCGAGGCGGAATGCAAGCGGCTCGACGCCGCACTCCATGACAGCCAGAAGGATCAGCAGGCAGCAACGGCTCGCGCGGACAAGCTCGACGAAACCCTGTCTGACGAACGCACACGCAACGCCGAACAACGCGCTCAGTTGATCGCCGAGCACGAACGCCATCTCGAAACCGCAGAGAAAGAGCGCGCCCGTTGTGAGGCCGGCTGGCAGCGCGAGATCGAGCGGTCGGATTCCCAACAGAAGGCGTGGGCCAGGCAGATCGACGACGCGCGCCAGGAACTACGCGAGGCACAGGCCAAGCACGATGCCGAGCAGAAGCGCATACGAGAAGAACTGACCGAAACCCGCGAGACGCTACAACAGCGCCAGGAGCACATCGCGGCACAGCAAGTCGAGATCCAACGCTTGACCGACGATCGTGACCGGGCCGTGCTGGTGCGTGACGAAATGACCACCGAAATAGCCCGCGATCGTGAGGCCCACGAACAGCGTGTGCACTCGTTGTCGGACAACCTGGCAGCGGCCCGGTCGGATAACGACAGCCTGCGCGAGAATCTGACCCGTGCGACCACACTCGCCGAGGAACGCGCACTACAGATAGCGGCCTTGCAGGCGCGTGTCGAACCGTCGGGCAGGAAGGGCGAATCGGCGTCTTGAGCGGCTTGCAGAATCAGCCGAATACGGACAATAGACCCTGTAACGCAACCCCTATCAGGACGGAACAAGAAGATGACCACGGCTGCCCCGCAATCCCTGCGCGACTTCAACGATCTGCTTGAGCAGGCCAACCTGCCGCGTCTCACCACGCAGCAGTTCGAGCAACTGCGCGCGACCAATCCCCGCAAACACCTGATCTCGGCGATTACGACGATGCAGGCCGACAGCAACGCCCGCATCTACATCGAGCGCTCTATTCAGGAGGTGGGTGCCGAGCCGGTACCGGCCGCGCCGCAGGCCGCTGCCCGTGCCCCGCAGCCCCAGCGTGCGCCGGCCCCACAGCAGCCCGCGCAGTCCGGTGCGCCGGACTTCGGCCCGCCAAGCGCGCCGCCGCAGGGCCAGCCCGCGCCAGCTGCACAAAATGACAACGCGCCGAGCGACTTCGAGTACACGATGCACGTCTACGGCGGCAAGGCCGCGCTGTGCTTCGAGCCGACGACGACGCGCGGTGAGGATTTCACTGTCGCGCTGGATTCGGCCACAGCGTCAGCCCCGCGTCAGTACGACTGGAAGAACAAGCTGCGCTTGCAGCTGACCCGTGACGAGCTGCCGGTGGTCGCCGGCGTGCTGCTTGGACTGATCCAGCGCTGCGAGTACAAGAACCACGGCCCGAACAACGACAAGGGTTTCTCGATCGAGGATCAGGGCAACAAGCTGTTCGTGCGTACCTGGGCCAAGGATCACCCGGCGCGCGCCGTGCCCATGACGCCGGAGGACGCTTACCGCGTGGCCACGCTGTTTCTGCGCCAGTTGGGCCTGAACGCGCCGTGGATGAGTGCGAGCGACATCATTCAGACGATCCGTATGGTGGTCGCACGCCGCGTCGCGTCGGGCGCGAACAATGGCTGACCTGGTTCTCACAGAAGCCGAGCAAGCGGCCGATAGCTACCTCGCATGGGATGACGCCGCGCTAGGCAAGCTGGTGCGTCACCTTTCTCAGATGTGCGCCGACGAGTACGGTGCGACCGGTGCGCATACCACGATGGCCGCTCACCTGCTGGTCGATCTCGCCCGGCGCAGCAACGCAGAAAGCGCGACGATCGACCTCAATGGCGCATCGGCCGGCGGCAAGCCCATCGGCGATTGGCAGATCAGGATCACCCGCAAGTAGGACTTGAGAGATTGGCCGAGACATTGTTGGAACGCGACAGCACGCTGGACGCCGCAACGCTGGCGGCGATTCTGACCTGGGCGCGAACGTCGCATATCGAGCAACGCGCGCCGGACGAGTCCATACCCGACCCGAACAACCCCTACCTGCTGCGATGGTTCGCCCGCCGCAAGTTCCGCCAGCTCGACCCGAGCTGCGAACCGTGGCTCACACGTCTCTGGCAGTTCGAGGATCGCGCGCTCGAGAACGCCTACGTGCATCGTTTCATGCGTAGCGATGACGACCGAGCGCTTCACGACCATCCCTGGAGTTGGGTCACGGTACTGCTCGATGGTAGCTACTGGGAGCATGTACCGGCCGATCCCGACTGTCCGGCCGGGCCGACCGTGCGCCGCCGGCGAAACCCCGGCGATATCGTCGTTCGCCGTGACGCCGCCTACCCGCACCGCGTCGAACTCGAAGAAGGCCGTCCAGTCACGACGCTGTTTCTAACCGGCGAGAAGTCGCGCGAGTGGGGGTTCTACTGCGATCGCGGCTGGCGCCACTGGCGCGTGTTCACGGCAACGAGTGCGAATGGCCTGGCTCGCGGGTGCGAATGAATGGGTAATCGGCGTCGCGGCATGCTCGCCTACCGCGCCTGCAAGCTGCGCGAAAAACACGGCATGACCTACGAAGAAGCGCTAGAGCGCGCGCGGGTGCTGCTGGCCGAAGAAGGTAAACAGCGCAGCAAAGCGAGTGCACACGCGGCCCGTGCGCGCAAAAAGGCCGAAGCCGCGCGCAAGTTCAAGGTCACGCCCACGGTTCACGGGCGAGTTGTGAGCCGCCTATTCCAAGGCGGCGCGCCCGGCACGGGCAAGAAGTCCTGACGATCTAACCCACCACCCTGCGCATCGCCGATTGACGGCGACGCGTATCAGCTCGATTATTGTATATCCATACAGTTCACGAGCACTGGATGACCCGCTGGCCCCGCATGATTGCGCTCATCGACATGGCGGCATTTTTCGCCAGCGTCGAGCAGATGGATCGCCCGGAATGGCGCGGCCGTCCCATCGGCGTGACCAATGGTGAGCGCGGCACGTGCATCATCACTTCGTCCTACGAGGCTCGTGCCTACGGCATCAAAACCGGCATGCGCGTGAAGGAAGCCAAGCAGCTATGCCCCGGCTTCATCCAGGTGCCGTCGCGCCCTGCCCGCTATACCGAGATCTCCAGCGCGATCATGGCCGCGCTCGAGGATGTCACGCCCGATATCGAGATCTTCAGCGTCGATGAAGCCTTCCTCGATCTGACGCGCTGCCAGTCGTACTACAACACCACACCCGAGCGGATCGGCCGGCTCATCAAGCAGACCGTGTTCGACGCCTCGGGCCTGCGCTGTGCGGTCGGCATCAGCGGCGACAAGACGACAGCCAAGTGGGCCGCCAAGCGCGAAAAGGTCGGCCTGACCGTGGTGCCCCCCTGGGCGGCCGAAGCGACGCTGGCCAACGAGCCGGTCACCGAGCTATGCGGGATCAGCGACGGCATCGGGGCATTCCTGAAGGCCCGCGGCGTCGAGCGCTGCGGCGACATGAAACGTATCCCGATCAGCGCGGTGGCCCAGCGCTTCGGCAATCCCGGTCGCCGACTCTGGCTGATGGCCCAGGGGCGCGATCCCGAGCCGGTACAGCAAGAGACGGCGCCGGCTAAATCACTCGGCCACGGCAAGGTGATCGCGCCCGACACGCGCGATCGCGAGCTGCTGCTGATGTACTACATGCACATGGCCGAGAAGGTCGGTCGGCGCCTGCGCAAGAACGACCTTGAGGCCCAGACCTTCGCGATCAGCCTGCGCACGGATCTCGGTGGCATCGGCGCGAAATATCGCACGGCGGCTGCCACGGACGATGGCGCGGCGATCTATGCGCTGGCCAAGACCTTCATCGACACGCGCTGGGGCGGCCAAGGCGGCTTCCAGGTTCAGATCAACGCGCTCGATCCGCGCCCGGCGGCACAGCAAGGCGACCTGTTCGCAACCGACAGCACGGCCGCAGGCGGTCTGAACGCGACAGTGGACGACATCAACGAGAAATTCGGCGCGTTTGCCGTGCACCGGGCGCCGCTTGTTCGCCGCACCGACATGCCGAACGTCATATCGCCCGGCTGGCGCCCGAGTGGCCATCGTGAATCCATCGACTACTAATGAGCTGGGCGGTGCGCTATCTGCACGGCCAGGCCGAGCGCCTGAGCCGGTTCCAGCATCGCAGTGCGTGTCTGCCCGTCTCGGCGCGACGCGGAGCCCAGATCGTGCTCATGCCCTGGGGGCGTCGCCCCGATGAACCGGGCAAGCTCCCGAACGGCGGCTGGGCGCATCTGACGCATCTGCAAGGCGGCGTCTGGGATCAGTTCGGCCCGAAACCCGTGCGTTTACCGGTCTATGAATTCGCTGAGCGGGATGTCACCGGCCGAGAGCACTGGTTCATGGTCACGCGTGGCCAGTTCTTGCAAGGGTGCGTGGCGACGCTCAATCGTGAGCGACGCGTGTATGTCGTAACGCTCGACTGTGCGCCCGATGTTGGGGAGTTCGAGCGTTGGCCTCGGCTGGTCATCGCTCCAACCTAAGGTAGCCGGGTGTCTTCTACCGGCCCAGGCTGTGTGAAAACGCGTGAGTTGGCGTACTTTCCCAGCAGCGGCCTATGTCAGACGCTGAGGACTCCGCATGGCGGCCGTGGGTCAGCGTAATTTAGAACGCTGCGGCCGTGACTTCACCACGCCCGGACGCGCCTCAGGTTGCTTCAAAGATGCCAATTAAACGGGCACGAGCAGGCTCAGGCGACCATTGCCCGCATCAACGGCCCGATCCCGAGGATTCGCATCACGCGTTTCAGGTTGTAGGCCAATACGTGCAGGCTCATTTCCGTTCGTACATGCGCCAGCGTGCGCATGAGAAAGTGCGTCGAGCCCATCCACGCCTTGAGCGTGCCGAAGGGGTGCTCAACCGTCTGTCGTCGTATCCGCATCAGATTTGGATCTCTATCTAAACGCTGTTGCATGGTCTCGAGCACCGATTCGTGCTCCCAGCGTTTGACGCGGCGCTGCGCTGACGACGTGCATCGGGCCTTGAGCGCACAACCCTTGCAGGCCGAGCTCCAGTAGCAGTGTAGCGTCTGACCTTTCTCGACCGTGGTGAAACGCCAGATCAGTATCTGCCCTGCCGGGCAGCGATACGTATCGCTATCCGGCTCGTAGATGAAATCGCGCTTGCCGAACTGGCCTCGGGCCTGGCTGTTGGAGGTCTGCGGCTTGGGTACATAAACCTGGATGCCGGCCGTCTCGCAGGCCACAATCTGTTCGCCGTTGAAGTAACCGCGGTCGGCGACCGCGGCCAGGGTATTGGTCTGCATGACCAAACGCGCCCGGTCCGCCATTGTCTGTAGTTGCGTGCGGTCGTGGCCGACATTGGTGACTTGGTGATCCACGATCAGGTGATGCTCGGCATCCACCGCCGATTGGACGTTGTAGCCCACCATGCCCGAGCCTTTGCCGCTGGTCGCCATGGAGCGTGCATCGGGGTCGGTCAACGAGATCTGTTGATCGGGTGCGTGTTCCACAGCCTTCGCCATGGCCTTCATGCGCTGCATTTCCGATCGCAGCGTGTCGATTTTGTCTCGAAGCTTTGTCGTACGGGCCTCTGTGATGTCGCTTTGGCGCTGACGATCGGCACTGTCGAGTTCTGACAGATAGCGCGCGACACTGGCTTCGATCTGTTCGATACGCCGCTTGACCTTGGCGCGGGTGAAGTTGCGATCGCGACTGTTGACGGCCTTGAACTTACTGCCGTCGATGGCCACCAGCGCTTGCGAGAACAGGTTAAGACGACGGCATAGCATTACGAACTCGCGGCACACGCGTCGGATCGCGGATCCATTGTGGCGGCGGAAGTCCGCGATCGTCTTGAAGTCCGGCGCCAATCGGCCCGTCAGCCACATGAGCTCGATATTGCGCTGGGCCTCGCGTTCCAGTCGACGACTGGACTGCATCCGGTTGAGATAGCCGTAGATGTAGATCTTGAGCAGCGTGGCCGGGTGATAGCCAGGCCGGCCTGTCGCCTGAGCGACGACGCCCTCGAATCCGAGATCAGCGAGGTCGAGGTTGTCGACAAAGACGTCGACCACTCGGACTGGATTGTCCTCGGTGACGTAGTCCTCAAGGCTCGCCGGCAGCAACGCACTCTGGGAACGATCCTCGCCTACAACGAAACGACTCATCCGGCACTCCGACGATGGCCTGTGAGTAGTTTAGCCGGCGGCTGGTGTTTTCACACAGCCTGGACCAATAGCGGTCATTTGAGCTCCGGAGGTGTCGGGGCGGGTTCAATTGCGTTATCGAACCAGTTACCGAGCACTGCCAGCGAGGTATTGGAAAGCTCCTGGGTAAAGAGCAGCGCCAAGCGCGTTGTCGGGCGGGAACAGCACACATAAAACAGATTGCGGCTTCTCTCGAATGCATCTCGCTTGCCGGCCTGGACTCCCTCGGCCGACCATTGTAAGAACTGGTCGAAGTTGTACTTGTTCCAGCCGCGCCCGAGAACGACCAAGACGTTTTCGTACTCGTCGCCTTTCACACTGTGCTTGGTTGCGAACGGGGTATGGCCGTCGATGAACCTGCCCAGGGCGATGACTTCCTTGTAGGGAACGCCCCGCAACTGCCGGATCTGCTGGACCCGGCGCGGCGGCTCCTCCCCTTCCTCACCATGCCATTCCGCGGCCTCGCCAAGCGCACCGAGCACGGCGTCTGGCAGTCGCGGATGCGCCTGCGCGAGAATGTAGTCCAGCACTTGACCTATAGTCCCGTCGAGCCTGATCTTGGCAATGCCCTCCATCGAGGAGGACCATGCGATCTTGTCTGCATGCGAAGAAACGGCAGGTGTCGAGCCACCCAGTAGCGAGAACATCTCCCCGAACCGCTTGTGATGGAAAGCCGCGCATGCGGGTTCGAGCGCGTCGCAAAAGAACGCTATGAGCGGGTCCTCCTTCTTGATGAACTGATCCGTATAAGAAAAGACCTTGGTGATCGAATCGTAGCCCTGCTCTGAAGCGAGAACGTTGTGGGTGAGCATAAGCACCTTGGTTCGGTGGGGAGCCATGTCCCAGCCGTCCGATTCCAGCTTCTTGATGAGCGTCGCCAAATAGGCATGGGCGGCCTCGGCGGGGAGATCGCCTTTCCAGTGACCGCCTCCCGCACCGGATCTGCGTTCGCCTTGCCAGGCGTTGGTGTGGAACGCGATCGCCGAACCAACGTAACCCTCGTCCTTCACCGCTTGTGGCAGCTCTGGCCTCATCCTGTTCAGGACATCAACTATCCTGGTCGCTGAGCGAAAATTCGCCTTCTTGCCGATTTCCGTCAGTGCGTCATGGGCGATGTGGCCGCATGTCTTGTCGTAGATGCGCTGCCAGTGGTCGCCGAACAAGCCGATCATCGGGCCGGCAGTGCGTCCAAGCAGGAGCTCGCCTATGCCGGTCATCACCGCAAGGTCAGTATCCTGGTATTCGTCTATCAATACGAACGGGTACTGCTGCGCAAGAAGCGCTTGGAACTTCGCGTTCGGGAGCAGAAAAACCATCAGCCTCAGGACGTCGTCGTGGTGAAGCGTGACGGTGTCGGCGGTGACGCGGCGATGGCCGAGGTCGTACTCGACGATCCGGCTGCCGATTCCGTCGACCTCGGCCAGCTTCTCTTCCCATTCCGGCATCGCCGCGATCAATGGCCTTAGCGCCGGCTGGAACTTCCTGACCAGCGACCAACAAAACGCATGAATGGTGTCTACGAAGACCAGCGGATTACTGTCAATACGACTGTTGATGACGGCCGTGGCCGCATTGGTGTAAGTGATGCAGGCGACGCGTTGGTGGTTCCTGCGCAGCCTGGGGCCCTCGTATTCGATGAGGTGCCTAAGTGCGTCCACCAGCGAATAGGTTTTGCCCGCACCTGCGCCGGCTTCGAGCAGGAAGTCGTGATGGTCCTTCAAGCATTTTGCGACATGTGCCTCCGCTTCCCGAGCGGCGATCAGTGCGGGGCTGGTTTCGGGCACGGCATTCATGCGGCCGCACCAGCATCGTCGGGCGGCGCGGGAACAGGGGGCAGGTCGCCTTCAGCGAGCCATGTCAATCCGCAGCGGATGTAGCGCGGGATGTTCCAATCGCTTTCAGACAGGGCATGCTGGAGTGCGAATGCTGACTTCTTCTCATCTCTCGCTTTTTCCCACGCCTGTGTTTCCTTCTCGTCATCGCTAGGTCCTGGCAACGGGAAAAGCTCAGGGTTGGCCAGCATGAACGCGTCTTCGAAGCTGCGGCCGCAAGGTCCTGTCTCTGCTTCGGGGCACTGAAAAGTAAGCCGCAGCTGGCCTTTGGTCTTGGCGGCATCATCGGCCGCTAGCAGATCCGCCGGGGTGATGTCTTTGTTGCCGTACCAAGCCTTCAGGCAGGCGTTGCTCGTCTTCTGTCCCTGCGATACCTGGCAGGCGACGAATTTCCCGGCACCGTTGGCCTTCACGCTGTCGAGGTCGGTGATGACCAAGGTCCGAAGTTCAAGAAAGTTGACGAGGTCGAAGAATATGTGCGCGTATGCGCCGCCGACCTCGACGACGGAGAGATACCGGCTGCCAAGCTTCTTTCCCTCCGCTTGGTCCCTGTCCAGCATTCGGATAATCCTTGGAAGCAACAGTCTTTCCGTTGTGCCCTCCACCAGGACTGCGTTATCTGCGAAGAAAAGATCGCACCGGGTAAGGGTCATGTACTGATGCAGGAAACTGCGGTCTGGTTCAGGCTTTCCAGCAAGCCCCTTCCTGAGATCCTTGACCTTGGTGCTGATGGCGCCACTATGGTCCGTGGAAGCTAGGAAGTATCGGATGGTCTCGAAGTGGGCCTCGTTGGCTACATGTGACGAGTGGGTCGAAACGACGAACTGCACGGGCCAAGGTTCGCCGGCTTCTTCGCGGAACGCCGATGCGATGTCCGCGATCTTGCGGATGAATACTTCCTGCATTTGTGGATGCAGGTGGACCTCCGGTTCCTCAACGAAAACGAGGTGAACTGAGGGTCTGGGCTCCATCGCAAGATAGAGCTTGAAGAACTCCCGAAGCTGCAGGAGGATCAGAATGATATTGCGCGTGCCCAGGCCGTTGTAGGCCTCGGGAAGATGAATGCCATCGGATCCGGTATACCGGACTTTCGTATGGTTGGTCAGGAGCTTGCCGACGTCGAGGATCGTTTCGGTCAGGAGCTTGGAATTATTGAGGCCCGGATAGCCGAATAGCGACAGGGCGGGAAGCAGTCGGTTGAGCTTCTCGTTGAAGTCAGCGCCGATCTTGTTTTGGATGGACTGAACTGCAACCTCAAGATCCTCGGCGATGGCGTGGCTACCTGCGTCGTCGGCGTTGCTCTTGGCGGTCGAGAATAGGTTCTCGAGCACCTTGCCGATCACAACGCGTTCTTTTTGGCTTGAATCATCGAGCCCCCGCTGTGCGCCGATGAAGCCGCCGAGGCATAGTTTCCTCAGCGTCGATCGTTCGATAACCTTCTCGTTGGTCGCATCGTTTGGATCGACGGCAACGAAAGTTGCTTCGTAAAGCGCGGGAATCCGGTCGCGGAGGAGGCGAAAGAAGTCCGGTCTCGCGTCATCGTCCGTCCCCGCAAAGTCGCCAAACAGTTCGAGCAGCTTCCCGTCCTTGAGTGCGTACCGGGCGATGGCCAAGGCTTCTGTGCATTCGGGATCGAGGTCGACAATCAACTCGCTGAGTAGGCCAATGTTCTCGTCCTTTTCATACGAAAAACGAAGCCGCACTTCTATTACAGGCAAGATCTTCCTTATCTCGTCCTCGTCCTCGCCCTTGGATTTTCGGAGATGGGAATCCCAGAACTGGTCGTAGCAGCAGAACGAGAAGTCCTCCAAGGAAAAAGATGGGGAAGCATCGGACAGAAGGCGCTTCATCACTTCCGTCAAGGATGTCTTGCCGCTGTTATTACGCCCGACGATGACGGTGGTTCGGTTTTCCAGAAGCAATCGGACGTCGTACAGCAGTCTAAAGTTCTTGGCTTCGATTTGCTTGAGATACATGGCCGGATCCCCTTACCCGTGCAATGAGTCGAATCCGTTGCAGGATGCCCATATCTAGCAGCTCTCGCCACGAATTTCGCCTGCTTCCTAGGTGTGTAAACCCACCAGGTTGTTCACGCCGATGCCGAGTGTGCTGATCGG
>NZ_APNG01000040.1:0-16846 GCF_040361255.1 Salinisphaera sp. T5B8 | reverse complement strand
GCCGCCTCCTTCAATCGCTCATACACCAGAAATGAGCGTAGCTCCAAATAGGTAGATCATATTCTGATCAACAGCTCCAGAAAGTGACTTTGCAGACTCAAATAGTGGCGTGTAGAAATTCGAAAACGCCAACAATAGGGCCATCGTTATACCGTAGAGCGTAGTAGCTACCAGATATTCATCTATAAGTTCGCAGTCCTTTTGAAATTCCACGCTTTCTCCAGTTCACTAAGATATCTTCTAGGATCTAATTTTGTAATTTCTTCCGCGGCCGAGTTCATTCCGCCAAGCCGACCGATCAGCATGGTCGTAGATCCTCGACGTGATGGACTGGCTGGCGTGCCCCAACAACCACGACACGAACCGGATCGACGTGCCGGCATCCAGCAGCTGGGTCGCGGCCGTGTGCCGTAGCCAGTGCGTCGTCGCCTGTTCCATGTGACGACGCAGGCCCGTGTTCTCCAGCCGTTGAGCCGCGCGCTCGAAGAATGCCTTGAGTTCCTGGCTGACCGTACCGCGATACAGTGGGGTCTCCGAGGTGCCCCGTAGCGGCCAAACCAGAAACCCCTCCTCCTGATCCGGCGCCGGATAGTGCGGCAGACCCAAAGAGCGTCGGTAACGGACAAGGCCGTCTATAGCGTCGTGACGCAACGGCACGTCCATCTCAACGCCCCCCTTGCGCACAACACGCCACGTCCACTCCGATTGGCCCGCTTCCTGAGCGAGATAGACGCTGTTCATCGGCGCCTTGAGCGTCTCGCTGATCCGAGCACCTGTCGAGAGAAACCACACGAGGGTGAACCGGATTCGCTCATCGCGCGACGTGGTGCCCAGCGTCGCCGCCTCATCGAAAAGCACGCGCAGTTCCTCATTCGATAGGAATCGTTCGATGCGCACCCCGCCGGGTTGTTTCTTTCGCTTCGGGCGCAGCACGAGCACGTTCGCGTGTAGATAGCCGGCAGCTGAAAGCAGGCCCATCAACGAACCGAGCACGGAAAAAACCCCGTCGACAGCTGCTTTCTTTCGCGGCTTGCCGGTGGCGCGACCGGACAACAGGGCCTGTTCGTAGGCGCGTACATCCTCGATTGTGACTGTGTTGAGCGTTCGGCCGCGTTTCTGGATGTACTCGAGGAACCTGCGGGCTTCTCGCTGATAGCGATCGAACGTCGATTCGCTGTTCGAGGCCCGTGCATGAAGCCACGCTGCGATCGCCTGCTCATCGGTCTGGGCCTGGATGAGCTTTTCAGGCAGTTCGGCACCATTGACCTCGGCCGGAACGTACTCAGCTCGCACCAGGTCTCCGTACTGAACAGGATCACTCATCGGGGTCACCCTCATCTAAAGCGCGTCGCTGTGCTTCAGTGATCGCGGCGCGATACAGGCGCCCTGTCCGCCACTGACGCCAGTATCCCTCGAAGTCGAGCGTCCACTTGCCCGCGAACATCTCATCGGTCAGCCGCTTGCCGATGCGTTGTACGAGCTGGCTCCAGCTTGTGTCGCGCACGTTGCGTCGAAAGTAATCCACTTCGCGCCGGATATCAGCACCGTACAGCTCACGGGTATCGAACAGGTCGGCCATGGCCTCGCAACGCAGCAGAACCGTGTCCGGGTCGAACTGTTGGGCGATGATCGTCTGAAACGCCTGTTCGTTCTCGGCACGCTGGCGCTGTTCACGTTCTTTTCGTTCCCGCGACTCGCGCCGCGCCATGATGTCCTTGGCTGTCTCTGTCGCGCGCGCCAGTCTGCGAAGCGCGCCGGCGGCCGTGGCCATCGCCTCGCGTTCCTCATCCGAGAGGTATCGATACAACGGGTGATCAGCACGCAGCGTGGAGGCCACACGGCGAAACGCGGCTTGATCCTTACGTCGTTCATCGCTGGTCGCGAATATGCCGACGCGGGATCGCTTATCCGCCATGTCGCGGGCAATGGCATCGCCCGTGAGCTGTTCGCTCCGAGCTATCAGACGTGCGCCCTTGCAGAACGGCTCACGACAGCGCCAGTGGTAGTGGTCGGCCGAGGCATCCTCGAGCACCAGCGGTTCCTGGCACTCCGGGCACGCCGGTCGTGGATCGTGGGTGCTCGATTCACTCACGCGATCGGCCTCCGCGACGCCCCGCCAAGCTGAGCAGCTGCACCGGATAACGATCAAGCACTGAAAAGCCTGCGATCCCACCAGATCGGCGCCGGCAGCGTGTATTCGATCTGTGCGCACTCGGAATGCGCCGGGTTGATCAGGATGTTCGACTCGATCCGGGCCACGAACGACGGCACGATGAGGATCGCGCTTCGGCGCGCCTCTACCCAGTCGCGACCGAACTCGCGGGCGACCGTGGGCAATGCCGTGTCCCAACCGGGCAGTGCATCCTTGGTCACGATCTCGTAGGACAAGCCGGCCGGCAGCGTGATCTCGATGTAGTGCTGGTTCGGTGGCATGAGACCGTTCGCATGAACGAGCTTTTCAAGCATCGCCGTCGAGTAGTGCTCGCCGGCATAGATGACGGGAGTAGTCGTCGTGTTCCAGCGCCCCGGCGCGATAGTCGAACCGGTGCCGTCGAAGATGGGATAGCGTCCGTCTGGGTCGCCGATTCGATACGCATACAGCGTTCGATCGAGTCGCTGGCCGCTCACAAGGCGCTACCATGCTCCAGACGTCCCAGCAGATCCTCGACGGCTTCCAGACCGGCGCTGTTCTGCATCGCGACTGTCATCGGTGCCTGGTCGTCGAGCAGCGGGTGTTTACGCTCGAGGAAGGCTCGGGCGGTTTCATCGTCCTGGTAGACACGAACCGCGGCCGTCCAGGCACGCGCGACGCGATGCGCCTTCTCGCTGTCGTGAGGATTGAGAGGTTGCCGCAGTTTGCGCCTGCGCTGAAGCGTGGGCCGCGCGACGATGCGATGCACGAAGGCCTTGTCTCCCGGCGCGACCGCGCGTTGTAGGTGCATGAGCGTATTGACCGGGAACCCGCGCTGGATGCGCTCAGCCATGAGCAGCACGGATGAGCGTTCGGAGTGTTCGAATCCGAGGACGCGTTCAACGGCAGTGATGTCTTCCATAGAAAGGCTCCAAACGCGATGCGTTCACATGAGCCTATATTATCGCTCGCACGAGCGCACGGCTACCGGGTGCTTGCGGTGCGTCGTGTCCCTCGGCCGCCGGATATACCCCTAGCGTTGACTCAGGCAGGCAGAACAAGCGGAATAGATGTGTTCACGTCCAATCGAGCAAGGGCTGGGTTCATGCAAGAGAGCGAAGATCTTCGGCACTTCCTGGGCGTTCCGGCGGACCTTGGGCCCCGCTTGAGTGATGAAGAACTGCGAGCGATCTATCAGGCAGCTTTGTCGCGTTTGGACAGCAAGCTAGGCGCACGCAGGCCCAGCAGCGCGCTACTCGAGGAGTATGTGGGCGATGACAGGGATATCGCGATCGTGAAGTTGGTCGAGCATCTGTTCGCCACAGAGCCCAATCCGCTACCGGAGTGGCTTCAGTCGCCAGAGAATAGCGGCGCTCAGTGAAGCCGTATCGGTTGTAACTCGTCGGTTTCCAGCCTATTCACCCATACTTGGATCGCTCGATGGTCGGCGACGCGAGCCGCATCGACTTTGAATCGATGGCAGCAAGGCAAGAATTAGATACGGCCGAAAGCGACCCAAAGCGGACATTTACTATCGACTACCAGGGTCAATAAGCGCACTTGACCTTCTTTGTAAAAACGCTGCTCTATATCTTCAATTTTCTATATCGACGATCGTGAATAGGATGCTACCACCACCGAGCACTTCAAAGTTTTCCACTAAGCTACCGTCGAGGCCGGTACTTCAAGAACATACCGGCATTTCCTTCGCACGCGCTATACAGACTCAATTAACTAATATCGGTTGGCCGTTTCATGAATTGCCAGCAACCGCGAGCCAAAATGGAAACTCGCCGTCGGTCCCGATATCCCTCACGACACTGTGTTTCGCAAGATCAATGACCGCTACCTTGTTTTCGCCGGTAACGCCGACATAAAGCCAACGTCCGTCGGCGCTCGCGCGCACGCCATGTGGGCCTTGACCGACGTCGATAGTTGCAACCTTTTCGTAAGTCTGGGCATTGATAAGAACGACGCTACGGCCGCCGATAGCATCGGTGGCCACTAGACGACCACCGGGCACGACATCGATACCGCCGTGGCTTGGGCCGATATCGATCCGTGCCAGCACTTCGGCACTAGCGATGTTGACTACCGCCACATGCCCGATGAAGTCGCGTACCCAAAGGCGCTTGCCGTCGGCCGACAAATCAAGATTATGCGGCTGAGCCATGCCGGCGACCGGTATCTCACCGGTCTTTTGCAGGCTCTCCATGTCGATCGTGGCAATCGCGCCGCCACCTTGTAACGTGACGTATGCCGTCGAGCCATCGGCGGAGAATTTTGCATTGTGTGGTGTTTTTCCGACCTTGATCTTTTTGATCAACTTTCCGGCTTTGAGATCAAATACCGCAGCGATCCCGGCGCCTGGAACGATAGCGAGGCCACGCGTTCCGTCAGGCGAAATTTTAACGCCCTGAGTCGGCTGACCAAGGTCGAAAGTCACTCGCTTACGGCCAGTCGCAGTATCCAGAAGATAAACCGCACCGGTATCTATATTGCCGACCAGCAACTCGCGGCCATTCGGGCCAATGGCATCGTAATGTGCGCTGCCTATATCCGACCATCGCCTGTCTGTCCCCAAACCCTGGACCGCGCTGCTGTTTTGCAACGTCGCGTACACCGGCTCGGGCACGGCCGTGGTAAGCGAGACTTGCGCCTGTGAAGGCTTGCTTGGCGCCTGCTTGTGAGACGTTGTCGATTCAGCGCTACCGGCGCCATCCAACCCAAGCTCGCTGCGCGCGTTGTGTACATCCTTTCCAGAGAGCTTTGTCTTGCGTGCCGTGGCGATCTCGGCGGCGTCATAAGCCTTGAATCCGGACGGCAGTGACTCGTTATTGTCCCAGGCCGTCAACACATAGTTAAGCACCTTCGCGATGTCGGCATCGTCGAGCGCAGCACCCCAAGCCGGCATCTGTCCGTTGTAGGTCTTGCCCTCGATCGTGATCCGCCCGTTCAGCCCGAACAGCAGCACATGGGCCAGGTAGTCGCGTCCGCCGTCGGCCGCCAGCAGCGCGGGCGTGTGTCCGGCCTGGGGCGGAAAGGCACCCGGAATACCGGCGCCGTTGGCCTGGTGGCAGGCCGCGCAGTTCTGCGCGTAGATCTTGGCGCCCTGCGAGTCGCTGTCAGCCGGGGCCACGGCCGCATCTGCCGCATTTGTCTTCGATTTGTCGGCGCCATTGGGCTTGGAGTCGCCGGCCGAATCACCACCTTGCGTGTCGTCGCTATAGGTGTTGTTGCCGATCGTCTCCGGCGTGTAGTGCGCCTGCAGATAATCGATGATCTCGGGCCCCGCCTCGCTCGGGATATATTGCTTGGCGCCGAAGGTGTTGAGCATTTTGTGCACCGTTTCGGCCCATTTTTCACTCGGTAACGGCGGCTGCATGCTGATATAGGTGGTGTTGTGGCACACCGAGCAGTAGGCCTGGACCTTCTGCTTGCCTGCCCCGTCGGCGAGCGCCGGCACATAGGTTGGCCAGGCGCCGTTGATGCCGTAGCTGGAGCCGGTATCGAAGCCTTGCGGCTGCGGCTGGTCGACCTCGCCAAGACGGCCGGTCTCGTACTGGCCCTCGCTGACATAGTCCGGCGCGTTGAGATTGGCACCGGCTTCATCGGATTCGTAGGCCCAGGCGGCCGAGGCAAGCCCGACCAGCGCTACAGCCAGTCCCAGGCCCGCGAAGAAATCGCGTTTTGTCATCATGATGTTTCTCCCCTTGTTTAAACGGCCGGTCCGACGGTCAGCGTCTGGGTTTCGATCTTGTTCCAGAGATAACCGCCGGGATTCCACAACCCGTGATCCGGCTGCACATGGCCGGCGGCGTCGGTCGCGCGCACGGCGAGCTCGTATTCGCCGGGCTTGTCGGGCGTGAATACGGCATGCCACTCGCGGAAGCTGTAGGGGCCGTGGTCCGTGCCGAGTGTGGCGGCCTGCCAGTGCTTGCCGCCGTCGGTGGAAAACTCCACTTGGGTGACCGGCCCGGTGCCGGAAAACGCCACGCCGCGTGCGGTCACTGGCAGGCCGGCCACGGCCTTGGTGGCGCCGTCGGGTGTGGCGATAAACGAACGCACCGGCAGCTCAGCCACGCCGATCGGCACCATGTTGACCTCGCCCTTGGCCACCGCCTCCGGCGTGGTCGCGCCATCTTCGGTATCCGGAATCTTGTAGGCCTTGGCCATCCAGAAATTGGTGTCCTCGTGGTCGAGCACACGGATCCAGGTCACGTGCTTGACCCAGTAGGTGGCGAACTTGCCGGGAAACACCATGCGCACCGGAAAGCCGTTGAGCATGGGCAGCGGCGCGTCGTTCATGGCATAGGCCACGATCGCCTTGTCCAACACCGGATCATCGATATTCCAGGACTTCAAAAAGGCATGCGAGCCGTAGCCGGCCGGGCCCTTGCCGAAATCCAGCCCCTGGAACTGGATCTGTACTGCTTTGTCGGTGATGCCGGCGGCGTCCAACAGATCGCGCAGACGCACACCGGTCCATTTGGCGTTGGCCATGGCGCCGTTGCCCCATTGGCCACCGCCCACGCGCGGCGTGAAATAGCTGCGACTGTTGCCCGAGCACTGCAGCACGGCCGCCACGTCGTGCGGCTCGTATTGGCCGAGCAGATCCGCGAGCGACAGCGACATGGACTTGTCGACCTGGCCGGAAATCTCCAGCCGCCATTTGGCGAGATCCACATGATTGGGTTCGCCCGGCAGGTGATAACGCACGAACATAGCGTCGTTGGGCGTAAACGCCCGGTCGAAATAGGCACGCGGGGTCTCGATCTGCACCGGCCGGTCGGTCAGCCGCAGCAGCGGGCGCTTCTGCGGATAAGCCACGTAGGGGCCGATCGAATTCCAGTGCGGGTTCGCCTGCGGGCCGATATAGGCCGGCATGGCTTCGCCGGTCTGGCTCGACACGGCCGCCGAAGCGCGACCCGGTCCCAGCCCGATGGCTGCAGCGCCGAGCACGCCCCAACCCGCGCCACGCAATAGCGCACGGCGCTGCAAGTCGGTTGTATTGTGATCGTCTTTCATGATTTTCCTCCCTTTTATATTGCTCGTAGCCTTGCCGGCTTCTGTTTGCGCCGACGGCACATCCGCGTCCCAATGAAGCCGCCTACGTTCCACGCCGGTTCGCTGCGTTACCAGCGTCGATGTCCGGTTCTTGTCATCGCCAATCCATATTCTCACTAACACAAAAGCGCGATCAGGCTGGCACCCACGAGGAGTACGGCGCCCGCAGCGAGCAGGGCCACTTCGACCGACGCCGCCAAGGCGCTAGGCAACGGCCGCGCACCGAGCGCGCGTTTTCGGCACCAGCCGATCGCCAGTGTCAGCAGGGCGAGCACCAGCGCGATCGCGCCGGCGATCAATTGCAGCGTGCTGGGATGCGTTGTGTCCTGGCGCAGCATCAGCAGGCCACCATTCGCCAGGACAGCCAGCCCCGTGCGCACCCAAGACAGGTCGGTCCGTTCGGCTTGCAGACCGGCCCGGTCGGCGATGGACGAACCCTCCGAACCCCCGGCGTGCTGCGGCGCGCTCATTGTTTCGTGGCCACCACGGCAATCATGAGCCCGAGTACGATCAGCCCGACCAGAATCACGGCCCCAGCCAGCAGCCAGGGCATCAGGGTCGAAGGCAGCGGTGCATCCCGGCGCATGGCATTCTGGGCCGCCCGCCAGCGCAGTGCGCTGCCAGCGATCACGCCCACGCTGATGATGCCGAGCAAACCGCCGAGGGCCTCGCGCGTCCAGTCGAACGCGAAGCTGGGCACCAGATGCACCACCGCGACCGCGCCGGCCAGCAGCGCCAGCGCAGTGCGAATCCAGGCCAGAAAGGTGCGCTCGTTGGCCAGGGTGAAGCGGTAATCCGGCTCGTGTTCTTGCGTATCCCGCTTTCCGGACTCGGATTCACTCATGACATCAATTCCTCATGGCCGGGCGTTGACGCTTCATTGGAGGCGTTTCCGTGCCCGCGCGTGTTTCGGTGCGCGGCGCGCGGGCCGAGACGACGATCGCCGGCCGCGGACAGGCGCTCTTCCGCGGCAAAGGCCCGTTCGACCCAGAAACGCGCCGTCTCGCCCAAGGTTTCGACGTCGACGGCCCGCGCGTCGGCCTGACGCGCCGCTTCGTCAGCCAGCCAGGCTTCAGTGGCCGGCGTATCGGCGCGGAACAGGGTCTCGAGCAAAAACGCCCGCCCGCCGACCGGCAAGGCGATGCCAAGCTCGGCACCGGCCGTGGCCAGATCCGCGCGGGTGAGTACGACGCCGGTGGTCACGGGCACGAGCAGCGCACGCGCGACATCGGCGTGGGTGGCGTCGTCTGCGGGCGGTTGCCATCCGGGCGCCGCCCGCAGGTGCAGCGCCAGCGCCGTAGGTGCAGGCAGATTCACGGCCTCGGCGCCCAGAGCGGCCTGGAACAGCCCGGCCCAGCCATCGTAGGGCGCCGGCGCGCTGCGGATCAGTGCATCGGCGAATACGCCGGCCCAGGGGGCGATGTGTTCCCAAAATAGGGCCACTCGGGCATGCGCGGCTTGGGCATCGTCGGCGGCCAGTGCCACGAGATCGGCATAGTCGGCCAGCACGTCGGCGATGGCATCCGAGGCATCGGCGTCGACCTCGGCTCCGAGCAGGCGCCGGAAATCGGCCACACGGGCAGCGGCCTCGCCGCCGATCTGGCCGGTCTCGCCGACATAGACCGACACATAAGGCGCGCACTGGGTGACAAACGCCTCGGCGTGGGCCGCCTGCAGGGCCTCGAGCGCCTCGGGTGCGGCCAGGCCGAGTGCGTCGAACAGCCCGATATGTTCGCGGGTCGGCGTATCCATCGCACGGGCCAGCAGCCGCCAGAGATCGGCCGAGGGCGCACTCAAGGGATTCATGCCGACCCCTCGGGCAGCTTGTAGGCATCCCCGCGAGGCTTCATCGGGCGCAGCATCCAGCGCGGGCGACGGTTGCCGTCCGGCGATACCGTGACCACCGGCCGCGTACGCCCCATCCACTCGTAGAAGACATCGGTGGATTTCGACCGATCGACATGGACCTGGCCGGGCTGGTCGCCGCTTTCTGCCTTCGTCACGCGCACGCCCTGGTGCCAGCAGTGCTGGCCGGAGATCGGATCCGGATGCACGCCGAAGGTCAGGTTCTGGTGTACGCCCACGGCCGTCCACCAGACCCGGGCGGCATCCTGGCCTTCCTGCGGCGCCATGGGCGAGTGATCGGCCACGGGTGTGAGCGTCCAATCGTCGCCGGCGCGGGCGATATCGGTTTCCATGGTGCGCTGTTCACGATTGCCGCCGGGCGTGAACTGCCAGCGCCCCATGTGATGACTACAGGCGATCACGCCGGGGCGGATACCGGGCGTGATCCACGCCTGGCCGACGAAATAGCCCAAATCGGCGTGCACCCGGATGAGATCCCCGTCGGCCACGTCCAAGCGCTTGCCGTCGTCCGGGTTCATCCAGACGGGATTGTTGTGGGCCAGCTCGTCCAGCCACTTCGAGTTCGCCCCGCGGGTATGGATCTGGGTGGGCAGGCGGAACGTCGGCACCAGCGGCATCTGGTCGGACGCCAGGTTGTCGGCGTGGATATGACTCTTGATATAGGCGGGCAGCGCATATTCCGGCCAGCCCCAGGCGGCCAGTGTGGCCGAATAGAACTCCAGCCGCCCGCTCGGCGTGGGGAAACCGCGCCGTACCGCGCCGTCGATCTCTACGCCGACCGGCAAACGCCCTTTGGCGTCGGCTTCCGGCGTCGGGCCGTCGCCATAATCGACCGCCGCCGTGGTAAAGACGCGCCCGCGTCCATCGGTGTATGCCTCGCCCAGCGCGTCGCCTACGATTTCGTCTTCATAGTGCTGATCCGGGCCCAGGCCGACCTGGAAATTGCCATAGCGACGCATATAGGCCAACGGCGACAGCCCCTCGGCCTCGGCGGCCTCGGGCAGGCCCGGCACCGAGTTTTCGAAGATCCAGGCGTAGTATTCGTCCTGGGTCATCGGCCGGTCGGGGTCGGTCTTGGAGACGACGTGCTGGCGGATGCCCAGGCTACCGTCGTGGTCGATTCGCCAGGTGAGATCGAACCAGAATTCGTTTTCTTCCCAGACTTCGCCGGGATTGGTCTCGCGCGTGTCGGTGATGGTCTCGCCAAGCCGCACGCGGGCCGCTCTCGCCACCGGCTGGCGGAACGAGATCCAGCGGCCGTCGTGGGTTTCCATCGACACCAGATCATGGCGCTCGGAGGCATGACCCATCGGCAACACCAGATCGGCGAAGTGGGCGGTCTCGTTCCAGGTGGGGGTGAGGGCGGCGTGCAGGCCCACCTTGGACTCGTCCGACAGCGCCTCGACCCAGTCAAAGCCGCCCGGGTTGGTCCAGACCGGGTTATAAACGCGGGTGAAATAAGTATCGAGCTTGCCGCGGCCCTGTTTCAGGAAATGCGGCAACAGGAACGACATCTCGTTGACCGATAACGGGAAATCGCCCGGGAAGATGAGATCGTTCCACCAGTCCGGATGTTCGGTGTCCATCGGGTTTTTGGGCACGAACTTGTTCCAGGCGTTCGGCGCCATGCCGCCCTCGGTGGCCACCGCACCCATCAGCGCATTGAGCAGGAACAAGGTGCGTGGCACCTGCCAGCCGCCGAGATTGCCGGCCGCAGCCGAACGCCAGTTCTGGGTACAGAGCTTGGTGCCGGCGCCGGCCACCGTCTCGGCCACCGCCACCAACTGGCGGACATCGATACGTGCCTCGGCGGCGGCATACTCGAAGGTGTATTCGGCGTAGGTTTCCGCCAGCCGCGCCTCGAACGCTTCAAAGGTGTCGGGATCATCGGGATATCGCGCCGCCATGAACTCGCGCCAGTTCCACCAGCGGGCGACGAAATCCCGGTTGTAGGTTCGGGTTTCGATCAGATGCCGGGCGATCGACAGGAAGATCGCGGCCTCGCTGCCCGGATACGGCGAGACCCAGTGATCGGCATGCGTGGTCGAATTGGACATCCGCACATCGACCACGATGAGCCGCGCGCCGCGCTTCTTGGCCTCGATGATGCGCTGGGCATGCGGGTTGAAATAATGGCCGGATTCCAGATGCGCGCTGGTCAGAAGGATGACTTCGGCATTGGCGAAGTCGTTGGACGGCCGATCAAACCCCATCCAGTACTGATGCCCCGTGCGCCCGGCCGCCGAGCAGATATTGGTATGGGTGTTGATGCTATCCATGCCCCAGGCCTGGAAAATGGACTCGGTGAATCCATCCTCGCCCTCGCGGCCGACGTGATACATCACCTCCTGCTTGCGATCCTCGACGATCGCCGCACGGATGCGCGTAGCCAGCTGGTCGAGTGCCTCGTCCCAGGATATGCGCTTCCAGCGCCCTTCCCCGCGCTCGCCCACGCGCTGCATGGGGTAGAGGATGCGGTCCGGGTCGGTGATCTGGTTGAGCGTGGCTGGCCCCTTGGCACAGTTGCGCCCACGAGAGGCAGCATGTTCGGGGTTGCCCTCGAACTTGCGGACTTCCATCGTCTCTCGATCCACGTAGGCCAGCAGGCCACACGAGGACTGGCAGTTGAAGCAGGTGGTCGGCACGAGCATATAGTGCTTCTCGCGGCGCTTGCCTGTGCCCTTGACGGGCTCGAGCGCGATCCAGTCGTCCCAGTGTTCCTTGGGCGGGAAACCGGCCAGGTTGATCCGGCTCGGTCCCTGATAGAACGTCTCGCCGCGGGCCTCCGTATCAGCCCGAAAGGCCGCAATACGCTTGTTGAGCGTCTTGATGAGATGGCTTGGTTTCATCGTCTTTACTCCGAACAATCAGGCCAGCGGCACGGCCTGGCCGCCCTGGACGAAAGCATGCTCATAGGCCAGCGGACCGAGGAATGCGAAGGCACAGACCCAGACGCCCAGCCAAGGCGCGGCCAGGCCGATCACCGACAGCGCCACGCCGGCAGCGAAAAACCGTGAAAAGCGCCCGCGCGTCATCTCGTAGTGGGCCACTCGAGCATGTTCGCTGGGCGATGGCGAGGCGAAATCGCTGGCCACGAACGCGAGATGCAGCAGTGTGGCGCCGGCTGTCCACCAGCAGGCAAAATCCACGGCCGCCTCATTGGCGAAGATCATGGCAAACGGCACCGCGATCGCCGAGCCGGCGGCCATCGCCTGGGTGAGCAGGTGCGGGGCCAGCATCGGGTTCTGCCATAGATCGCGGGCCTTGGCTTGGCCGAACAGCCAGGCGGTATAGATCGAGCTGGCCACGGCCAACGGCGCGCCGATGAGGCCGAGCCAAGCAGTTACGGTATTGAAACCCAAGATGCTCAGCACGAAATGGACAGCCAGCAGCGTGCTGTAGGCCACGAGAATCACCCCGCCCTTCACCAGCCAGCTGTTCCATTGCGGGCGCCAGAAGATCAGCCAGAACCGGAACGGATGGGACAGATCGGCCACAAGCAGCAGACAGGTCACGGCCACGAAGAAGCCGCCGCCAATGGGTGCGACCCAGCGCCAGAGCGGGTTACTCGGCTCGATCAGCCCGGTCGCTACCAGCATCAGTGCCAGCAGATAAATTCCGCTGCCGACGTTCTTGGTCCAGGTATAAGCCGAGACGCGCCAGTCCCAGGGTCGCTTGTGCGGCTGGTCGTAGGATAGCTTGGCCGCGGCCGAGGAATTGCCACCGAGGGGGTTACCCGCGGGCACCGTGCCGTCGTTAAACGCACCCGAATTCTGCGGCGCCTGCGCCCAGGCATAGTTCGGCCCATCGGGACGAGCCGCGGCGAGTGGGTCGAGGGTGGCCTGATGCGCGCCCTTGTAGAACATCTTGGGCTGGGTGCCTTTTTCCGGCTTACGTACGGATACCGGATCCCGGTTGACCATCTGGGCGACGCGGGATTCCGGGTCGTTCAAGTCCCCGACCATGATCGACTGGGTCGGGCAGACCGACACACAGGCCGGCTCCAGCCCGGAGTCGATCCGGTGCGAGCAGAAGTTGCACTTCTCGGCCGAGTTGTCTTCCGGGTTGATGAAGATCGCGTCATACGGACAGGCCGCGATACAGGCCTTGCAGCCGATGCAGATGTCCTTGTTGAAATCCACGATGCCGTCGGGGCGAGTGTGCATGGCGCCGGTCGGACAGGCATCCGTGCAGGGCGAATCCACACACTGGTTGCAACGCGTGACCTGGAAGGCCCGGCGCGCATCGGGATGCTCGCCGACGTCGACCGACTTCACATAGGTCCGCGAGACACCCAGCGGCACCTCGTTCTCGGCCTTGCAGGCCGTGGTGCAGGCATGACAGCCGATACAGGTGGTTTGGTCGAGCACCTTGGCCCAGCGGGGCATGGGACGTTCGGTATCGGAATTTTCGTTCAGCATAGGCTTTCTCGACGATCAGATCGCGCAGGCGATGCCTGATTGTTCTTGTATTGAGAGAGCGGAAAAGAGCGGGCCGCGGGCGCCGCGCCGTGCCGGCACCCGGGAAACGCCGGCCGAAAACTGAAGTCATAGCCGCGCTCATGCGCCGCCGTGTACGGCACAGCACGTGCGTGGCGCACAGGCATCACCGCGCGGCCTCAGGCGCGTCCGGATCGTGCAGCCCGGTTTCGTTTGACAGGCACGGCGCCTGGAAGAGATAGCCGTGATAGATGCCGGGCACGGTGCGGGCGGTCACCAGCAGCCAGAAACCGGCGAGCAGGATCACGAACAGCCCGCCCAACACCTCGTAGAACGCAATGCCGGTCAGCTCGGCGAGCTTGAGCGTGGCGACCGAATACACGCCCAGCGGAAAGGTGAACCCCCACCAGCCCATGTTGAACGGCAGTCCCATGGGCAGCTGCACGAGCGTGGTGAGCATGGCCACGACCAGCCACCACAGCCCGTAGCCCCAGAGAATGACGCCGCCGATGATGCCGAAACCGTAGGCGGCATCGGCAATGGCGGGTTGCGAGAGCACTTCGGGCGCGGCGCTGCCGAGTGTGAGCAGACCGAGGGTGCCGGTGCCCAGTGGCCCGAGCGACAGCCAGCTCGAGACGGCCATGTCCTTGCCCGGCAGCTTGTGCAGGACCATGCGCAGAAACAGGATGACCAGAATACCCATCGCCGGAAGGACCGACGTCGCCCACAGCGCATAGCTGAAAAAGATCATGGCGCGCGCTTCATCCGTGGCGCCGAGATGCGGCGCCACCAGCCCGCCCGAGCCGGCCGTGACCTCCGCGGCCACAATGGGCAGCAGCCACACCGCCGTCATATTCTCGAGCGCGTGTTCCTGGCGCGTGAACATCAAAAGCGGCACGAACCAGGCACAGGCCAGCGCCATGAAGGCGTCGAGCCACCACAGATCAGCCGCGATACGCACCGCCGTATCGCCCCAGTGATTGATGCCGAATACTAGAAATCCGTTGACCAGCGTAATCAGACCCATCGGGATGGCGCCGAAGAACATGCAGGCCACGCCGTGGTTAAGAATACGAACCGCGCTATCGAAAAAGAAAATCCACCGCGCGGCGTAAAGCAGCGTGCACAGCACGAACAGGCCGATATTGAAAAACCACAGGCCCTCGGCGAGCGCCGCGAGCCCCGGTATCGCCCACGGAAACGCGGCCAGCGCCAAAGCGAGAATCCCGGTGCCCATCGTGGCGGTGAACCAGTTCGGCGTGAAATGACGGATCAGTTCACGCGGGTGGCTGAGGTGCGTCAGAGGCGCGGTCGACATGGTGAAAACAGACCGTGTGATTCGGTCGATCGTTAGATTTCTAGGCTCTACCTTGATCCGGCGCCCAATGCATTACAATCAAACCTTGCTTGTATGACACTTAGGAATGACTTAAGTGAAGTTCACCCTCCGACAGCTCCACGTCTTCGCCGTCATGATGGAAACTGGCCAGGTCAGGCGTACGGCCGAGCGGGTGCATCTCAGTGAAGCCGCGGTCAGCCAGACGCTACGCGAGCTCGCCGACGGACTGAACACTCCCCTGTTCGAGCGTCGCGGCCGCTGGCTCGAACCCACGGCCGACGCGCGTCGGCTACGCGGCTTCATCGAAAACCCGTTGGCACAGCTCGACGCGCTGCCCGATCGCTTGCAGGTGCGATCGGACGATCTGGTGGGCAAGGTACGCGTTGCCGCCTCAACCACGCTCGCCCGCTATCTGCTGCCATCGATTCTGGCTGATCTGCGCGCCGCGCATCCGCGCCTCGGGGTGCATATGCGCTCGGGCAACAGCGTGGAGGCCGAGCGCCGGGTGGCCGCCGGCGAAGCCGACGTCGGCTTCATCGAAGGCCCGCCGACACGCGACGATATCGATGCCGAACACTGGCAGACCGACCACGTCCAGATCATTGCCCCGGCGAACTGGAATCTCGACAGCGTCTCACTCGCCGAACTCACACAGCGGCCGTGGATCGGCCGTGAGCGCGGCTCGGGCACGCGTGCGGTCTTCGAGCACGGCATAGCCATGGCAGGCCACGCCCCGCCGCACCCCGAATTCGTCATGGACGAGCCCGAAGGCCTGCTGCGCGCCGTGGCCGCGGGCGCAGGCCTGGCCTATGTAACCTCGCTCGCAACACAGCCCGCCATCACACGCGGCGATATCCAGGCGGTGCCGCTGAGCACGCTGGAACTAACGCGTCCGCTATGGCGTATCCACAGCAACGAGCGCAGCCGCTCGCATTTCATCGACGCGTTCGAACAGACACTTGACGCTCAAGCACTTCAAGCCAGGCCAACGTAGACGACAAAAAACATCTCGCTTCAAGTGCTTAGTCGGCGATCCTGCTTACCACCTTCAATTCGATATTTAAGAACCAAAGCCAAACTAGACTGGAAGTGGACAAAATGGTTCGAGCAGCCCTAGCTGGCACGGTCCCGTTAAATTGAATAATGCAAGCGCAAACCGTCGCTCTCCCTAGATACAAAAGAGTAACCGATAAGTCCGCTTTTGGCCCAGGCTGTGTGAAAACGCGTGAGTTAGCGTACTTTTCCCCATCAGCTGTCTATGTCAGGCGCTAAGGGCTCCGCGTGGCGGCCACGGTTCAGAGTGATCGCAACGCAGGCCTGTGACTTCATCATGCCCGGAGGCGCCTCAGGCCGCTTCGAAGGCGCCGTTTAAAGGGAACGAGCACGCTCAGGCAGCCATTGCCCGCATCAACGGCCCGATCCCGACGATTCGCATCACGCGTTTCAGATTGTAGGCCAGCACATGCAGACTCATTTCCGTTCGCACATGCGCGAGCGTGCGCATCAGGAAGTGTGTTGAGCCCATCCAGTACTTGAGCGTGCCGAAGGGATGCTCGACCGTCTGTCGCCGTATCCGCATCAGATTCGGATCCTGATCCAGGCGTTGCTGCATGGTTTCGAGCACTGACTCGTGCTCCCATCGCTTGACGCGGCGTTGCGCCGCCGACGTGCACTGCGCCTTGATCGCACACGTCTCGCAGGCTGAGCTCCAGTAGCAATGGAGCGTCTGGCCTTTCTCCACCGTGGTAAAGCGCCAGACCAAGGTCTGATTGGCCGGGCAACGATAGGTGTCGCTATCGGGTTCGTAGATGAAGTCGCGCTTACCGAACCGGCCTTGGGCCTGGCTGTTAGAGGTCTGCGGCTTGGGCACGTGAACCTGGATGCCGGCCCTCTCGCAGGCCACGATCTGTTCGCCGTTGAAGTAACCGCGGTCGGCGACTGCGGCCAGGGTATCAGTCTGCATGACTGAGCGGGCTCGATCCGCCATCGGCTGCAGCTGCGAGC
>NZ_APNG01000039.1:0-17098 GCF_040361255.1 Salinisphaera sp. T5B8 | reverse complement strand
CGCCAGCGTTAGGATCGCGAATTTACAGAAAGGGTGTTGCTTATTCGATTCGTTGCCAACCAGAGTGACCATATATAAAGGCCTGATTTGAAGCTGAGCCCAGACCATGCGCCTTTTGAATCAGGCCGGTATATGCGCATCAATACCCTCAGAAGTTGTACCTACGTACTCTCGTGAGGGGCGCTGGGCGGCCCGGCGAGGCGGCCTTAGTAGTCGCTGCGCATTACCCGTTGCAGGTCGCGCTTGAGACGCCGCCTGTGCCGCCATCCCTTCAATAGTGTCGTGTCCACCGATGTCGGGCCCACGTTTTCGCCCGCGGAATCGAGGCTGAAGTCGCGCACCGCGCCGATGAGTTTTTCGTCCGGGCCGTAGTTCAGGATCCCGGTAACGGTGAAGCGCTGCAGGTTAATCGTGGACACGGGCGCTTTGCGGCTGGCGGTCAGGCCGGCGTCGAAGGCGCTGGATTCGAGCAGATCGCTGAATCGGCCAAGGTCGATATGGGCATTGCCCGGAACCGGGCCTAATACGCCAGTGCGGGTCTTGCCGCCGTCTGCTTCGGTCGTGCTGGCGGGCTGATAGGCATTGACCGTGCCCCGTGACGGGCCGTCGCTGGTTTCTATATCGATAAATACGGAGCGCAGATAGGCAGATTCAAGCCCCATATTGGCGAGATAGCAGCGCGACTGCAGGCCGCGCCCGCCGGCCTGCTTCAAGAACAGTCGCGGCAACTGACTGCGATACAGGCCCTTGGCCATCAGCTGGCCATAAACGGTCCAGACGACAAGCGTGGCAGCCGTTATGCACAGCGTAAGCACCTGGGCGTTGGCGCTGATGAAATCCCACATGTTCGCGGCTCGACGCGATTTTGAACCGCCACCCTACAGGTCCTGAGCCCACCCCCGGCGCTGCTCAAGCAGTCAAGGCAGCTTCCTATAGATGGAAAAGTGATTTGTATTTCAATTAATATTCTTTTTTGTCGAGTATTCGGGCCGGATAGAGTTCGCGTCCTGATCTCATCGTCCGGCGTTTCGTGTGCAAAAACTTATCTTGTTCGGTATTGCGGGTTTCGTTGCGCAACTGGTCGACGGCTCGCTGGGCATGGGCTATGGGCTGACCTCGTCGACGATGCTGATTGCGCTGGGCGTGAGCCCGGTGGTGGCATCGGCGTCGATTCATTTCGCCGAGATCGCGACGACCGCCGCCTCTGGGACGGCGCATTACCGGTTCGGCAATGTCGACGTCGCCCTGCTCAAGCGCATGGTCGTACCGGGCGCGATCGGCGCCTTCGTCGGTGCGTTGTTTCTGGGCTCGATTTCGGGCGATCTGATCAAGCCGTTCGTATCGGCCTTCCTGCTGTTGCTGGGCGTGTACGTCACCGCTTCGGTCGTGCTCGGCCTGCGTAAAACGCGGGAGAAGAAGCTGCTGTCGCACTGGAAAACGGTGCCGCTATCGATCGTCGCCGGCTTTTTCGACAGTGTGGGCGGCGGTGGCTGGGGGCCGATCGCCACGCCCACGCTCATGGCCCATGCCGGGATGGAACCGCGGCGCGTGGTGGGCACCGTCGATGCCAGCGAGTTCGCCGTGACGCTCGCGGGCTCGCTGGGGTTCCTGGCCGTGCTCGGCCTACATGGCATCAACTGGTCGTGGGTGGCGATCTTTGCCGTCAGCGGGCTGATCGCGGCGCCGATCGCCGCCGCCCTCGTGCGCTATCTGCCCGCCCAGGTGCTGGCGGCAATCGTCGGCGGCGCGATCATTCTGACCAATGCTCGTATCGTACTGGGCTCGCTAGGCGTCGATGCGGCCGTGGTGAATTCGCTGCTGCTGGGTGGGCTCGTGCTGTGGGCCGCGCTCGTGGCCTATGTGGTACGGCGGTATCGTCGTGGTACGACGCTTGTCGAGGCGGCTGGCTGAGCGCCAGCCGCGGTCAATAGCTCGCCTAGCGGGCGCCGCCGGCCGGCTCGGCCGGGGCCCGGCGCTTGACGGCACGCCCGCCGGCGTCGCCGCGCAGGCGCGGGTCGAAGGCATCGCGTACGACGTCCGCGAACAGATTGGCGGCCAGTACCAGCACCAGCATGAACACGAAGGCGCCGCCCAGGCGCCACCAGACGATCGGGTCGCGCGCCATTTCCAGGCGCGCGGCGTTGATCATGTTGCCCCAGCTGTTCATGGTCGGGTCCACACCCACGCCGATATAGCTGAGCACCGCTTCGGCCAGCACCAAGGCCGAGAAATCCAGTACCACCTGAATCAGCACGATATGCATGACATTGGGCAGCATGTGGCGGCCCAGAATGCGCATCGGCGAGCTGCCCAACCCACGCGCCGCACTCACGTAATCCAGCTCCGAAAGCTTGCGCACTTCGGCGCGCAGCAGTCGGCACAGCCCGGTCCAGCTGGTGATGCCTAGAATCAGGCACAGAAACAACAGCCGCAGATCGGCCCGTGCCGTGGTCGAGCCGAAGGCCTCGGCATGGTTCTCCATATAGACCTGCATCATCAGTACCGCGGCGGCGATGAGCAGCACGCCGGGAATCGAAGACAGCGTCGTATACAGATACTGGATGACATCATCCACCCAGCCACGAAAATAGCCGGCCAGCGTACCCAGCAACAGGGCGAAGGGCAGCATCACCAGCGTGGTGAGCGTGCCGATGGCCAGGCCCGTGCGGATACTCTTGATTGCCTGATAGAGCACGTCCTGGCCCACCTTGTCGGTACCCAGCACGTGATATTCGACCGCCAGCGCGGCGGTCGCGCCCACGAGCACGGCGAGTACGCCGGCCGTGATCAGCGCCGCCCGCCAGGCCAGGGGCGTGGTATCGCGCAGGATAGCGCGGGCCACGGTGGCCGGCGGCACTTGCTGGTGGGCCGCGATCAGTCCGATCAACGGCACGCACAGCGCCAGCCACACCGCCAGACCCCATCCCGCGCCCCGGGCCGCACGGCGGGCGATATCCTCGCCGCGGGTCAGGCCGCTGTCGTTGAGCGATGTGCCCGCATGAGCCAGACGCGGATAGACCTGGGCCTTGCTGCCATCGGCTGCAGTCACCACCTGCTGCACGTAGGAGTGCAGGGCGAACGGCGCTGAATAGGTGTATTCGGTGTGTTCGATCAACGGCGCGGCGATCGTATCGAGCACGCTCACGACCTCGCCCGAAATGCGGGTCTCGCCGGCCTCGTTGGTTACCGTCGGCCGGTAGTGGATGCTGTCGAGCACGCCGATGGCCGTGTAGGCCAGCAATATCACTAGCGTGACCATCCCAACCGGCCGGGCAAACACCCGCAGCCACGGCACCCGCAACGGCTTGCTGCGCGCCGCGCACACCACGAATACCGCGATCGCAATCAGCAGCAGGTAGATCAGCGCGTCGGTGTAGAGCAGGACGTACAAGGTCTTCAGCTGTGCCGGTAAAAAATAGCAGCGGTCAGGCGATCAGGCCGCATCGAACTCGATTTTCTCGACGGTATCCAGGTCGATCGTACGCCTCGCCTGCCAAAGCTCGTACTGATCCTGTAATGCCATCCAGCTTTCGGGCGAACGACCCAGCGCTTTCGACAGCCGCAGTGCCATTTCGGAGCTGATCCCGCTCGTTCCCCTGAGTACGCGATTGAGTGTGGACGGCGACACGCCGAGTTTGCTCGCCAGCGTCCGCCCCGTGATGCCGAATGGCTGCATGTAGACATCACGGATGAATTCGCCGGGGTGCGGAGGGTTGTGCATGGTCATCAGTGATAATCCTCGTAATTCAGTACGTGGGCGTGGCCGTCACGAAACTCGAAAGTGAGGCGCCAGTTGCCGCTGACCCATACCGACCATCGATCAGCGCCCTTTGCCGTAAGCGAATGCAGTTTGAAACCGGGGACATCCATATCATCGATCGTCTGCGCGGTATTCAAGGCGGCGAGTTGCATTCGTAAGCGCTTGACATGATCCGGCTGTATGCCGGCCTTCGACCCGGTTTCGAAGTATCGCTTCAATCCTTTATGTCGAAAAGATTTGATCACGGCATCATTTTAGCGTGTTGCGCAACGCGCAACAATTAATATGCTGTCGTTTTGCTCTCATAACCGGATCCGCGGATCAAACAGCGTATAGCTGATATCGGTGAGCAGCAGGCCGACGATATAGAGCACCGAGCCGAGGAACACCATCGCCCGCACGATGGCGAAGTCCTGATTGTTGATGGCTTCGATGGTGTAGCTGCCGAGCCCCGGAATGCCGAAGAACGACTCCATGATCAGACTGCCCATGAACAGCAGCGGCAGCAGTACGACCACGCCGGTAAGAATGGGGATCATGCCGTTCTTGAGTACGTGCACGAACAGAATCCGCAGGTCCGACAGGCCCTTGGCCCGGGCGGTACGGACATAATCCTTGCCGTATTCCTCCATGAAGATGGTGCGATACCAGCGGGTGCCCGAGCCGATGCCGCCCACCACGCCGATGATCACCGGCAGCACCAGGAACTTGCCCATGTCCCAGCCCGCGTCAAAACCGGAAATGGGCACCAGATTCATGAGCTTGCCGGCCACGTACTGGCCCGCGATGATGTAGAACAGCGGCGAGATCGACATCAGCACCACGCACAGCACCACGCCGCCCCAGTCGATGGCGGTCGAGCGAAAGAACACCAGCAGCAGCCCGAAGGTGATGTTCACCAGCATGCCGACAATGAGCGTGGGTACGGCCAGCGCCAGGCTCGGACCCATGCGTTCGAGAATGTCTGAGGAAATCGAGCGACCGGAATCAGAACGCCCGAAGTCGAAGGCGATTACTTTTACTGATTTCTGAAAGAACAGCGTCTCGGTCAGGCTGTCGAGACCGTCGGCTTGCTCGTTATAGATATAGGGCAAGTCGTAGCCGTGGGTGGCTTTCCATGTCTGGATCGCCTCAGGCGTAACCCGCTTGAAGCCGAGCTGCATGCGCGCAATATCGTCCGGTGTGTTGACCACGAAGAACAATAAGAACGTGATCAGGTTCACGCCGATGAGCACCGGGATGGCATAGAGCGCACGGCGAATGATGTAGGCCAGCATCAGCGCATGCTCCGTCGAACAGTGCCGTTTTCGCGCCGGCGATAAATCCAGACGCCGGGTAGCAGCAGTGCGACCAACAGCGCGATGCCTGCAGCGATGGGCCAAAGCACTGGGTCGTTCCATTCACGGCGCTTTTCGCCACGAAGCGCGCCGTCCAGACGCAGGTATTTCAACGAACTCTGGATCATGCCGTTGGGCTTGGTGTTGTGCAGCCACTGGTGATAGAGCGCGTACTGGCGCGGGAAATAGCCCCATTGCCAGGGAGCGTCGCGGCGCACGATGCTCAGCATGCGCTCGATGATCGCCTGGCGTTCGGGGCTGTTCTCCATCACGCGCATCTGGCGAAACAGCCGGTCGTATTCGTCGTTGGCATAGTTGGCGTAGTTCGAGCCGTCGTGTTCGGCGGTGCCGTTGGGCCCGTAGAGCTGCGACAGGAAATTCTCCGGGTCCGGATAGTCGGCCATCCAGCCGCTGCCGAAATAGATCTGGACATTGCCCTCGGCGATCTTCTTCTGAAAGCGCGGCCAGGTGGTCGCGCGGACCACCAGCTGAATGCCGAGCTTTTCGAACTGCTGGCGCATCCAGTCCATCTGGGGCTTGAAGTCCGGCCCGGTGGCAGGCGTATCGATATTCACCAGCAGCGACTGGCCGGTGTTCGGGTCGATGCCATTGGGATACCCCGCCTCGGCGAGCAGCTGCCGGGCGGTATCGATGGGTTTGCGTACGGCCTCGCCATCCACCCAGTCGTAGACCACCGGGTTCATGCCGGCCTCGCCGTCCTGATAGCCGAACAGCCCCGGCGGAATCGGGCCCTGGGCGACGATGCCGCGGCCGTTGAGAAACAGCGGGATATAGCTTTCCATATCGATAGCGATCGAGATCGCCTGACGCAGCTTGCGCCCGGATTCATCCAGCCCGCCGACGACGTCGTCGTTGAGGTTGAAGCCCAGATAGAAAATGCCCGGCAGCACCGTGGTGGC
This sequence comes from Salinisphaera sp. T5B8, assembly GCF_040361255.1. Classification (NCBI taxonomy): domain Bacteria; kingdom Pseudomonadati; phylum Pseudomonadota; class Gammaproteobacteria; order Salinisphaerales; family Salinisphaeraceae; genus Salinisphaera; species Salinisphaera sp. T5B8. The sequence continues at coordinate 11,081 of NZ_APNG01000039.1, read as the reverse complement.
CAGTTCCATGTCGTGCGCCCGCATTGTCTCGGTCAGATGCGGATTGCCCTCGGCGTCGATATTAATGGCTTGGCCGAACGTATCGTCGCTGATGCCGGAGACGTCGTAATAGCCCTGCAGGAACTTGTTCCAGTAGGGGATGGATTCCTGCTCGCGCGAATACACGGCGCGCTTGATGAAGGGCAGTTTCTTGTCGGCATCCGCCAGCAGGCCGGCCGCACGGTCGCCGTCTTCGCCTTCGCTGGGGTAGCGCTGGTCGTGGAAGTTCGGGTTGGCTTCCAGAACCATGCGCTGGTTCGGGTTGTTCTCGGTGAGCATGTAGGCGCCGGTGCCGACCGGAAACGTATCCAGGCTGATGTTTCGCGACTTCAGACCGGGCTGGTCGTAGAAACGGGTGACCTCGGGCGGCACCGGCGCAAAGAAGGCCAGCGCCAGCCAGTAGCGCAGTTGGGGATAGACGCCATTCACGCGTATTTCATAGTGGTGATCGTCGATCACCCGCGCGCCATCGAAATCGAAAGCGGTGAGGTCCAGCGACTTGCCCGGCGCCAGCTTGGCGCGCGCGGCCTCAAGGCGTTCGCGCAGTTCGGCCAGCCCCACGATATGCGCGCTCATCAGCCCGAAGATGGGCGAGTTCACTTCCGGGCTGGCCAGGCGTTTGATTTCGTGGACGTAATCGCCGGCGCGCAGTTCACGCGTGCCCTGGTGTTCGAAATCCGCGGGACGGATGATGCCCACCATGTCGGCCGCGCTCAGATCGGTGTAGCGGGGGCTGCCGTCGGCCTTTTTCGCGAACGCCGGATGCGGCTGATAGCGAATGCCGGGTCGAATCTCGATGGTGTAGACGCTGGTGGCCACCTCGGCGGCCGGCGTATCCGCGGGCAGCGGGTTGCCGTCGGCGTCGAGATATTGCGGCTCGGGCACCGCGGTGGCGGTGGCCGGAATCAGCGTATAGGGCCGCTTGAGATAGTGATACTGCAAGGGCGGTTCGTAGATGGCGCCGGTAAAGCTGGCCTCGTCGGTGGCATAGGAGCGGGCCGGGTCGAGATGCCGTGGCGGCTCGCGAAACGAGCTGTAGTAGATATCGCTGTCGCGATCGGCATCCGGATAGGGGTTGTTCCAGGGGCCGTTGCAGGCGCCGGTGGCGAGCACGACCAGTGCACAGGCAAGCAGCCGCAGGCCGTTCAGGCGGAACATTCGATCAGGAGTCGCGAGGAGCGCATGCCGTCAATGTAGACGATCGCGAAAGCTGCCCCAAGTCGTTTCGTCACTGCACGCGCCACCTTGGTCGTATGGAGTATGCGCCGGGCGCGCTGGCACATTGGATGGAATAACAAGACGATATTCGATCGAGGAGTGTGGCATGACCTATCAGGCCGAGTTCGAACAGGCCTTGCGCGACCCCGAAGGCTTCTGGCGCGAAGCCGCCGAAGCGATCCGCTGGACGCGCGCCCCGCAGCAGATCCTGGACGCCAGCCGTGCGCCGTTCTATCGCTGGTATGCCGATGGCGAACTCAATACCGCGGATAATTGCCTCGATCGCCACGTGGAGGCCGGGCGCGGCGATGTAACCGCGCTGATTCACGACAGCCCGGTCACCAATTCGCAGCAGCGCTACAGCTATGTCCAGCTGCGTGATGCCGTGGCGAAATTCGCCGGCGTGATCCGTAATCAGGGCGTCGAGAAAGGCGACCGCGTGATCATCTATATGCCCATGATCCCCGAGGCGGTGATCGCCATGCTCGCCTGTGCGCGTATTGGCGCCGTGCATTCGGTGGTGTTCGGCGGCTTTGCCGGCGCGGAACTGGCCAAGCGTATCGACGATGCCAAGCCCAAACTGGTGCTCTCGGCTTCTTGCGGGATCGAGCCCACGCGTATTGTTGAGTACAAGCCGCTGCTCGACCGCGGCCTGGAACTGGCCGAGCATCCCGTCGAGCGTTGCGTGATCTTCCAACGCGACACCCAGCGCTGTGCGCTCACGCCGGGCCGCGATATCGACTGGACCGACGCCCTGGCCGACGCCGAGCCCGTGGACTGTGTGCCGGTGGCTGCCACCGATCCGTTGTATATCCTGTATACCTCCGGCACCACGGGCAAGCCAAAGGGTGTGGTGCGTGACAACGGCGGTCATGCCGTGGCCATGCACTATTCCATGCGCGCCGTGTACGGATTGGGCCCGGACGATGTGTTCTGGACCGCCTCCGATGTCGGCTGGGTCGTGGGCCATTCCTATATCGTCTATGCACCGCTGCTGCTGGGCTGTACCTCGGTGATGTACGAAGGCAAGCCGGTGGGCACGCCCGATGCCGGCGCGTTCTTTCGGGTGATCGCCGAACATAAGGTAGACGTGTTCTTTACCGCCCCGACGGCGTTTCGGGCGATCAAGAAAGTCGACCCCAACGGCGAGCTGGCCGCGCAGTACGACGTGTCCAGCCTGCGCGCGCTGTTTCTGGCCGGCGAACATACCGACCCGGATACGGCTGCCTGGGCCGGCGACAAACTGGATGTACCCGTGATCGATCACTGGTGGCAGACCGAAACCGCCTGGCCGATGAGCGCCAACCCGCTGGGTATCGAACACCTTGACGTGCCGCCCGGCTCGGCAGGCCGGCCCGTGCCCGGCTACGACATCCACGTGCTCGCGCCCGACGGCGAAGAAGTACCCAACGGCGAAATGGGCGATATCTGCGTGAAGTTGCCGCTGCCACCGGGCTGTTTCCCCACGCTGTGGCAGAACGACGAACGCTACAAATCGTCGTATCTCGAGACGTTCGACGGCTATTACCGCTCGGGCGATGCCGGCTATTTCGACACCGACGGCAATCTGTGGGTAATGAGCCGGGTGGACGACATCATCAACGTCGCCGGGCATCGCCTGTCCACCGGCATGATCGAGGAAGTCATCGCGGCCCATGCCGATGTCGCCGAAGCCGCCGTGGTGGGCGCGGCCGATGCCGACAAGGGCCAGCTGCCGGTCGCCATGGTCGTACTCAAGTCCAGTGCTAGCCGTGACGTCGAAGAGATCGTCGCCGAACTGGTGGCGATCGTGCGCGAACAGATCGGCCCCGTGGCAGCCTTTCGGCATGTGGCGATCGTCGATCGCCTGCCCAAGACCCGTTCCGGCAAGGTGGTCCGGGCCACCTTGCGCGAAATCGCCGACGGCAAGGACTGGACCACGCCGGCCACCATCGACGACCCGGCGATTCTCACCGAAATCGAGGCCCAGCTCGGCCAGATCGGCTACGCCCGCCGCCGCAGCGGCTGACCGCGTGCTTCGCAGGTGCCGGGCGCGGCCAACTGCGCTACGGTAGCGCCTCATACGGCATGCGATGCGGGAGGGGCGCGCGATGCGGGTTACGGCGACTGTCGTTTTTGCCACGATGTGGCTGCTCACCGCGTGGACGATCGCGAGCGCCCAGGCGCAGGACAGCGACTATGCCGCCGGCGCCGCCGCTTTCGCGCGCGGCGATTACGCTAAGGCGCATGCGATCTGGCAGCCGCTGGCCGCAGCCGGCGATGTCGCCGCGCAATATGGCGAGGGCTTGTTGGCCGCCAACGGCTGGGGCACGCCGCGCGATATGCTGCGAGCCCAGCATTTCTATACCCGTGCCGCGGAGCGCGGCCACCCCGGCGCCCAGTACAATCTCGCGGTCATGAGAGATACGGGCAACGGCGTGCCGCGTGATGCTGCCCAGGCCGCCTTCTGGTACACGGAGAGCGCCCGCCAGGGGCTGGCCGTGGCCGCCTATAATCTGGCCTTGATGACCCTGGCAGGCGACGGCCTGCGCCGCGATCCGGCGCGCGCCGTCGCCTGGCTCGAGCGCGCCCGGGCCAGCGATCGCGCAGCGTTGATCGCGGCCCTGCCGGTGGCTTCGGTTGGTGTGGGCTCGGCGCATATCCGGCGGACGCCGGGCCGCGACGGCGAAATCGTGGCCAGTGCCGAGCGCGACGAGCAGCTGCGGGTGCTTACACAGCGCGGGGGGTGGGCCGAAGTCTGGCAGCTGGGCCACGAGGGCGCGCCGGATACCGTCGGCTGGATTGCGCAGCGGTTGCTGGTCGATCCGCCCGATCCGAGCGCCCGGCCACTGCGTCTCGATCGCTACGAATTCGGACCATTGACCGATCTGGATGCACGCCGCGTGCGCCGTGCCGGTGAGGTGCAAACATCTACGGTGGCTCGGCGTGGCGCCAACAGCGCGTCGGGCTCGCCGGACCGTTTATTACGCAATACGGGCTGGCTGGCCGGTCTGGATAGTATCGATTTCGGCACGCCGCCCGCAGCCGATTCGGCACGGGTGGCGGCCGCGTTGCTCAATGTGCGCCGTGCGCCCGCGCTCGATGCGCCAGTCGTCGCCCAGTTGCCGCGCGATACGCGGGTTAAAATCATCGAGCGGGCGGCGGGTTGGCGTCGTATCGCGCTGGCCGACGGCGACAACGGCTGGGTGGCGGCATTCCTGTTGGAGGAAACGCCGATGGGCGTCGATATCGATGGGAGCGCGCGCACGGCCCGTATCGGCGCATCGAATGCGAACCTGCGTGCACAGCCGTCGAATCATGCGCCGGTGCTCGGCCAGCTGCATCGCGGCGAATCGATACAGATCGTCGACGAGCGTGGCGGCTGGCGGGAAGTTCGCTTTTCGGGCACGCCGGGCCGTGGCTGGGTGGCCGCGTTTCTGATTGCCGGCGAAATTACCCCGCCGGAGAAATCAGCACAGCGGGCCGCGGTGAGAGTGGGCGAAAGCGGCGGTTAACGGCATAGGATGTATGGAAGCTTTGATTGAAAAACGCAGCGCATGGCACCGCCCATGGCTACCGGTGTTCGTGGCACTCGCGATGATGCTGAGTCTGCCGGCCTTCGGCGACGATTTCTCGGACGCCATCACGGCTTACCAGAGAGGTAACTACGACGTTGCCCACGATCTCTGGGCGCCCCTGGCCGAAGACGGCGATGCCCGCGCCCAGTTCAATCTGGCCCTGCTTTATGCCAATGGTCTGGGCCGCGCCCGTGATCGCGAAACGGCCCGCCGCTGGTTTCAGGCGGCCGCCGAGCAGGGCAATGTTCAGGCCCAGTACAATCTGGGGCGCATGCTGCAATCCGGGGACGGCGTGCCCCGCGATATTGCCGCGGCCCGGCGCTGGTACGAAAAAGCCGCGCGCCAGGATTTCGCCCCGGCCCAGAACAATCTCGCCCTGATGTATCTGGAAGGTCAGGGTATGCCCCGCGATCGGGCGAGCGCGGTGCGTTGGTTGAGCCGTGCGGCCGACGCCAGCCCCGAGGCACGTAACAACCTCAACGGGCTGGCCGTGCGTCTGCCCGAGGTTCGGGTGATGGCCAGTCTGGTCAATCTGCGTGCCGGGCCCTCCATGCAGTCGCAGATTCTCGATCAGGTCAGCCGTCAGGACAGCGGTGTGCTGCTCGACCAGCGTGCTGGCTGGTCGCGGGTCTGGTTCGTCGACTACGACAGCATCGGCTGGATTGCCGACCGGCTGATTACCATCAACCGCAAGGACGCGGCCGATGAGGGCAACGAACGCGTCGCCGCCGACGAGGGGCCGACGGAATCGGCGCCCGAGACGAACGGCGGCGATGATGTCGGCGCGACCGCCGAGGCCGCGCAATCGCCGCGTAATCAAAAGCGTATTGCCGATACCGAGGGCGACACCAATACGGACGGACAGACCGAGGCGCAGCCGGCGACACCGGCCGGGCCCTGGTATACGGTCGCCAGCGGCTCGGCCGAACTGCGGGATGAACCGCGCACCGATGCGTCGGTGCGCGACCGGCTGGCCTATGGCACGTCCGTGAAGCTGCTTGAGCAACGCCCTGGCTGGCGACGGGTCGAGCGCGCCGATGGCGACGCGACCGGCTGGGTCGGCGCGTTCGTGCTCACGCCGGACGACGCCGCCAATGCGCGTCACGCCGCCGAAACCGAGGCTCGTGCGCAAGCCGAAGCCCAGGCGCGAGCCGAAGCCAATAAGCAGGCCGAGGCCTCGGCCCCGCGCAGCAGGCCGGACGTCGTGGGAACCGGCGGTGGCTGAATGCGCTTGTGCCTATGGCCTCACGAGCGCGATGGACGCTATCAGGTCGGTGAATCCTCGGGTATCGGCATGCGCATGATGTAGTCGTCCATCACGAAGCCGTGGCCGATGGATTTCACATCCTCGCGCTCGATATCGAAACCGGTATGTTGATACATGGCCACCGAGGCCGCGTTGTGCCGGTTCACGCGTAGATAGAGCATCGTGGCATCGAGCTCGGCCGCGGTATGGGCTGCCCAGTCGATCAGGCGCCGGCCGATGCCCTGGCCGCGATAGGCCGCCAGAATATAGAGCTTGTCGAGCCAGGCGCACCCGCGCGTCTGCGCATCGGGGGAAACGCCGGCAAAACCGACCGCTGTGTCGTCGATCCAGGCGAGCACGAAACGCGTGCCGGCGTTCTGCTGACGCTCCAGGGTGGCCATGTCGTACTGGGTGGCGAGCATGTACTCGATCTGGGCGCGGCTGATGATGCCGGGGTAGTGCTCATACCAGATACGATTCGCCAGTTCGGCCACGCGGTGGTGATCGATTGCACGGGTGGCTGGCTGTAACAGGCACTGGGTCATGGTGCGTCGCCGTCTTGGCTCGAGGCCAAGCGCTCGCGGATCGCGCCCGCGTAATGGGGATCGGCCAGCAGGGCACGCCCGCGTCGGCTTTCGCGCAACCGGGTTTCCAGCCAGCGCAGTCGCCGGTTCAGTCGTTGCGACTGGCCGCTGTCGGCATCGGCAGTGCGCAGCAGATCGTGGATATCACGAATCTCGCGTTTTGCTTCGATCTCCGGCGGGACGAAGCCGGCGTTCTTGAGCAGCCGGTAGCCGGCACGCAGTTCGGGCGGCACATCGCGGGCCGTATCGCGCGGCAATGGTTTGCCGGCGCCTGCAAGGCGGTCGAACTCGCCGCGTTCGGCGGCGGCTTTGATATGGGCGTCGGCAAGACGATCGAGCAAACTCATGGCGATTCTTTCATGTCTGTAAAAGTTCGGCAGTGAGGCGTGAAAACCGACGTGCCCGTGAACTGGTCCACGTTCAAAGGCGGCAAGTGGTCCGCGAATGAACGCCAATACACGCGAATGAAAGACCGTTTGCGTAACAGGCGCCGCGTCACGCCAGCCGGTTTCTTTGCGCTTGATTATGGGCAAAGTTCAGCATACGGCTTGAGGTGCTGATCCGTCACCCTTGCGCCGATCTTTCGTTTCGCCGTATTCGCGTGTCTTCGTGTCCATTTGCGCAGAACCTGTCTGCTTGAGACAAGCCCACTAGTTGGCACACACAAGCAAGAAGCCATTTATCCGCAGATTGCGCAGATTACGCCGATTTGTTGATTCGGCCGTGGTGGGCGATCGACCGCATGGGTGTTTTGACTGGGGTGGCACTAGCGGTAAGCAAAGGTCCGCAGATCGACGCAGATCGACACAGATCACCGAGATCGGAGATAGGGCATCGCCGTCGTTCGCTGTCGTCTGCGGATTGCCTTTCGCATGCAGCGCGAACAGCAGAGCCACGGCCTTCGAGCGATTTGTCTTTCGCCTTATTCGCGTTCATTTGCGGACAACCTGCCTGCTCGAGCCAAGCCCACTGTGTGGCATACATAAGCAAGAAGCCATTTATCCGCAGATTGCGCAGATTACGCCGATTTGTTGATTCGGCCGGGGTGGGCGATCGACCGCATGGGTGTTTTGAATTGGGTGGCAAGAGCGGCAAGCAAAGGTCCGCAGATCGACGCAGGTCACACAGATCAAACACAGGGCATCGCGGTCATTCGCTGTCGTTTCGCGCAGCTGCCGCGCTTGTTCATCTGCGCAACCTGCGGTTCCTTTTGAACAACGAAGCCATTGCTCAGCTGATTACGGAGTCGCGATCGTCTGGCACAGTTGCCGAGCGTCGGCGCCCCGCGTGTACGGGCCGGCTTTCGTCAGTTTCGTAAAATGCGGGTTTTCGTGGTGGCGTGCGTGCCACCGACGAACAACAGGACGTGACGGCAAGGATATTTTGATGACGGAATTTCTCGCGCCGGCGCTGGACGGCGCCGACTTCAGCGATCGCGTCGAGGCCAATGGTCTGGAGCTGGCCTACGAGCAGTTCGGCCGCGACGAGGATCCTGTGCTGCTACTCATCATGGGTCTGGGCACACAGCTGACCGGCTGGCCGGATGCCTTCTGTCGTGCATTGGCCGATACCGGTTTGCGCGTGATTCGTTTCGACAACCGCGATATCGGTCTGTCCAGCCAGCTTGGCAGCCGCGGCCCGCGTTATGACGGCGCGCGCAGCGCTTTCATCAAGTCGCTGCTGGGGCGGCGTATTCGCACCGCCTACACGCTCGACGACATGGCCGCCGATACGGTGGCGCTGATGGACGCGTTAGGTATCGAGCAGGCACATCTGGTGGGCGCGTCGATGGGCGGCATGATCGCGCAGCTGGTGGCCGGTCACTATCCGCAACGGGTGCTGACCCTGACCTCGATCATGTCGACATCGGGCGCGCGCCGGCTGCCGCGCGGGCGCTTGAAAGTGCTCTTGCGCCTGGCCAAGGCGCCGAAGAACAAAGACCCGGACACCGTCGCCCGGCACATGGCCAAAACGATGCGCATGATCGGCAGCCCCGACTACGGCCGTACCCTGGAAGACTGGACCAGCGAAATCCGGCGCAACGTCAAGCGCAGTTATCGGCCGGCGGGCACGCGGCGACAGATGCTGGCGGTCATGGCCGCGCCCTCGCGCGTGGAGATGCTCGGCCAGATCACCCAGCCCGCGCTGGTCATCCACGGCAAGGCCGACCCGTTATTGCCGGTCAAGAACGGCCGCGATACGGCACGGCATCTGCCCAATGTGCGCTACGAAGAAGTCGAGGGCATGGGCCACGATCTACCGCCGCGGCTCCTGCCGTTGTTCGTGGAATGGATCGCCGAGCTGGTGCACGGCGATAGCGACGCGGGCACGGTCGATTCGTTGCAGGCGGACTAGCCGAAATCGAAGCCGTGCTGGTCGCCGGCGGCGGGCGGCGGCCGAAACTGGCTGCTGTCCAGGGCGATCCGCCGCCGCGCGCCGATGCCGGCGCGTCGACAGGCCAGTTCGAAGCGCCGGGCGATGAGCTGGGAATAGACGCCGGTGCCGCGCATACGCGTGCCCCAGTTCGAATCGTAATCGCGCCCGCCGTGCATTTGCTGAATCAGGCTCATGACATGCGCGGCGCGTTGCGGGTAATGCGTATCCAGCCACTCACGAAACAGATCGGCAATGCCGTGTGGCAGCCGCAACAGCACATAGCCGGCGGTTTGCGCGCCAGCGGCCGCGCCCTGTTCGATCAGCGCTTCGAGTTCGTGATCGGTAATCGCCGGAATCACCGGCGCGACCAGCATGCCCACCGGCACGCCTGCCTCGCTGAGCGCGCGTATCGCGCGCAGGCGTTGCTGCGGTCCCGCCGCGCGTGGCTCCAGGCTGCGTTTGATGGCGGGGTCCAGACTCGTCAGGCTCATCATCACACTCACCAGATTGCGCTCGGCGAGCGCCGCGAGCAGGTCCAGATCGCGCTCGATCAGCCGGCCCTTGGTGATGATCGATAATGGCTGCTTGTAGCGCAGTGCCACGTCCAGCAGTGCGCGGGTCACCCCCAGCTGTTTTTCGTCCGGCTGGTAGGGGTCGGTATTGGCGCCGAGGGTGATCGGTTCGCAGCGATAGTTCGGGTCGCGCAGCTCGGCCTCGAAGCGCTCGGCCGCGTCGGCCTTGTAGTAGATCTCGGTTTCGAAATCCAACCCTGCTGAATGGTCGAGGTATTCGTGCGTGGGCCGCGCAAAGCAATAGATGCAGCCGTGACTGCAGCCCTTGTAGGGATTGATGGAGGCATCGAAGGGCACGTCCGGCGAGCTGTTACGGCTGATCACGCGGCGCGCGGGATCTGCGTGCAGGCGCGTGGCCGGGCGTTGGATGTCTTCGAAATCCAGGGTTTGCCAGCCGTCGTCGAAATCCACGGCATGCGCGCTGGCAAAGCGTGACCCGGGGTTGGTCAACGCACCCCGGCTTTTGTGATGGATGGGACGATGCGGCATGTGTAAACTGTATGCATGAACAGTTTATTCGGCAAGGGGCGTCTTGGTGATGTTTGAGCAAGCGGTTTGTGCGCCAACGAACGCGAAGACATGCGAATAAGCTGAAAGACAGATCGCGCGCACGGGTGGGCTGCGCAACTTTCGACATAATCAACAGCGGCGTTGGCGCGGCGTATCGCTAGGGCGTGATCACTTCGCCGGCCCAGTCGAACAGCTGGCCGCTGTCCTCGGGGGTGAGACGCGCAATCACCGCCAGTAGATGCTGTGCGGCCGCCGCCGCTGTCTGCAGCTGTTTTTCGGGCACGTTGCGTTGAAAGGGGGCGGACAGGCCGGTATCCACCGTGCCGGGATGTAGGCCCACGCAAATTAACTGTTTGGAGCGCCGGCGAAGTTCGATGGCCGCAGTACGGGTGAACTGGTTTTGGGCAGCCTTGCTCGCGCGATAGGCATACCAGCCGCCGCGCCGGTTATCCGATATCGAGCCGACCCGGGCCGACAGGCTGGCGATGACCGCGCGATCACCATGCGTGAGCAGGTCGTGAAAATGCTTGATCATGAGCAACGGCCCGGCGGCGTTGACCGTGAACGCGCGCATGAGATGGGCCGGATCGATATCGGCGAGGCGTTTTTCCGGCCACAGGCCGTGGTCGTCGTGCAGCAGCCCGGCACAGATCATCAGTAGATCGAGCCGATCGCTTATCTGGCCAACCTGCTGGCGCGCGGCCGCGATGCTGTCTTCATCACCTATATCGAGCGTAACGATCTGCACACGGTCCTCGCCTTCGCGTTCGGCCAGCGCGCGCAGCCGATCGGCGGTGGCTGGCGTACGCACGGTGGCGATCACCTGGGCGTGTTCATCGTCTTCGAGCAGTCGTTCGACCAGCGCCAGGCCCAGACCCCGTCCGCCGCCCTGGATCAGATAGTGCTTTCGTTGCATTTTCCCTCCATTTTCTTTCTTGATTAGCCCCGAAACTCAGCAGCGCGCAGTCGCGATTCGGGC
>NZ_APNG01000038.1:0-21270 GCF_040361255.1 Salinisphaera sp. T5B8 | reverse complement strand
CCTGAGAGAAGTTTAGCCGGTGGGAGCGTTTTCACACAGCCTGGGCCGCATGCGGCCATTGGTCAGTGTGATTCCTCAATTACGAGAACGTTTTGAATATCATGTAGCCGGCAGTGAGCAGCATGGCGATCGAAAAAACCAGCTGTAGCGACGGGCCAGCGATATAGCGTGACAACGTACGGCCCCCGATCATCCCCAAAACACCACCGAGTATGAATAAGCCGGTCAGTGCCCAGTCGATATCACGACCGGAAAAAACCGCTGATGTGAGTCCAGATAACCCAATAAGCGTAATCACCAAAAGGGAAGTTGCGACGGCTCTGTGAATTCCCATTTCGGTGATCATGATCAGCGCCGGTACGATTAGAAAGCCGCCACCCACGCCGAAAAAGCCGGAGAGGACACCGACGAGAACTCCGACGGCTACAAGCGCTGCGCTACATGGCGCGTTCAGCCGGAGTTGGCCATCGCGGCTGTAGTGACAAACGGTGCCCGGGTCGTCATGAGCGTCGGCGGCCGGCCTCGCCCGTACGACTTTCGAGTCATCACCCGCACGGCGCGCGCTTCGAAACATCCTTGTAGCCACGAGGATCATCACGCCAGCGAATAGCGCCGTAATCGTAGCTTCGTCAACCAGATCGCCCAGATAGACGCCGACCGGCGCAGTCGCAACTCCTGCCACTGCAAAGATGAGTCCTGCTCTGAGTTCGATTAACCCGCGCCAATAGGACTCTGCTGCCCCGAACGCCGCGGTAATTGCGACTGCGCCGAGCGATACCGCTATCGCAGCCTGCGCCGGTTCGCCGAGGCCGTAAATCAATAGCGGCACTGCGAAAATCGAACCGCCTCCGCCTGTCAGGCCAAGGGCAAGGCCTACCAGAACTCCGAAAATCACACTCATGGCGCTCATCCACCATCTGGATATCAATTCCGATAGAACTAATTGCTCTATCTTTATGCCTCGGTAGTATACAGATACGTGTAGGGGTACGATGGAATGGTCCAAGCGGAGGCTCTAACAATGGCAATACGTAAATGCACCCTTTCTGCGCTTGTGTGGCTTCTATCGGTCTCGCCTTGGGTACAGGCAAGTCCAAGCGATATAGCGAATCAAGGCCTCGGCGAGAACATCGCGCCCTGTAGTAGCTGCCATGGCGCGCATGGCGAAGGCAATGCGGCCGCCGGCTTTCCCCGCCTTGCCGGGCTCGGCGCGCCCTATCTCGAGGCGCAGCTCGACGCCTTCGCCAGCGGCGCGCGCGAGAATGCGGTCATGCAGCCGATTGCTAGTGCGTTGTCCACGGACCAGCGAAGCGCGATGGCCACCTATTACAGTCAGCTTTCCGCAGAAGGCGCGCAGGCAAGCAAAGGACAATCGGATAACCCACCCGATACTGGCGCCGAGCTCGCGGAACATGGCCGTTGGGCGAACGATATTCCCGCGTGTGTCCAATGCCATGGCCCGGCGGGTGTGGGTGTGGGCGAGCACTTCCCCGCCCTCGCCGGCCAACCAGGAGCTTATCTCGAAGGTCAGTTGCGGGCCTGGCGCAATGGCAAGCGACCCGGCGGGCCCATGGGTTTGATGGCGTCGATCGCCGCTAAGTTGGACGAATCGGATATCAAGCCAGTCGCCCAATACTTCGCTGCGCAATCACCGGCACCCGCCAAGGGGCTAGATCATGAGTAATCGTATTCCGCTTTTAACGGTCGCGGTGTCGTTTGCCATGCTCGCCGCAGTTATTTTCTGGGTTGGCACGCGGGATCAGAGCGCGCCGACGCCAGCACAGGCAAAAACTGCGAACGCCGCTCCCGCAGCTAGAGGCGACACGACAGAGAGCGCCACGAAATCTGAGGACGTGGCTGTATCGGGTAACGCGGCGTCCGAGAGAAGCGAACCGCTTCCGGGCGCGGCGCAGCCCGGCGCTGCGAGTGCGGCTGACGATTTTGCCCCACCCGCACGCAGCGAGATCCCGGACGACGAGTTCGGCGCCATGGTTCGTAAAGGCCGCGACATCTTCACCGACACGCAGCAGCACGCCGATCAATTCGTCGGTAACGACCTGCAATGTGCCAATTGCCATCTAGACGAAGGCCGTCGGCCGGATTCCGCACCGCTCTGGGCGGCGTGGGCGATGTACCCCGCGTATCGTGGCAAGAACAAGCACGTCAACGATTTCGCCGAGCGTATCCAAGGCTGTTTTCGCTACAGCATGAACGGCACACCGCCGCCGCGCGGTGACGAGGTGCTCGTCGCGCTCGAGTCCTATGCCTATTGGCTGGCCAGCGGCGCGCCGGTTGCCAAGAATCTCCCGGGGCGCGGCTATTCCGAACTCGAGGCCCCCGAACAGCCACCAAGCTTCACACGCGGCAAACAGGTGTTCGCCGACCACTGCGCCCTGTGTCATGGCAGTGACGGGCAAGGTCAGCGAGCGGCGGACGGCAGTCTGGCGTTTCCGCCTCTGTGGGGACCGCGCTCCTACAACTGGGGCGCGGGCATGCATCGCGTGAACACCGCCGCCGGTTTCATCAAGGCCAACATGCCGCTGGGCGCGGCGACGCTATCCGATCAACAGGCTTGGGATGTGGCCCGATTTATCGATAGCCAAGAGCGCCCGCAGGATCCGCGTTTCACCGGATCGGTCAGCGAGACCGCGGAGCAATATCACGGCGAGCACTCGATGTACGGCCAGACCGTGAACGGCGTCGTGCTCGGTCAAGATGCCCCACCCTCGGGAACGGCCGCCAAGGTGAACCAGCCGTGACCAATCGCGCATTCGAACCGAAGGAGACCCCATGACCGATTACGCTTCGAACATAGCCAATGCCCACCCGCTTGAGAACAACGTGGTCGCAGCCGGCCAGCCGTCAGCGGCACAGCTGAAAGAAGCGTTGGCTGGCGGTGTGCGAACCGTCGTCAATCTGCGGCCCGCCGGCGAATTCGATGAGTTCGATGAAGCCGCGCTGATAGCCGAAGCAGGAATGCATTACGTTCATATTCCTGTCGCCGGCCCCGAGGACATCAACGACGCGAGTGCGCGCACGCTTGACGCAGCACTCGCAGAGGATCAGCGCCCGGCAATCGTGCATTGCGGGAGCTCGAACCGCGTGGGCGGGCTTATGGCCTATCGTGCACGCTACCTTCAGGGTAAAAACGCGGACGAAGCGCTTCAGGTCGGCTTGGATGCGGGCCTAAACCCCGAGTCGCCCCTGTTCGCCGCGATACAAAAGAAACTCGACTGAGTCTGCCGCATGGGTCTGTATAACCGCTATATCCTGCCGCACGTGCTTGATTGCGCGTGCGGCCTGCCTGCCGTAGAGCGTGAACGCGCGCGTCTGGTTCCTCAGGCGCGCGGGCGTGTGCTCGAAATCGGTATCGGGACCGGCCGTAACCTGCCCCACTACAACCCAGCGAACGTGGATACGATCGTCGGGCTTGATCCCGCGGCTGAAATGCATCCGCGTGCGCGGCGACGGCTGTCCGAAACGCGCCTATCCGTATCGCTAATGGCCGTTAGCGCCGAACAGATACCGGCCGAAGACGACCATTTCGACACCGTGCTAGTGACTTATAGTCTGTGTAGTATTCCCGATCCGTTCTTAGCCCTGCGCGAAATGCGCCGCGTGCTCAAACCGAACGGCACGATGCTGTTCTGCGAACACGGCCGCTCGCCGGAGGCGAAAGTGGCGCGTTGGCAGCAGCGCCTTACGCCGGCGTGGCGGCATATTGCAGGCGGTTGTCACCTGGATCGCAACGTACCCGAGTTACTGACCGACGCAGGCTTTTCCATAGACACGCTCGACTCCGGCTATATTCAGGGGCCGAAACCACTCACTTGGCACTTCCGTGGGCTCGCTAGCAAACACCCCGCCAAATAAGCGCTATTTGGATACAAACGTTGCGCCCTGGCGATACGAGGTCACGCGTTGCACGGGAATAAAGTCCCCGCTCCCCAACCGTAAGGCTTCGACAGGCACCCGAAAATGATCGAGGGCCTAAGGCTCAGCCCCTCGCTCTGCATGCATTCACTGCGATTGCACGTTTGACGACTTATCTTCGACACCCGGAATCGCCTGGGTGCCTCGCGGAAACTGCCCTTTGAGCACATCCACGCCCTGCTGCGGTTTCGCCAAAGGCAGCAGATCCTGCCGATTCCGCCGACGGTCGGCCGTATCGATATTCATTCGCTTATCACGATCCTCGACCAACCCAGGTTTGGGCTCACCGAAGCGGTTGAACGACCACGCCAGAGACGGTTCGCCTAAGGGTAATCGCACCTTTCCTTCAGCACTACGTGTTGTATTCCAGGTATGCCAGGTTTTGCCGTAGCTGTTCATCTTCTCCTTCATCAGCTCGTGGTCAGCCGCTTCGGGAAGATTGGGCGCGACAAGCTGGCCCGAAAGAATTTCACCGTTATGCGGATGCCAGTACTGCTTTTCCTTCTCCGGTAGCCGCTTGAACAGTTTTTCGGAAATTATGTATTCGATACCCGTCATGTTCGCGTGGGACGTATTACCGTCATAGAGCGAGCATTGTGCGAAATCTTCGTTCACCTGCTGGCAAAAGTGATGCGCCTCAAACTGCTCTTCTGGTTTGTTCTTCATCGGGTGGAACCCGACCAGATAAATATCGAGTTGATCCGTCGGCGCATCGGTCTGTAACGCGTCTGCACCGGCCTCGAGCACGTTCGTTTTCATGCTGTCGGGACTGCCATCGACTTCCGCAGCGGGCCCAGTACGTCCCATACCTGTGCAACCGGCCAGTAAAATCGTGCTCAGCGCCGCAACGCCCACCACGTCAGGCAATGCCGAACTCCTCACTACTATCTCCTAGATGCCTCTATGTTACGCAGACCCAACATAAGGTCTTGCCGTTAAGGACTGTATCCGGGAAAACCCTGCGCCTCCTATTCTGAGACGCCACTTTGAACGACTAGATCGGTTCTCGGTATACGATGCATTTGGTGAGGACATCGGCTTGCGTCATCGGCCGGTCACGTCTAAGACGGTGCCGCTCGGGGCCAGGAAAGACGCACCGCCAAGCCACCGCCGGGACGTGGCTCGAAGGCGAGCTCGCCGGCAAAGCGCTGGGCAATCGCGGCAGCAATGGTTAGTCCCAAACCGCTGCCGGCGCCCGCGCGCGACGCCTCGCCACGCCAGAAGCGCTGGGTCAGGGGTTGCGTGTCACGATCGGCAGGCCAATCACCCTGATCGCAAACGACGAACGTCACGCGCGCCGCTTTGACTTCAATAGCCAGCGAGACCTCACGATCGGCTCGCGTATGCCGCAGCGCGTTATCGAGCAGATTGCGCAGAGCGGCAGTGGCGAGCGCCTTGGGCACCGCAACGGGTATCGCCACACCATTCTCATGAATCCCGACGCGTCCGCCGTTCGGCAGATCAGCCAACGCTGCGGTTGCGATCGCCGAACTTGTCGCCTGCGCCATATCGAAATGCGACTCGCCAGCCTCGACCCGTGCGAGCAGTAACAATTGCTCGAGCGTGCGCTGCAGCCGCGCGATACCCGCCTCGGCCTGTGCGAGCGCGGCGTACGCCTCATTTCCGTCGAGCCGTTTGGCAAGCTGAACATGGGTCTTGATTGCTGTCAGCGGAGTGCGCAGTTCGTGTGCGGCATCGCTGGTGAAACGCTGTTCGCGGGCGAGCGTCTCGCCGGTTCGGACGAGCAGCTGGTTGAGCGTATCGACCGCAGGTCGGAGCTCTTTAGGCGCATCGTCGATTTCGACTGGTATGAGTGTATCCGGCGCTCGTCGGGACAGTTCGCCACGCAAACGCTCGAGCGGGCGGAGTCCGCGTCTTATACCGAACCAGAGCACTACCAGGCTGCCGAGCAGTGCTACGGCAAACGGCACAGCTGCGACCGCGATCACGTTGCGTTGGAGGGCGCTACGCTCGACGAGTCGGTCAGCGGTCGTGATATGCACGCCGTTCTGAACGTAGGTGAACAAGCGCCAGCGTTCGCCGTCGATATCGCGGTCGGTGAAACCGGGTGCCGGCGACTCGAGGCCATCGTCGAATTGGCCGTGGGTGCGCATCAGAACGCGTCCGCTCGGCGCATTGATCTGACACGCTACGCCAGCGCTGCTCGGTACCGAAAGAACAGGGTCGCCCGTATTTTGCCAGGCCGAGTCGGGCAACTGGGCGACCAGGCCCGCCACCATCCGGGCGGAAGCAGCCAGACGCTGGTCCAATGTATCGCGCACCTGATCTTGCAAGTCGCTATATAGCCAGACGGCAACGAGCCCCCACAGCGCCGCAAAGGACAGGCCCAGTGTTAATAAAAGACGCCAGCGTAAACTCAAGGCGTGCTCCGCTTACCGATGTCCGAAGCGTTACCCAATCGATAACCCAAGCCCCGCACCGTGCGCACGAGGCCAGCGCCTAGCTTTCGCCGCAGATGATAGATATGGACGTTGATCGCATTACTTTCGACCTCGGCCTCAATACCGTAGAGGGCGTCCTTAAGTTGCTCAGCTGTGAGAATTGATCGCCGGGCATGCAGAAGCTTGGACAGAAGCGCATATTCGCGGCGGGTGAGTTCAACCTCCCGCTCCTCGCAATACACTGTTTGCGTCGTGGGATCGAGAGTGATTGGACCATGCTCGACAATCGGTCCGGCGTGGCCCCCTGCCCGCCTTAGCAGCGCCTGTACTCTCGCGATAAGTTCATCGAGATCGAAGGGCTTCAGTAAATAATCATCTGCCCCCGCTTGCAGCCCGCTCACACGATCCGCGAGACCATCACGCGCTGTCAGGACTAGCACTGGGAGCGCGACACCGCGCTTGCGCCAATCCCTTAATAACGCGACGCCGTCCATATCCGGCAAACCGAGATCGAGTATGGCGATATCGCTCGCCACCGCACTCAAAGCTAACCCCGCCTCTTCCCCACTTGTCGCCCAATCGACCGTGTACCCAACGGTTTCGAGCGCAGAACGAATACCGGCCCCGACTAGCGCATCGTCTTCGATTAGAAGTATATGCATTCAGTAGTTCTTTCTTGCGTACTTGGGATCATCCCGAAGCCGATGAAGTGAGGATTAACCGCGGGCAAAGGTTTGCCTGCATGACCATTGTTTATATACCCGTACGGGTATATGTTATTGAACACGAGCCATATTGCCATAGAAGCCAGATCGCTATGGTCGACGCAATATCCAACACGCCCACCCGTCGTCTCGTCATCGCCCCGAATGCATCGCTGACGAGAGCACAGGCACAGTGGTGCTTCTTAGCCATGTGCGGCGTTTCTTTCTCTATCGCTCTGTTTTTTATGACGTTAGGGCTCTGGCCAGTTCTGCCCTTCGCCGGCCTCGAGATGGCGGCCCTCGGCACCGCTCTCTATGCGAGCGTAAAAGCGAACAGCTACCGGGAAATCGTGTCGATCACCGACGAACGTATTGAGATCGTCGCGGGTACTGCTAAGCCCGAGCGCCAATGGGAATTTCCGCGTCTACTCACACAAGTTCGGCTTTCCAGCAGTGTTCATCGAAATGGCCGGTCGCGCCTTCTCGTAACACGCCACGGGCACGGCTGCGAGATCGGGGCCCTCCTGACTGAAGAGGAACGGGCTGAGGTAGCCGAACGGCTAAAGGAGTGGGTTACCGCTCGCTCGATCGAATCTTAGTCACGGAGTAACGAGCTAAGTCGGGCGCTACGAATTGGAGAGTTTGTGATGAGTACTGTCAATCCGACCGATACCCACGACCACCACGGTCATGACGATCACCACCACGGGCCGGTGACGCTGGCCGATGGCGTATGGCCGTGGATGAAACGCTGGATCGGCACCACGAACCATAAGGATCTGGGCACGCTGTACCTGATCTTTTCGCTGACCATGCTGTTCATCGGCGGCGTGATGTCGCTGATAATCAGAGCCGAGCTGTTCGCGCCGGGCATCCAGTTTGTCGACCCCGGCTTCTATAACGAGATGATCACGCTGCACGCGCTGGTGATGATCTTTGGCGGCGTCATGCCGGCGTTCGTGGGGCTTGCGAACTGGATGGTGCCGATGATGATCGGTTGTTCCGATCTGGCGCTGCCGCGCGTGAACAACTGGGGTTTCTGGATCCTGCCGTTCGCGTTCTCGATGCTGCTGGGCACGCTGTTCGTTTCCGGTGGTGCGCCGGCTTCGGGCTGGACCATGTATCCGCCGCTGGTCATGCAGACCGGTAACGCGCTGCCGCTGATGGTGTTTGCCATCCATCTGGCCGGTATTTCGTCGATCACGGGCGCGATCAACATCGTGGTCACGATCCTGAACATGCGCGCGCCGGATATGCCGCTGCTCAAGATGCCGCTGTTCGTGTGGACCTGGCTGATCACCGCCTACCTGCTTATCGCGGTGATGCCGGTGCTCGCCGGTGCGGTCACGATGCTGCTGACCGATCACTTCTTCGGCACGACCTTCTTCGATGCCGCGGGTGGTGGTGACCCGGTCCTGTTCCAGCACATCTTCTGGTTCTTCGGGCATCCGGAGGTCTACATCATGATTTTGCCGGCCTTCGGCATCGTGTCGACCATCATCCCGACGTTCGCCCGCAAGGCGCTGTTCGGGCATGACTCGATGGTCTACGCCGTGGCCTCGATCGCGTTCCTTAGCTTCATCGTGTGGGCGCATCACATGTTTACCGTGGGCATGCCGGTCTCGGCCGAGCTGTTCTTCATGTTCGCGACCATGCTCATCGCCGTACCGACAGGCGTGAAGGTGTTCAACTGGGTTGCCACCATGTGGCGTGGCTCGATGACCTTCGAGACGCCGATGCTGTTCGCGCTCGGTTTCGTCGTGCTGTTCACCATCGGTGGCTTTTCGGGCCTGATGCTGGCGCTCACCCCGGTCGACTTCCAGTATCACGATTCCTACTTCGTGGTCGCGCACTTCCACTACGTGCTGGTGCCGGGCGCGATCTTCTCGATCATCGCAGCCATCTACTACTGGATTCCGAAGTGGACCGGCGTGATGTACAACGAGAAGCTCGGCCAGTTCCATTTCTGGTGGAGTGCGGTCTGGATCAACGTACTGTTCTTCCCGCAACACTTCCTGGGTCTGGCCGGCATGCCGCGTCGTATCCCGGATTACGCGGTGCAGTTCACCGATTTCAACATGATCTCGTCGCTGGGCGCACTGCTGTTCTTCCTCGGGCAGTTCGTGTTCATCTACAACATGATCATGTGCATGCGCGGTGCCGGGAAGAAGGCGACCGGACGTGTATGGGAAGGCGCACGAGGCCTGGAATGGACAGTGGCATCGCCCGCGCCGTACCACACCTTCGAGCAGCCGCCGAAGATCGACCCGCGCGAGCTGGCGTAGCGCGCTATTCTTCGTGCGCATCGATTCAATAATGCGCATGCCTACGCGTCTTACTGATTACTACGAGCTGTGCAAGCCGCGCGTGGTGCTTCTGATCGTGTTCACCGCGATGGTGGGCATGTTTCTGGCCACGCCCGGTATGGTGCCGATCGATGCACTTCTTTTCGGCACGCTCGGCATCGGGCTGATGGCAGCTTCCGCCGCCGCGGTTAACCAGATGCTCGATCGCAAGGCCGATCAGCGCATGGCGCGTACCCGCAAGCGCCCGTTGGTCACTGGCCATCTGGACATGGTGCAGTCGGCGCGTTTTGCCGCCGCCATCGGCCTGATCGGCATGGCGATCCTGCTCTGGCTGGTCAACCCACTGACCGCCTGGCTAACGCTGGTCACGCTGGTCGGCTATGCCGGCGTCTATACCGTCTATCTCAAGCGTGCGACGCCACAGAACATCGTCATTGGCGGTGCGGCAGGGGCGGCTCCGCCGGTGCTCGGATGGGTCGCCGTCACCGGAACAGTCGACGTGCACGCGTTGATCCTGTTCCTGATTATCTTCATCTGGACGCCACCGCATTTCTGGGCGCTAGCGATCGAGCGCCATCGCGAATATGCGGAGGTCGATATTCCGATGTTGCCGGTTACCCACGGGCTCGAGTACACCCGTACCCAGGTGCTGCTCTATACGGTGCTGCTGTTCATCGTGTCGCTGCTGCCGTTCGCGACCGGCATGAGCGGACCGTTGTATCTGATCAGCGCGATCGGCCTGTCCGGCTGGTTCCTGATCTACGCGATCCGGCTGAAATACGCGCCGAAGCCGGGGCTGGCGATGCGCACCTTCGGCTATTCGATCTTCTACCTGATGGCACTGTTCACGGCATTGCTGGTGGATCATCACCTAGCGCCGTTGCTGATGCGAGAGGCTTTTTAATCCTGACTTAACCGCGGTCCTTATCTTGTGCATCAGTGCAGACAGGAGCGCGTTAGATGACTCTTTTCCCGTATCGTCGGCTGGCCATTGTGGTCTTGATTTTGTTGTGCGGTCCCAGTGCGCTGGCCGCCGGTACGGCTTCGTCAAACGATTTCCTTTCCGTGGGCGAGGCCTTTACTTATGACGTCTCGGTCAACGCGGACGACACGCTGACCGTAAGCTGGACGATCGCTGACGGCTACTATTTGTATCGGCATCAATTCGATTTTGCCGGCAAACCGGCACCTGTGGCCGCCGTCGAGATGCCGCACGGCCAGCCCATCGAGGACGAATTCTTCGGCAAATCCGAGGTATATCACGACTCGGTCGCGGTCCGCGTCGACCCCGGTAACGCTCAAACCGTCGAACTGACCTGGCAGGGCTGTGCGGAGGCCGGCCTATGCTATCCACCGCAGCGCGCAACGCTGGATTTGGCCGACTACAACTTGGGCGGCGGCACGGCCGCCCCCGTGGACTCGAACGACGAAGGCGCCGGCACTACGACGGCGCAAGCCAAAGCCGGGAAATCCGACGCCCTCGGCGAGGATCAGTCGTTGGCCGCGCAGCTGTCAGACAGCAACACGGCCTGGGTGCTACTGGTGTTCTTCGGGCTCGGGCTGCTGCTGGTATTCACACCCTGCGTACTGCCCATGGTTCCAATCCTGACCAGCCTGATCGTGGGCAGCGGCGCGCGCGGCCGGCGCGGCCTGACTCTGTCGCTGGCCTATGTGCTGCCGATGGCGTTGACCTATGCCCTACTCGGCGTCGCCGCGGCGCTGGCCGGTGCCAACTTGCAGGCCGCACTTCAGACTCCCTGGGTGCTGGGCGCATTCGCGCTCGTGTTCGTGGCACTCGCGCTGGCGATGTTCGGCGTCTACGAGTTGCAGCTGCCGGCGGCCCTGCGTAACCGGCTGGATCGCGCCAGCAGCGCCCAGCGCGGCGGCAGCCTCGGCGGCGCGGCGGTCATGGGCGCACTATCGGCGCTGATCGTCGGCCCGTGTATGACCGCGCCGCTGGCCGGGGCGCTGCTGTTCATCGCCGAATCCGGCGACGTGCTAATCGGCGGCAGCGCGCTGTTCGCGCTCGGCCTGGGCATGGGCGCGCCGCTGGTCCTCGCCGGCAGCCTCGGGGCCCGATTCCTGCCACGCCCGGGGCCGTGGATGAACGGCGTGAAGGCGGTGTTCGGTTTCGTCCTGCTGGGCATGGCGCTGTGGTTCGTCGCCCGCGTGACGCCCGCCCCCTGGATGCTCGGACTGTGGGGCGCGTGGCTGCTCGCCATCGGCACCACGCTCTATCAGGTCGCGCTGCGCGCCGCCCTGGCGACGCTACCGCTAGCGATGATCGCGCGCGTAGCCGGCCTTCTGATCGGCCTCTGGGGCGCGCTGCTGGTGATCGGCGCCGCCGGTGGCGCCAGCGATCCGATGCGGCCGCTGGCCTTTGCCGGCGCGCCCGCGAACACGACCGACGCGGGCGGCGAAGCCGGTGCGCAGACAGACGACTTCATGGCCCGTTTCGAGCCCGTGTCCGATCTCGACGCTCTTGATGCGCAAGTGGCCAAGGCCGGCGAAAACGGCCGCTGGACGGTCGTGGATTTCTACGCCGACTGGTGTATCTCGTGCAAGGTGATCAAATCCGAAGTCTTCGGCGACGCCCGCGTACAGGCGGCACTGGACGACGTGCAGCTGCTGCGCCCGGACGTGACCGACAACGACGCCGCCGACCGCGCGCTGATGGGCCACTACGGCGTCGTCGGCCCACCCACCCTGCTGCTGATCGGCCCGGACGGCGAAGAGGCCCGCAGCGCGCGCATCGTCGGCGAGCTGGACGCCGAGGCCTTCCTCGATCACCTCGAGCGCGCACGTGACGACTTGGAGAATTCCTGATGCTGTCCTTCAACCTCGGCCCGCTGGCGATCTCGGTCGCCCATGCCCTGATGCTTTTCGCGCTGATTACGGCGTTGATAGCCGGCAAGGTTGCCGCGCGCCGGCGTGAAGTGCCGATCACCGACACGCTGTTCAACCTGGCGCTGGCCGGCGCGGTGGCGGCCCGGCTGGTGTTCGTGATCCGCTATTTCGGCGAATACCGCCCGGCGCCGCTGGGCATTTTCGACATTCGTGACGGCGGTTTCGATGCGATCGGCGGGCTGCTGGGCATGGCCGCCTACGCAAGCTTCGTGGTCTGGCGCCGGCCGCTGCTGCGCGCACCGCTGGCCGCCGCGCTGGTCGCCGGCGGCCTCGCCTGGGGGCTGACCGGCGGCGCGCTCACCTTGATCGAACAGCAGGCGGCGAGCCTGCCCGAGGCACGGCTGCAGACGCTGGATGGCCGCGCCACCGATCTAGCTACGCTACAGGCCGAAGCCGAGGGCCGGCCGATGGTGGTCAATCTATGGGCGACCTGGTGTCCGCCCTGCCGTGCGGAGATGCCCGTCCTCGAGGCCGCCCAGAACGAGCGCGACGACGTGCTGTTCGTGTTCGCCAACCAGGCCGAGGCAACGCCCACCATCCAGAGTTTCCTGGACAGTCAGGATCTGCACATCGAACACGTGCTGCGCGACTCGGGCGGGCATCTGGCCAAGCAGGCCGGATCAGCCGCATTGCCTACGACACTGTTCTACGACGGCGACGGGCGTTTGGTCGACAGCCATCTGGGCCAGCTGTCGCGCGCGACTCTCACCGCCGCTCTCGAACGTTTCGACACGGCGCCCACTGCTTCTTCTCACGATGATGAGGAACAACCATGACCAGAACCGCACGACTATCTCTAATCCTGACGATCACCGCTACCGCCATCGGCATGTACGCGCTGGTCGCATGGGCCGCCCCCGAAGAAGAATCCGATTCACCGGCGCCCGTGGCGGCGATGGAGGATCGTGGAATGAATATTCTCGGCTCTTTCGATGCCCCAAGCGGGCTGACCGGATACGCCGCTACCGTCCAGGGCCGGCCAATGGCGATTTATGTAACGGAGGACGGCAAGCATGCAGTACTCGGCACGCTAGTCGACGAACAGGGCAACAATCTGACGGCCGACCCTCTGGAGCGTATATCGTCGGGACCGCAGAACAAGAAGGCTTGGGACCAGTTGGAAGACGCCACTTGGGTCCGTGATGGTGACGCCGACGCGCCCCGTATCGTCTACGAGATCACCGATCCGAACTGCCCTTACTGCAACCAGTTCTGGCAGACAGCACGCCCCTGGGTGGAAGCGGGTGACGTCCAGATCCGCCACGTCATGGTCGGTATTCTCAAAGCCGACAGCGTGCCGAAGGCCGCCACGATCGTCGGCGCTGATGATCCGGAGGCTGCACTGGAACGCCAGGAGCGCAACTACGCCAGCGGCGGTATCGAAGTCACCGAGAATATTTCGCACGCCGCTCGCGACAAGGTCCAGGACAACAACGCCCTCATGGAGGCCTTGGGCTATTTCGCCACGCCGACGATTCTCTATCGCAAGACCAACGGGGATATCGGACTCAAACAGGGCATGCCACGCGGCGACGACGTAGAGAAGATTCTGGGACCCAAACCCTGATCAGGGCGTTCAGCGCGGCAATCGTGGTCATCAAGGCATCTTCAGCTGACGCGTTGCACCTGCCAACGGCAGTCACGGCGCAGCAAAAAGCCATTCCTGCGTTGGGTGAGCGAATCGATGATCCCACTGCTACCGACGCAAATACGACCACGTCGGCTAAGGCCACCGTCGTTCGAATTCTCGAGCGTCGCCTAACGTTCGAACGAAGACTGGCTGGTTTGGAGTCGCATGGGTGGCCGTATCAACCGATATCCGGCACACCCGGGCTGACATTGACCCAGAGCCTTGGGAGGCACTGGATCGAGCGCACCCAGCCCAGTGTTCAACCATTCAGTAACGCATAAAGGAGCTCGTTATGACCCCAATGTTTCGTACAACTCTCATCATCTTGAGTGTCGCATTGGCTAGTGTTGGCCCCGCCTTGGCCGCAGGGGGCGACTGGCGCTACCCGGCCATCGAAGGCTATGGCGGCATCAAACCACTCCCCGAAGCAGCCAATCAGCCCTCAGTCAAGGCCGAGCACAAAGCCGTATTCGATGTGACCAAAGCAGCGAAGAGCCCCGACCAGCTGAACCCGGGCTTGGAACGCGTCGCACGGGCCGTGAACGTGTTCGCATCGGCCGGCGTGCCCGCTGAAAAGCTCGACTTCGTGGTTGTGGTTCACGGACCAGCGACACCCGGTATTCTGAATGACGCCCAATACGAGAAGCAGTTCGGACAGGCCAACCCCAACACCGCGCTGATCGCCGCCCTACGCAAGGCGGGCGTTACCCTGCACGTATGTGGCCAGGCGCTCGCCAAGCATGCGTTCGATCAGTCATGGGTCAACAATGAGGTCGATGTTGCATTGTCGGCGCTCAGCGATCTGGTGATCTTTCAAAGTCGCGGCTACGCTGTCGTGCCCCAGTAAGAATGTTCGTGCGCTCTCTTAGCTAGCCATCGCCCGCAACATCCAAGCCGTCTTCTCATGCACGCGCATACGATCAGAGACAAGAGCCGCCGAAGACTCGTCACCGGCATGCTGCGCGCGTTGCAGTACATCCCGGCATGTCATCACGACCTTTTCATGTCCCGCACCTAGAACCTCGACCATACGATCTGCATTAGGCACGTCTTCGACCTCGGAGATCGAGCTCAAAGTCGAGAACTGGCGATATGTACCCGGCGCGACCTGATCGAGCGAGCGTATGCGCTCCGCGATCTCGTCCACGGCCGCAGCCAACTCCGTGTACTGCTCCTCGAACATAAGATGCAACTCGCGAAAGCGCGGGCCGGTCACGTTCCAATGGAAGTTATGCGTTTGCAGATACAACGTATAAGAATCAGCGAGCAATTTTTTCAAACCTTCGCCGGTGTTCATCCGACCTTCTTCATCTATCCCGGTGTTAATCGAGCTCATATCGTTCTCCAGATGCTGAATGAGTAGGTGTGCGACTCGCTCCGGCCCGTCGGTGAGGAACGTTGCGCATTGCCTCGCTCTCTTTAGAAAGCGTTCACTGGGATCTTCAGGTACGCGGTGCCGTTATTCTCCGGCGTAGGGAGGCGCCCTCCCCGCGTATTGATCTGAAGCGCGGCGAGCATGAGCGCGGGCAGCGGTAGTTCCGCATCACGCTTGTTTCGCAAGGCCGTATACGCGGATTCGTCCATGTTCTGCAGATGCGGGTTACGCTCCCGCTGTTCGCCCACCGTGGACTCCCAGCGCGGTTCTCGCCCATCCGGCATGTAGTCATGACCGGTGAAAAGGCGAGTCTCGTCCGGCAACTCAAGAATGGCCTGGATCGAGCGATAGAGTGTGGCTGCATCGCCGCCTGGGAAATCTGCTCGTGCGGTACCGAAGTCGGGCTGGAACAGCGTGTCGTGCACGAACGCGGCATCGCCGATCACGTAGGTGATCGAGGCCAGGGTATGACCCGGCGAATACATAACCCTCGCCTCAAGCTCGCCGACAGTGAACGTGTCGCCATCGCCAAAAAGCCGATCCCACTGGTGTCCGTCAGTTTTGAAGTCGTCACCGAAGTTGTAGATCTTCTTCCAGAGCTTTTGGACGTCGATGACGTGCTCGCCGATCGCGCGCGGCGCGTCGAAAAGCCCCTGAAGATAGATCGCTGCCGAGAGATGGTCCGCATGCGGATGTGTGTCCAGAATCCAGTCGACCGTGAGCCCGCGCGACTGCACGAACGCCGCGATCTCATCGGCGGATTCCGTGCTCGTGCTCGCCGATTTCTCGTCGTAGTTCAGTACCGGGTCGATGATCGCACAGTGTTTGCTGACTGTATCGACACAGACGTACTGAACGCTGAAAGTCTTTTCGTCGAAGAATCCGACGACTTCCGGAGTGCCGCTCGCCATGGTTGTCTTCCTTCTAATCTGTGGAAACCAGAATTGCACCAACCTAAGAATCGGTTATTTGCAAATGCCTTCGGGTTCTATTATACCCTTAGGGGTATACGTAGCAAGACGGAGTAAATCATGTCGAGCAACACAAGCCATCATCGCGTCGTTGTCGCGGGCGGTGGTACAGCCGGGCTATCAGTCGCCGCCGCCCTACTGAGGCAATCGCCTCAACTTGATGTCGCTGTAATCGAGGCGAGCGACGTGCATTACTACCAGCCGGGCTGGACGCTCGTAGGTGGTGGCGACATGCGGGCCGAAGACACAAAGCGGCGCGAGGAAGAAGTTATGCCGGACAAGGCCCGCTGGATCCGGGCCACGATCAGTGCGTTCGCACCCGACGAAAATCGCGTCGAGTTGGCCTCCGGCGAGTCGGTCACCTATGACTTTTTGGTAGTGGCACTAGGCCTCCAGATCGACTGGCAAGCCATTGATGGTCTGTCCGAGACACTGGGGCGCAACGGCGTAACCTCGAACTATCGATACGACCTCGCACCCTATACCCACGAGTTGGCCCAATCGCTGACCGATGGCGCCAAGGCGTTGTTTACGCAGCCGGCTATGCCAATCAAGTGCGCCGGCGCTCCGCAGAAAGCGCTTTACTTGACCGCCGATACACTGCGCAAACGCGGGATATCGGCGGAGATCGGGTTCTATAATCAAGGCGGTGCGATGTTCGGGGTCCCCGCCTATGCACGGGAGCTCGATAAAGTTATTGCTTCGTATGGAGCGACGCCCTATTTCAAACACAATCTAGTGGCCGTGGACGGTGAAAAGCACGAAGCCACCTTTTCGACTGACGATGGGCCAGTAACGCGTGCGTTCGACATGCTCCACGTGGTGCCGCCGCAGTCTGCGCCGGACGTTATCAAGGGAAGTCCACTCGCGGGCGACGCCGGCTGGGTCACCGTCGATAAGAACCGGCTCACGCATACCCGCTACGATAATGTGCTGGCTTTGGGTGACTGCACCGACACCCCTAATGCGAAGACCATGGCCGCCGTACGCCGCCAGTTCCCAGTCGTGGTCGCTGAACTGCGCGCGGCCCTGGGGGAATCGGCTAAAAAACGTACTTACGACGGTTACGGGGCGTGCCCACTCACGGTCGCCCATGGCAAGGTCATGCTGGCCGAATTCCGCTACGGTGGTGAAGTGGTCTCTAGTTTCCCATTGGATCCGCGCACTTCGCGGCGAATGTACTGGCCAATCAAAAGCCAATTCTTCCCCGCCCTGTACTGGCAGGTCATGCTACGCGGGCTGGACTGGCACTGGCCGAAACCCAAGCCACGCCCGGATCTAACGGAATAACGTCGTGTTTGATAGCTGGCGGAGTGCTGGTTGGCATGGGCACACGATTAGGGTCAGGCTGCACCAGCGGCCACGGCGTGTGCGGAATTGGGCGCGGTTCGACGCGATCCATTGCTGCCACCCTTGTCTTCTTTATCTGCGGCGTGGTTACAGCGGTTATCACGCGACATCTTTTTACGGGCTGAGCGGATGCAGTACGTGATCACGCTAGCGTCCGGCCTGGTCTTTGGTATCGGGCTGACGATTTCTGGAATGGTGAACCCGGAGAAAGTGCTCGCTTTTCTGGATCCCGTGGGCCGGTGGGATCCGAGCCTTGCTCTGGTCATGGCCATGGCTCTCGCCGTATTCAGCCTTACGAATGCTTTCTTGGGAAAACGGATACGCCCGCTATTCGGGTCTACATTCCACCGACCCAGCTCGCTGACTATCGATCGACGATTACTATCGGGCGCCGCCCTCTTTGGAGTTGGCTGGGGGCTAGCAGGTTATTGCCCCGGACCGGCCTTGGCAGCCTTGGTATTCAACTTTCGAGAAGCCGCTATCTTTCTCCCCGCCATATTATTGGGCGGGTGGCTAGCCGATCGGTTTCTTTTGGCAACTCGTACCTAGCCGTAGCGTGACAATAGCTCCGTTGCGTACTTAAGACGCTCGCGCGCATCGGCCGCATCAAGCTTCTGGCAAGACAGCTCTCGCTCGATTACGCAGGACAGCATGTTATAGAAGGTACGGTCGAGCGCTTTGCGGGCAGCGGTCATTTGAACCGCTACGTCCTCGCATTCGGCATCACGTTCCAGCATAGCCTGCAAGCCGCGAACTTGCCCCTCGACGCGTTTCAGACGCCGAATGAGTGCGGACTTGCTGGCTTCCCATTCCTGGTCGAAAGGAAGGATGTCGGCATTTTCGGACATTGTGTTTACTAGCTAGGAAATAAGCCCTACTAAATTATACATTGACAGCCTCCTTAGTGCGTCATATCTGAATCAAGCGTCTCCCTGCGGTCCGACTTATTCTCCGTAGCCGCCATGTAATTTAAGTCGCGATTGGATAGTGACGCTATATACCCCCTCCGGTATACTTCGATAAGCAGCTTCCTAGGTGAAAAGCATGGCTCTCGATCCGGAAATCCTGTCGCGAATACAGTTCGCGTTCGTGGTGTCGTTTCATATCCTGTTCCCGGCATTCACGATCGGTCTGGCGAGCTGGCTGGCGATGTGCGAAGGCATGCACCTGCTCACCGGTCGCGATGTCTTTCGCAGGCTGTATCACTTCTGGGTAAAGATCTTCGCCGTGTCGTTCGGCATGGGCGTGGTTTCCGGCATCGTGATGAGCTTTCAGTTCGGCACCAACTGGTCGGTGTTCGCGGAAGCCACCGCGCCGGTACTCGGCCCGCTGTTCTCCTACGAGGTGCTGACGGCCTTCTTCCTGGAGGCGACCTTCCTCGGGATCATGCTGTTCGGCTGGAACAAGGTCGGCCCGAAACTGCATTTCTTCGCGACCGCAATGGTCGCGATCGGCACCATGCTGTCTGCCTTCTGGATTCTGTCCGCGAATTCGTGGATGCACACGCCGGACGGCTTCGAACTGCGCGACGGTATCTTCTATCCGGTTGACTGGTGGAAGATCGTGTTCAACCCGTCGTTCCCGTACCGGCTGGTGCACATGGTGTTGGCCGCCTTCCTGACCACGGCGTTCGTGATTCTGGGCGTCGGCGCCTGGTATCGGCTCAAGGGCACGGCCCACGAGGCCTCGCGCGTGATGCTGATCATGGGTGTGGCGTTCGTATCCATCGTCACGCCGCTGCAGATCGTCGCCGGTGACTTTCACGGTTTGAAGACGCTGGAATACCAGCCGGCCAAGGTCGCTGCCATGGAAGCCCATTGGGAGACCGAAGAGGGCGCGGCCCTGGCGTTGTTCGCCTGGCCGGATGCCGAGAACGAAACCAATCACTTCGAGATCGCGGTGCCGAATCTCGCCAGCCTGATCCTCACCCACGAATGGAACGGCGAGCTGGTCGGGCTCAAAGATTTCCCGGAGAGCGAGCGTCCGCCGGTCGCGCCGATCTTCTTCTCGTTCCGGATCATGGTGGGGCTGGGCATCCTCATGTTGATTGCCGGCATGCTCGGTCTGTGGCTGGCATTTCGCGGTCGGCTGTTCGATTCGCGCCTCTATCACCGCTATCTCGTGGCGATGATTCCTTCGGGCTTCATCGCGGTGCTGGCGGGTTGGATCACCACCGAGATCGGGCGCCAGCCGTATACGGTCTATGGCCTGCTGCGCACGTCCGACTCGCTGTCGCCGGTGGCGGCGCCGAGCGTGCTGGCGACACTGATCACTTTCGTGATCGTCTACGGCATCGTCTTCGGCGCCGGGCTGTATTACATCGTGCGCGTGGTGCGTACCGGGCCCGAGAAGGCGCCTGCGCATCCGGTGCCCGATCCATATGCGACGCCGGCCCGGCCGTTGTCGTATCCCGATGAGCCGGTGGGAGAAAAACGATGAGTACGGTCGAAATCCTGCCGCTGATCTGGTTCGGGATCATTGGCTTTGGCGTGATCATGTACGTGCTGCTGGACGGCTTCGTGCTCGGCATCGGCATCCTGTCGGGCGTGGCCTATGGCGAGGCCGAGCGCGACATCATGATGAATTCGGTGGCGCCGATATGGGACGGCAACGAGACCTGGCTGGTGTTGGGCGGCGTCGCGCTGCTCGCGGCCTTCCCGCCGGCCTATACGGTGCTGCTGCCGGCGCTCTATCTGCCGCTGACCGGCATGCTGATCGCGCTGATCTTTCGCGGCGTGGCCTTCGAGTTCCGCTTCAAGGCGCGGCGCAAGTTCGGCTGGAACACGGCGTTCTTTCTCGGCTCGGTGTTGGCGACCTTCTTCCAGGGCGTGACCCTCGGCGCGATCGTGCAGGGCATCGAGGCCAACGGCGCCCAGTATGTCGGCGGCGCGTTCGACTGGTTTTCGGGCTTCACGATGCTTACCGGCACTGCACTCGTGGCCGGCTATGCACTACTGGGCGCGACCTGGGTGGTGATGAAAACCACCGGCCTGTTGCAGCGGCGCGCCTATGGCTGGTCGCGCGTACTGTTGACGGCCGTGATCGTGTTCATGGCGGTGGTGAGCATCTATGTGCCGTTCCTCGACGGCAACTATGCCGAGCGCTGGTTCGGTTTCCCGCATGCGCTGTGGCTGGTGCCGTTCCCGATCGCCGCGATCGTGGTGTCGTATTTCTTGTACTGGAGCGTGAGCCGGCGGCGGGAGTACGCGCCTTTCCTGCTTTCGTTGGCGATGTTCATCGTCGGCTATGGCGGGCTCGCGGCGAGCTTCTGGCCGCATATCATTCCGCCGCATCTGACCATATGGAACGCTGCCTCGCCGCCGGAAACACAGAGTTTTCTGCTCGTGGGCCTGGTGATCCTGTTGCCGTTCATCCTGTTCTATACGGGGTGGTCGTACTGGATATTTCGCGGCAAGGTCAGCCGTGACATGGGCTATCACTAGTCATGCGTAAAGGATTCGCCATCAGTGAAACTCCGCGACGCCTGCTCTGGTTCGTCGGCATCGGTGCCGCCAGCCTGCTGGCCTGGGGCGCGGCTGCCTTCGTGTTTCGTGAGGTGATCTTTTTCGTGCTCGAACACTAGAACTGCTGCCAGACTAGGAGGCCCAGCCTACTATTTCATGAGACCTAATTAGGTCCGCTATTGGCCCAGGCTGTGTGAAAACGCGTGAGTTAGCGTACTTTTCCCCATC
>NZ_APNG01000037.1:0-21294 GCF_040361255.1 Salinisphaera sp. T5B8 | reverse complement strand
ATCCGGTGGGTCAGATACTGACCCTGCTGAGTTTCGGGGCTAATCAAGATAGCTTTTATCAGCGGCCCGGAACCTTTAGCCACTTCAAATGGTAACCGGATAAAGTCGGCAAAATATTTTCGTAAACTGGGATAACGGGCCAGCAACAAATCGCAGTAGCCGCGTTCCTCCAGGCGTTTAAAAATGTGCAGGTCGTCAATGGATGCCAGCAGACGTTTCTCGTCAATGCGTTGCCACAAGTCCTTCTTGTACAATGGCTGTTCATCCGGCCATTCCAGCAAAAAATGCGTGGTTTCAAGCACAGCATCGATGGCTTTCTTTTGGCGCTTGCGAAACTCCTTGTGTTTTTTGTCGTGGCTGTTTTTGGTTTGCCGGCATAGCTCTGTCATGTACTGATCATGCATTTTGACCAGATGATCCAACAGGATCTTGCGGGATTCCAACAGGAAGCAAACCATCAATGCATAGCGCTTATGGTCCTTGAAGCGCTTCATGTCCTTAGCGCTGTAACGCTTGGTCAGTCGGTACAGGTAGTTAAGAAAAGCGGTATCAATGACCTTTTCTTCGAACTCATTAATGCCGGTGGACACCAGATTGTCATAGCGTTCCAAATAGCGTTTCAGTGATGATATTTTCGCACCCGGCGGGTACTCTTTGAGTTGGTTGAAGTAGGTTCGTTGATTGCCGTCGGTGGCTTGCAACAAATCGTCAATGGCATCGCGTAATTCCGGCGACATCTGATCAAACACTTGCTCAAAAAGCTGAGCGTGTACCTGGTTACATATGCGGATGATCTGTCTTTCGATCGTCGTGGGGCCAGGTAAAACAATACGTTTCAACAGAAGGTGGCGTTCTGCCCGGTGAAAAAGTTCATCCGGAAGCAGTCCCTGTTGGGCATGTTCTTCAATCCAGCGGTCCAGATCTGCTTCCACTTTGTCGTCAAACCGATGAAAGCCCAGGTACTTGAGGATATTGTTCCGGTGTTCCAACACCGTGGCTTCTCTTTCGGGCACTTCCACCGTTAGCGTAGGAGGAAGATCGAGTTGACTACTCAGGTAGCTGATCACTCGTGGCGAAAGATCATGGAGCTGGTTTAGAAACCGGCCATAGAGGCGCATGGCACACAGTTGGATGGCAAATCCCAGGCGATATTGCTTGCGATACTTGTTGACGACCTCGCAATCACGACGGCTTAGCGTCCAATCGCGAACCATTTCCTCATCGGAGAATCGTTGCGGCAATATTAACGGTTGGTACCGCTGCTGATTGGTTAAGAACTGCTCTTTGGCTGTCATTGGACCTCACTTGGCTCCGGTCACGCCAACTACGCTATAGCGCTGTTTTTATTGATGGATGCGGTATTTAAAGGTGCATCACCGCCTTTAAAGGCAATCGCTCTTGCCCAGGGGTTATTCGGTTTAAAAAATGTGTAGAGGTTATAACATATATGTACTAAGATCTACGCATGTCCTGGATACTGCTGATACTTTCACTCCCCACTGAAAACGCCACCGTGCGCATGCGGGCATGGCGCGCCATCAAAGCCCTGGGGGCCGTTTCGCTGCGTGATGGCGTCTATCTACTGCCAGCCATCTCTGATCATGCCGAAAAGCTAGAGGCAATTGCCCAGGATGTCCGTGATAGTGGCGGGACCGCCCATGT
This sequence comes from Salinisphaera sp. T5B8, assembly GCF_040361255.1. NCBI lineage: Bacteria > Pseudomonadati > Pseudomonadota > Gammaproteobacteria > Salinisphaerales > Salinisphaeraceae > Salinisphaera > Salinisphaera sp. T5B8. The sequence goes on along the minus strand of NZ_APNG01000037.1, from coordinate 19,632 downwards.
ACTGCACGCTAATGATCCTGAAACCGAAGCGTTCCCCGCGCTATTCGATCGCTCGGAAGACTATGAGTCGCTGGACTCGGCGATGGCGGACCTGCGGGCAAAGCTCTTGCCGGAAACCGCCATGGAGGTCATGAAGGAAACACGCAAACTGCGCAAAAGCTTCACGCGACTGTCAGCCATCGATTTTTTCCCCGGTGCCGCGCGGGATCGAATCGATACGGCTCTGAAACAGCTGGAAAGCGATGCCAACCGGGTCTTGTCTCCCGATGAGCCGCAGCCCGAACCTCGCACAATCCGCCGTCTTGATCGAGCCGATTATCAAGGCAGGCTCTGGGCGACGCGGCGTCGGCCGTGGGTGGACCGTTTGGCCAGTGCCTGGCTGATTGGCCGCTTCATCGATCCATCCGCACGCTTTTTATGGCTGGCCTCGCCGGACGACTGCCCGGATGAGGCGCTGGGGTTCGATTTCGATGGGGCGACCTTTACTCACGTGGAAGAAAAAGTCACTTTCGAAACGCTGCTGGCGAGCTTCGACCTGGATTCACCCGCGCTACTCCGGCTTGGAAAACTCGTGCACTACCTCGATGTGGGGGGACATCAGCCGCCGGAGGCCGCCGGGGTCGAGTGTGTATTGATAGGGCTGCGCGAAACCCATAGCGATGATGATCAATTATTACAAGCTGCCAATCAGGTTTTCGACAGCCTGTTGGTCACTTACGGTAAGGAACAATAACCATGCACGAACCGTCAACTTCATCTGTACCGCCAAGCAGCGGGTCCAATCAAATCACCAGGGATGCGACCGCTGGTAACCTCAATGCATTCGGCCATCACATCACCTTCGGGGAGGCCGTGCGTGTCTGGTTGCGGGTCGCCATCCTGAGCTTTGGCGGTCCCGCCGGCCAGATCGCGGTGATGCACCGTATTCTGGTGGATGAAAAGCAATGGGTCAGTGAGAGCCGCTTCCTGCACGCGCTGAATTACTGCATGGTGCTGCCCGGACCTGAAGCCCAGCAACTGGCCACCTATATCGGCTGGCTGCTGCATGGCATCAAGGGTGGACTGGTTGCGGGCGCCCTGTTCGTGCTGCCGGGCTTTCTCAGCATTCTGGTGCTCAGTCTGCTCTACGCTGGATTTCAGGAAGCGTCACTGGTGCAGGCCCTGTTTTTCGGTATCAAGGCGGCCGTGCTGGCGATCGTGATCCAGGCGGTGATCCGCATCGGCAAGCGCGTCCTCAAGAACGCCTACATGTACGCATTGGCGGTCGCCGCTTTCGTGGCGATCTTCTTCTTTGCCGTGCCTTTCCCGATCGTAATCGTTACCGCCGGATTGATCGGTCTGCTGGGTCGGCATGTCGATCCGGAACGCTTTGTGGTCATCAAGGGGCACGATACCCCCGAGGACGCCGGGCGTGCGATTGATGCCATGATGGAGGGCGGCGCGGCAAGCCATACCCGGGCGTCACGGGGGCGGGCACTCAAGGTGCTCGCCGTCTGGCTGCCGCTGTGGTTTGCGCCACTTGTCGCCCTGCTTGTGACCTTGGGCTATGAGGATGTGTTCACCCAGATTGGGCTTTTCTTCAGCAAACTGGCGGTTGTCACCTTCGGTGGCGCCTATTCGGTGCTGGCCTACATGGCCCAGGAGGCGGTACAAAACTATGGATGGCTGGCACCGGGGGAAATGCTGGATGGTCTGGGTATGGCGGAAACTACACCCGGCCCGCTGATCCAAGTGGTGCAATTCGTGGGCTTTATGGGGGCCTTCCGGGCTCCGGGAACGCTCGACCCCTTCACAGCAGGCATCTTGGCATCGGTTTTAGCCACCTGGGTCACCTTCGTTCCCTGCTTTTTGTGGATCTTCCTGGGCGCGCCGTATGTGGAAACACTGCGCGGCAACCAGGCGGTGAGCGCGGCGCTGTCGGCGGTCACGGCGGCCGTGGTGGGCGTGATGCTGAATCTCGCCATCTGGTTCGCGGTGCACGTCGCCTTTAACGAGGTTGAAACTGTACGGGCCTATGGTATGCAACTGCTGATACCCGCCTGGGGCAGCATCCACATTGTCAGCGTCGCGCTGGCCGCGGGCGCCTTTATCGCTATGTTGCGCTTTAAGGTGGGCATGTTGCCGATGATTTTTGTCAGCGCACTGCTGGGTATTGTGTACCATCTGTTATTTGCAGGCGTCCCGGCGGCGTAACCCCCCAATACAGCCAAAAATGTTTCACAGCAACAAAAAAAGAGGAATAGCCATGACAATGTCTCCGCTTCGAGCATTCATTCTAATGTGCGCTTTATTCATTCAAGCATCCATAACAATGGCCGACGATTCCGGCCGCCTCGATGATAAGGCCATTGGCCAGGCGGCTGGCACCCAGGCAACGGCCAAACCTGATGGCGTGGTGCGTATCGGCTGGAAGCGCGACGACGTGCCCGTCACCGTTGACGGTATGAAGTTCCCGCCGCCGGCGGGCCTCGGGAGTTGGGCCGCGTTCAAGGCCTTGCCGGAGGGTGGTGTTATGGTGATGGGGGATACGGTGGTGTTTGAGGATGAAATCACCCCGGCCATGGACGCCGCCTTTGCCCACGGCCTGGACATCACCGCGCTGCACAACCATTTCGTGTTCGACCGTCCGCCGGTTTACTTTATGCACATCGGCGGCCATGGACGAAACGCCGAGTCACTCGCCGAAGGCGTCAAGGCCATGTGGGATGCCATTAAACAAGTGCGTAAAAAGCATCCCGTACCGCAAGAACGATTTCCGGGTGATGTGCCCGATATCACCGGCAAATACAACACCAAGACGTTGGAAAAGATTCTGGATGCCGAGGGCAGCCTTAACGGGCAGGTGCTGAAATTCACGTTCGGGCGCAGCGCCAGAATGCACGGTGTGGAATTTGGCGCATCCATGGGCCTGTCCACCTGGGCCGCCTTCTCCGGGAATGAGAAGCAGGCGGTCGTCGATGGGGATTTTGCCATGACCGCGGACGAGATCCAGCCGGTGATGCGGGCGCTGCGTCAGGCGGGCATCCACATCGTGGCGCTGCACAACCATATGACCGGTGAAACGCCTTCCTACTATTTCCTGCATTATTGGGGCAAGGGCAAGCCCGAGGATCTGGCGAAAGCGATACGGGCAGCGCTGGAGACGCAAAGATGAATTGAGAGTGGGATTCGTGATTTGACGGGTTATACGGGGTCGATCAGCGTGACCAACTTTTCCATCAATATCAGCGAGGCATTATTCGAAAGTTGCTGGCCTTCTTCGATGTACTCCCAGACCGTTGCATCGCTTTTCCAGCCGCCTTGTTTCTTGATCAGCTCGAAGTCTACCCGTTCTCGAGCCGCCGAAGTGGAGAGGCCGCGGCGAAAACTGTGACTGCTCAACTCGGGCACGAAGTCGAACTGACAGGCCTTGCCCAGGGTTTTGAGCAAGTCATTAATTGCCCCTGGGTTCAGAGGCCTGGGCGTCACCTGATCCCAGCGGTTAACCGGCCTAAAGACCGGGCCGCTATCGATCTCAGCGCTATCCATCCAGGCCTTGATTGCTGTAGCCGGACAACAACCTGGCGTACCGAAAGGTAAGGCGCGGGCCAGCCCTGTCGCCTGTTGATCCGTTTTGGAGCGCGGCAACCGGATGATCAGGCCTTCCGGCTCCCAATTCAGATCACTGATTTGAATGGCCACCAGTTCGCTGCGACGAAAAGCGCCGAAAAAGCCGGTCAACACCAGGGCGATATCCCTATGCTTCTTTTTGCTATCCGGCAAACACCGCAGGTAATCCACCATTTGTGCGATGTGTTCCAGGCGTAGGGCCTTGGCCTTGCGTTTGGGTTGGCCATGAGTGCGACGAATGCCTTCCATGGTTTTCCGCACCAGGGGATCGCGCACCGGATCAGTGACGCCTTGGTAATGGTGCCACTGGCTAATGGCGGTGAGGTGGAGATCTAACGTCCGGGCGTTGAGCGATTCGGCCCTGGCGAGCAGATAGCGCACCACCGTATCTCGGTCAGTCGGCAACCGGCCACCCCATTTCTCAAATTGGCGAATGGCGGATCGGTAGGCCTTGCGGGTGTTATCGGAGGTGGCCGCCTGGAGGGGGCCAAGTCACGAAACGGAAAAAATCGTACGCTAAGCCTCCCGCGGCGTCCGTAGTGGCCGGAAACCGCCGCGCTCGATCCGCTCATCCTGCTCCAGACATAATCTCCGGTGAGATTGATGTACTCCCAGCCTAGCGGCGACAGATACGACAGCAGCGTTCCGTCGAGTTCTTGTCTGGACTAGCGCTGTGCCCGGAATGGCGCCAAGAGGCAGAAGTACATACACGATGATCCGGCTTGCTTAAACTGAAAACCGGCCCTTTAGGGGGACGGCTCGTGAGGGTCAGATGTCTATGGACGTGTACGTTGAGTGCGGCGACGGCACGCTATGCCATCGCCGCACTACGCTGCGGAATCCGCCCCAGTGCTTTCTCAATGATTTTGCCAATCGCCGAGCACGAGGCGTAGACAATATTTCACTCATCGAGATTGTCACCGATACGTTACGGCGACCCCACTACTCACGTTTGAGATGCAGTGGCGGCCTCTCGGCCATGCACCAGACGATACAAGGCCGGCAGGACCAGCAAGGTCAGTAGCGTCGACGACACAATTCCGCCAATGACCACGGTAGCCAGCGGCCGCTGGACTTCAGCACCTGTACCGACGTTCAGTGCCATCGGTACGAATCCGACGCTGGCCACCAATGCGGTCATAAGCACTGGCCGCAGGCGCGTGAGTGCGCCCTCGGTGATCGCGCTGTCTAGTGTGTGCCCGTCATGACGCAGGCTGCGGATGAACGACACCATGACGAGGCCATTCAGCACAGCAATACCGGACAAGGCAATAAAGCCCACGCCGGCCGAGATCGACAAGGGCATGCCGCGTAGCCACAACAGCAGGACCCCGCCGGTCAACGCCAACGGTACGCCACTGAAGATGATCAAGGCGTCCTTGAGCGAACCGAAAGCCATCAGCAGCAATGCGAGGATCAATACGAGAGTGACGGGCACGACAATAGTCAGCCGCTGGCTCGCGGATTCCAGCTGCTCGAAGGTGCCGCCATATTCCACCCAGTAGCCGGTTGGCAGATCGACATCTTGCGCTACTTTACGACGAGCCTCTGCCACAAACGATCCCAAGTCACGGCCACGCATATTGGCCGTCACCACCACCCGGCGTTTACCGTTTTCGCGGCTGATCTGATTGGGCTGGGGCGCGCGTTCGATGTCGGCCACTTCCGCCAGAGGGACATAGCCGCCATCGGGTAGCGGCACCGGCAGCGTCTGCCATGCATCGGGGCGTTGCCGCAACGATTCCGGAAGACGAACCATGACGGCAAAGCGCCGATCGCCATCGTAAATCAGGCCCGCCTGCTGCCCGCCAACGCCGGCCGCAACCAATTCCTGAATATCAGACACGTTGAGGCCGTAGCGGGCCAGTGCGGCTCGATCCGGCTCGACCGATAAGACCGGTAGGCCAGTAATCTGTTCGACAGCGATATCTTGTGCGCCTTCAATATCGCTTAACACGCCACGAACCTCGTTCGCGCTTTGCAGCAAGATATCAAGATCGTCTCCAAATACCTTCACCGCCAAGTCCGCGCGTACGCCGGACAGCAGCTCGTTGAAGCGCATCTCGATCGGCTGGGTGAACTCGTATTTGTTGCCGGGCAGTTCAGATACCGCAGCAACGATTTCGTCCACCAGTTCCGCCTTGGGTTTATCCGGGTTCGGCCATTCTTCACGGGGCTTCATGATCACGAAGTTGTCGGCCACGGCGGGCGCCACGGCATCGGTCGCGATCTCGGGTGTACCGACCTTGGCGAAGACCAGTTTGACTTCCGGAAATTCGCGCAGCCGATCCTCGAGTTCTTCCTGCATGGTCAGTGCCTGCTCGAGGCCGGTCCCCGGGATACGCAGCGCATGCAAGGCGATATCGCCCTCGTCGAGCTGGGGCACGAATTCACTGCCCATGCTCGTAGCGAGCCAGGCCGAGCCCGCCACGAGCACGACCGCCACCGCCATCAATGGCCAGCGCAGCAGCATGGCGCCGCGCAGCAGCGGCGCATAGCCAGCTTTGGCCGCCCGCATGAGCCAGTTTTCATGCTCCGACACGCGGCCGGTCATACCCAGAGCAATGGCCGCCGGCACGAAAGTCAACGACAGCACCATGGCCGCGATCAACGCCATGACCACGGTGGCTGCCATCGGGTGAAACATCTTGCCCTCGACCCCGGTCAAGGTGAAAATCGGGATATAGACGGCGGTGATGATCCCAACGCCGAACAGGCTGGGCCCGATGACCTCCTTGGCCGCACTGTAGGTCACGGCCAGTCGTTTGTCTCTTGGCAGGACACGGCCGTGCGCGCGCTGTGCCTCGGCCAGGCGCCGGACCGCGTTCTCCACCACGATGACGGCACCGTCCACGATCAGGCCGAAATCAAGCGCGCCCAGACTCATCAGATTGGCAGACACGCCGGTACGGACCATACCGGTTATCGTTGCGAGCATCGCCAACGGAATTACCGCTGCCGTGATCAAGGCTGCACGGACATTTCCCAGCAACAAAAACAGGATTGCGATCACCAGCAGTGCGCCTTCGAGCAGGTTCTTTTGTACCGTCACCACCGCCTTGTCGACCAGCGTGGTGCGGTTGTAGACCGCTTCGGCCGTGACGCCTTCGGGCAGCGACGCCTGAATGTCCTGCAGTCTGTCTGCGGTGGCCGCTGCGACTTCCCGTGAGTTCTCGCCCACGAGCATGAACGCGGTGCCGAGCACCGTTTCGCGTCCGTCACGCGTGGCCGCGCCAGTGCGCAACTGCTTGCCAATCGCGACGTCGGCGACGTCGGTAACGTGCACCGGAGCGCCATTGCGCTGAGCCAGCACGATCTTTTCCAGCCCGCTGATCGCCTTGACCTGCCCGGGTGAGCGCACCAGAAGCCGGCGACCGTTTTCTTCGATATACCCGGCGCCAAGATTGCTGTTGTTGCGTCGCAGGGCCTCGGCGACGTCGTCGAATGTCAGGTTGTAAGCCAGCAGCTTCGCCGGATCCGGGGTGATATGAAACTGTTTTTCATAGCCACCGATCGTGTTGACTTCGGTAATACCCGGAACCTGGACAAGCTGCGGACGGATGATCCAGTCCTGCACCGTACGCAATGCCATCGCATCATAAGGACTACCGTCGGGCTGCGTCGCACCTGGTTCGGCAGTCACCGTATACATGAAGATTTCGCCTAGACCGGTCGCGATCGGCCCCATCTCGGGCTCCAGCTCGGGCGGTAGCTGGCTCTTGATCTGGGCGAGCTTCTCATTGATCCGGTTGCGGGCGGCATAGAGATCTGCGCCATCTTCGAAAATCGCCGTAACCTGCGACAAGCCATACCGCGTAATCGAGCGGGTATAGGCCAGATTGGGCAGTCCGGCCAGCGCGGTTTCCACTACAAACGTTATGCGCTGTTCCGCCTCCAGCGGCGAATAGCCCGGCGCTTCGGTATTTACCTGTACCTGTACGTTGGTGATATCCGGTACCGCATCGATCGGCAGGCGCTGATAATTCCATACGCCGAGGGCGGCCACGGCCAGTACCAAAAACAGCACCAACCAGCGGCGTTCCACCGCGAATTTGAGAATCGCATCAATCATCGGAGGCTCCGGTTAATGGCCGTGGACCGCGCCGGACTTCTCGATGTCCGCCTTGATCAAATAGCTGTTGTCGACCACATAGCGCTCGTCGGGCTTGAGCCCCGAGATGACCTCGACATACTCGCCGTCACCGGCGCCGAGTTCCAGTGGCCGAACCTGATAGGCCTCGCCCACTTTGATGAACACCACGTCCCAGTCACGAAAGGTTTGCAGCGCGCGACGCTCGATCGCGATCGGCACTTCGCGTTCCGTGATCTCGACCGTGGCTTGCACAAAATGTCCGGGGATCCAGTGCCCTTGCCGATTGGCAAGCACAGCGCGGGCGACGGTGCTCTGTCCAACCCCCGACGCTCGTGGGGCGCGGTAACTTATCGTGGTTTTCGCCTCTGAATCGCCGTTTGTGCTTACCGCAGCTGTCTGGCCGACCTGTACGCTTCGGGCGTGCCCCGGAAAGACCTGAAGTTCGGCCCAGACCTGGTCGTAGTCGGCCACCGTAAGCAAGGGCTCGGTGCCGGCCATTTCACCGGGCTCGACACGGCGCTCGGTCACGACGCCGGCGATGGGCGAAGTCACCGCGTAGCGCCGCAGGCTGTCGTTGGCCTCCACTGAAGCCAGCCGCTCCCCTTTGGCGACGGTATCGCCCACGGCCTTGTCGACGGCCACAACAACGCCCGGAAAACGGGCCGCGACACGCCGCACGCGGCTCGGATCGGGCACGATATTGCCGTTCAGCTTCACTGTCTCTCGAATCGTCCCAGGCCCGGCCAGGGTTGTGGTGATCCCCGCTCGTTTGGCGGCCTCAGCGCCGATGCTGACCCGCCCTTCATAGGAGCTGTACTCCCAGCGGGAGGTATTGCCCTCGTATTCGGCCGCGACCATGACTTCAAACGAGTGGGGTTCGGTCACGACGCCGTCACCCAGCAGATAGTCGTTTTTCGGTTTGAAGTCGAAGCGGTCTACGCGTCCACCGAGGCGTTCCAGCTCGACTTCCAGCTCGACTTGCTTTAGATCGACCGGCTCGCCGCCCTGATACGCATAGATTCGAAATTCGGGAGGCACGTTATCCTCGAAGATCGTGACCTCCAACGCGAAGCTGCCGTCTTCGAGAAGACGCCCCCCGTGCGGCCCTTCGGCCGGCGCTGTGGCATCAGACCCCGCCTCGGCCTCCGACGCGGCTTTGGCTGTGCCGAATTGGGTGGCGTCACACGCGCTCAAAATCAGAGCGGCCACCAGGGCCGCTGGAAAACGGATATTCATGGCGACTCCGGATATTGGATATTGCTATTGAATGCGATACGACCGTCACCGCCGGGCAGCGGCTCGGCGGTCAGGCTTTCGATATCGGCACGCAGGCGATGCGCGCGCTCGGCGGCACCTATCAATGCGCGTTCGGCATCGATGAGCTCACGACGGGCGGTCACGCGCTCGAGGTAGCTGTAGCGTCCGCGGTCGTACCCTCGCCGAATTTCGCTCAGTGCCTGTTCCTGCTGCGGAATAATCTGGTCTTGCAGGGTGCGGACTGTTTCTATGGCTTGCGCCCGGGCCTGATAAAGCGAGAACAGTCGCGCCCGCGTATCCAACAGCATGGCGCGTCGCTCCGCGCCCACGGCTTCGCCACGAGCTTCAGCTTCAGCGATGGCACCCTCGGCACGACTGGACGAAAACAGCGGCACACTTGCGCCGAAGACCAACGCGGTATCGCTGGTATCCTCCAAGCGCTTTAGACCAGCGCGCAGACTGATGTTGCTGTGGGTTTGCGACTGAGCAAGACGCAACTCGGCCTGGCGTATGCGACTTTCGGCCGTGAACTGTAGGAAGTCCGGATTGGCCTCGATACGCTCTGCCAATACATCGAACTCGCCGGGTGCGCCTACCGCGTAGAGATCGGAACGAATGGTCTCGAAGTCCGGCTTGGGCATGTTCCAGAGCGCAGCGAGTCGTAACTGGGCGGTTTCTAACTCACGCTCGGCGTCGGCCCGATTCAGCTGCGCACTTGCCAGTGCCGCTTTGGCGCGCGCGGCTTCAGCACGCGGCGCGCGCGCCGCATTGACACGTCGATTCACGCCCGTCAGAGCGTCGCGAGCAAGCTCGGACGCACGCTTGGCGACCGCTAGGCGTTCATCCGCTGCCGCAACCGCGTAGAAGCGACGCGCGACCGAGGCCAAAACGTCGAGCTCCTGCGCTTTCTCTTGAATCGCAACCGCTCGCTGGCGCGCATCCACGACGCCGACTCGCGCATCGCGTTTACCGCCAAGTTCGATTACCTGCGAAAGCGCCAAGGTCGCTTCCGCGCGATCAACGCCTCTCGCACTGCCTGTGCCGCCGAAGTCCTGTAGCTCGAACTGCAACTCGGGCGCCGGCCTTAGCGCGGCCGTATAGCGGCGACCACCGAGCGCGCGCTGCCTGTATGCGAAAACGCTCAGGCTCGGATTGCGTTCCAGGGCCCGTGAGATTGCATCGGAAAAAGTAAGCGGTGCTGGCGACGGGTTGACGTCCGGCGCGGCTGAAGCCGACACGCACCAAAGCATGAGACCCATCACGCAAGTGATGCGTCGAATACCAATATTCATTTGAAAACTCCTGCTAACGGCGCATACGCGCCGATGTGCCGCTGATAGAAAGCGGCAACGATTGCCTTCGATCAGGCCCTTTGATCAGGCCCTTTGATCAGGCAATAGCAGGCGGGCCACGGGAAGGCGGCAGCTGGTAGTAAGCGGCAGGGTGAGGCGTTTCCTGCCCGTCTGGGAAATCGGGCTTAACCGAGGAGGCGGGGTCATTCAGCAGCACGCTGGCCAGAAAGACCGGAAGAACCCAGCCCATGCTGCTCTGATACTTGGCCGAGGTAGCTTGGGTCAGATGATTGGACGCGTCGTCAGACAACTCGCTGTCTGACGCATGGCTGTCTGCGTGCGACTCGGCCGCCTGCAAATGGCTCTGGATCGAGGCGTCACTCGCGTTGATGCTGATATGGGCATGCAGGCCTGCTGCCTGCATCATGAGCATCATGACCGCGGCCAGTTGCAACCAGTATGTCTTTTTGAGCTGCATGGAAAGCCTAGATCAAACCTCGGTCATAGCATTAATTCTTAGCAGAACATCCTCGTTGCGGCCGCTAAGGCGTCACACGGTTTTTGCAAACCGAACCCTATCAGTAGGGTGGCACATGTTGACTGTATCCTATCCTGGGGGATAGGATCAAGGGCATGAGCACCCATACCACGCACCCCGAAATCATCCGGCGTCTCAAACGCGCTGACGGCCACCTGCAAAGCGTCATTAAGATGCTGGAAGACGGTCGCGGCTGTCTTGAAACCACCCAGCAACTTCACGCCGTGGAACGAGCTATCACGAATGCGAAAAACACCTTGGTTCATGACCATATCGATCACTGCTTTGATGAAAGCTTGTTCGAAAAAGGCGCTATAGAGGCACGCGCTTTGATGGAAGAGTTCAAAGCGATCACCAAGTACCTATGAAAAAACCAGCTTCGATTATCAAAGCGACTCTGAGCTGGCTGGGCTTCGGCGGTCCGGAAGATCATGCGCATGGCGCTCATGATCACGATAGCGAGCATGGCCACACGCACGGCGTGATCGACCCGAGCATCACCGCTACAGAACGCGGTATCTGGGCGATCAAATGGTCGTTCGTAATCCTCGCAATCACTTTCCTAGGTCAGCTCGGGATCGTGTTGATCTCCGGCAGCGTGGCGCTACTTGCCGATACGATCCACAACCTGGGTGATGCAGCAACCGCAATTCCGCTCTGGGTCGCGTTTCGCCTGATCCAACGCGGCACCAGTAAGCGGTTCACCTACGGTTATGGACGTGTCGAAGATCTGGCCGGTGTACTGATCGTGCTGATTATCTTGTTCAGTGCGCTTGTCGCCGGCTATCAGGCGATCGACCGTTTGTTGGATCCGCAACCTATCCAGCACCTGCTCTGGGTGGCTGTGGCGGGGGTCATCGGTTTTATCGGTAACGAATTAGTGGCCGTTTTTCGGATCCGAGTCGGTCGCCAGATGAATAGCGCCGCCCTGATCGCCGACGGCTATCACGCCCGTACCGATGGGCTTACGAGCCTTGCGGTGGTCGTTGGCGCGGCCGGGGTCTGGCTGGGCTTTCCGTTGGCCGACCCAATCATCGGCCTGCTGATTACGGCCGCGATCTTCGCTATTGTCTGGCAATCCGGCAAAGCGATTTTTACGCGCTTGCTCGATGGCGTCGATCCGCAGGTAATAGACGATATCCGGCATGCCGCTGCGCACGTCGACAACATCCATGATGTGTCTAACGTTCGCGCGCGGTGGCTCGGGCATCAGTTGGTTGCTGAACTCGATATAACATTGGTAGGTAATGCCACGATAGATCAAGCAAATACCGTGGTGAGTGAGGTGGAACACGAACTGGTGAGTCATCTGCCCGCGCTACAGTCGGCGCACATCCGCATCCGACCACCTCAGTCAACCAACGGGGCCACGCAAACCGAAACACCTGGCACATCGGTGTCTCCGCGCTTTTAAGTTCTTATGACCGCTAATCATCCCAGTGCCGTGGAAATGGTTGGTGTCTACTTAAGCTACACCCTATACGGACGTCAGGCGCTGATCTCAAATGCGTCAGTATAGAGTCGCATTGAGCAATGATTGACGTTTGTCGACCGGGGTCATAGAGTTCAATCTGACACATTAGGTCGGGGAAGCGATTTGAACGGGCAACGCATCGGTTATGTCCGCGTCAGCAGTGTGGGTCAGAACGCCGATCGCCAGCTCGAGCAAGTTGCGGTCGATCGGGTGTTTACCGATAAAGCCTCCGGCAAGGACACGCGCCGACCCGAGTTGGAGCGGCTGATTGCCTTCGTCCGCGAAGGCGATACCGTCGTGGTCCACAGCATGGATCGGCTGGCGCGCAACCTCGATGACTTGCGGCGACTGGTATATGCGCTGACCGAGCGGGGCGTTGGCATCGAGTTCGTCAAGGAGAATCTGACCTTCACTGCCGAGGCGTCGCCGATGGCCAATCTCATGTTGTCCGTCATGGGGGCTTTCGCCGAGTTCGAACGCGCGCTGATTCGCGAGCGTCAGCTCGAAGGCATCGCATTGGCCAAGCAACGCGGCAAATACCGTGGACGTAAGCGCGCACTGTCGTTCGAAAAAATCGCCGAGCTTCGACAGCGCGTGGCTGACGGCGAGCAGAAAGCCCAACTGGCGCGCGACTTCGGCATCAGCCGCGAGACGCTGTACCAATACCTCAAAGCGCACGCCTGACCATGCCCCGGCGTCGTCTATTGACCGCCACTGAGCGGGCTAGTCTACTGGCGTTTCCCGAAACGGATGATGCCCTGGTTCGGCACTACACGCTGTCCGAGTCCGATGTGGCGATAATCGGCCAGCGACGCGGCGGCCCCAACCAGCTCGGCTTCGCGGTGCAGTTGTGCTACCGGCGTTATCCCGGCATCGCGCTGCCGACCGACGCAGAACCACCTGCGCGCCTACTGGCGGTCGTCGGTCAACAGTTGGACATCGCGCCGGACCTCTGGCCACAGTACGCCCAACGGGCGGAGACACGACGCGAACATCTGGCCGAATTGCAGGCTTGGCTGAACCTGTCGGCCTTCAACGGCGCTGACTACCAGCGGCTCATAACACCCGTCGCGGAGCTGGCCCAGCAAACGGACCGCGGTATCTCGCTCGCCGAAGCGTTGGTGGCGTTGCTGCGGCAACAGCGGATCATCCTGCCGCCGATTGGGGTCATCGAACGCGTGTGCAGTGAGGCGCTGACGCGTGGCACGCGCCAAGTCTATGATGCGTTGACTGCGCCGTTGACCGCGACCCACCGTTATGCCTTTGACCGGCTTCTGACGATTCGCGTTGAAACCGCGCATAGCACGCTCGCTTGGCTGCGGCAGTCACCGGGGCCACCGCGGCTCAAGCATATTCGGTTTCACCTCGAACGATTGCAGACCGTCCGCGAGCTCGACCTGCCGGCCGGGCTGGAACATACCGTCCACCAGAACCGCCTGCTCAAACTGGCCCGAGAAGGCGGACAGATGACGGCGCAGCACTTGCGCGATCTGGAACCGACCCGTCGTCATGCCACCCTGGCCGCGGTCCTTCTTGATACGCGGGCCACGCTGATCGATGAGATCATCGATCTGCATGATCGCTTCATGGGCTCGCTGTTCAATAAGGCCAAGCGCAAGCACGCGGAGCAATTCCAGCGTGCCGGCAAGGACATCAACCACAAGGTGCGCCTGTACTCGCGTATCGGCCGGGCACTACTCGACGCCAAGCAGACAGGCGCCGATCCGTTTGCCGCCATCGAGGCGATTCTGCCGTGGTCCGCCTTCAGCGAAAGCATCGTGGAAGCGGAACAGCTCGCGCAACCCGAGAATTTTGACTATCTCGGCTTAATCGCCAGTCGCTTCAACGCGCTCCGCCGCTACACCCCGACCTTGCTGGACGCATTGGAACTCAAGGCCGCACCGGCGGCGCGCGAGTTGCTTGCCGGCGTCGAGCTATTGAAAGCCATGAATGCCCGCCAGGCCCGCAAAGTGCCGGACGATGCGCCGACCGGCTTTGTCCGCAAGCGCTGGGCAAGCCTGGTGTATACGACGGACGGAATCGATCGCCGATTTTATGAATTGTGCGTGTTATCGGAGCTCAAGAACGCGCTGCGCTCGGGCGACATTTGGGTGCAGGACTCGCGCCAGTTCAAGGATTTCGAAGACTACCTGCTGCCGTCACCCCGCTTTATCGAGCAGCGTGAGCGTCGGGCTCTGGGCTTGGCGATCGAAACCGACTGCGAGCGCTATCTACAATCACAATTAGAGACGCTGGAACACGAGTTGGCCGGCGTCGAGCACTTGGCGGCTGCCGATACGTTACCGGACGCGGGCTTTACGCCCGCGGGCAGGCTCAAGATCACGCCGTTGGATAACGCCGTGCCCGAGAAAGCCGATGCCTTGATGCAGCAGGTGTATAGCCGGCTGCCCCATCTCAAGATCACGGAGTTGCTACTCGAAGTCGATGACTGGACCGACTTTACGCGGCACTTCACCCATCTCAAAAGCGGTGCGACCGCCGGCAACCGCCAGTTGCTCATGACCACGATCCTGGCGGATGCGATCAACCTCGGCTTGGCCAAGATGGCCGAGTCCAGCCCCGAGGCCACCTACGCCAAGCTGACGTGGCTACAAGCTTGGCATATTCGTGATGAGACTTATTCAGCAGCCTTGGGCGAGCTAACCAACGCCCAGTTCCGCCAGCCGTTCGCGGCCTACTGGGGCGACGGCACAACGTCCTCATCGGACGGCCAGAACTTCAAGGCCGGCGGCCGCGGCGAGTTCGCCGGTCACGTGAACCTGAAGTACGGCCCCGAATCCGGCGTGCAGTTCTACACGCATATCTCCGATCAGTACGCGCCGTTCCACACCAAGGTCATCAACGCCACGGTGCGCGATGCCACCCACGTTCTGGATGGCTTGCTGTACCACGAATCGGACCTGCGGATCGCCGAGCACTACACGGATACCGCCGGTTTTACAGATCATGTGTTCGCTTTGATGCAGCTGCTCGGCTATCGTTTCGCGCCGCGCATTCGCGATCTGGCCGACCGGCGCTTGTATGTTCTCAGCGACGCGAATCGTTATCCGACGCTGGCCGGCATGATCGGCGGGCGGATCAACGTCAAACACATCCGGACGCATTGGGACGATATCCTGCGTCTGGCGGCCTCGATCAAGCAGGGGACGGTTACCGCTTCGCTGATGCTGCGCAAGCTCGGCAGCTATCCGCGCCAGAACGGATTCGCGATCGCACTACGTGAGCTAGGCCGCATCGAACGCACGTTATTTGCCCTCGACTGGATGCAAAACGTCGAGCTACGCCGGCGGGTTCAAGTGGGCTTGAACAAGGGCGAAGCCAAGAATGCCCTGGCACGCGCCGTGTTCTTGAACCGGCTGGGCGAACTCCGCGATCGCAGTTACGAGAATCAGCGTTATCGGGCGAGCGGACTGAATCTCGTGGTCAATGCCATCATTTTGTGGAACACGGTCTATATGGACCGGGCTATTCAGGCGTTGGCTGACTCTGGGCAAAACCATTGATGAAACACTGCTGCCGCATCTTTCGCCGCTGGGCTGGGAGCACATCAACCTGACCGGCGACTACATCTGGCAGCAGGACAAGCGCGTCGAGCGGGGTCGATTCCGGCCGCTACGGACGCCGCGCGAGCCTTAGCGTACGATTTTTTCCGTTTCGTGAGCTGACCCCTGGAGGTAGTGCCGCAGTGACTCGGATTCCCGATGAGCAATCTGGTTCGATTCCTCATTACGTAATGCTAAGTCGGTGGCCATTTTGGGTGGTTTGGTGTTCATGAATTGGATTCCTATCGGTGTCACCAGAAAGGCGGCTATGTACCGGCGTTACAAGCAGAAGATTTTCAGCTTAATACCATAACCAACGATAACCTTGATTATCGAAGGTTAACAATTGAAACTCAGGAAACTTTGATAAGCATAAATATAATGTTATATTACGTGTTACATAATACGTTACTAAATAGTTTGAGAGGAAATCTCCCTATGGCACGCGCCGGAGTCACTTACCACGATGTCGCCAAAGCCGCCGAAGCCATCAAAACCCAAGGCCAGGAGCCTACGGTGGATCGGGTGCGGGAACATATGGGCACCGGCAGCAAAAGCACCATCGCGCCGCTGCTCAAGCGTTGGCGATCAGACAACGGAGAGGCAGCCGATATCGGTGGACTCCCGAACGACCTGGTGGAGGTAGTGAAATCACTCCACGAGCGGGTACAGCAGATGGCCGACCACCGTATTGAGCAGACCCGTCAGGAATTTGAGGCGTCAAATAAAGAACTCCGCAAAGAATTGGCCGATTCCAAAAACACCATCGCGCAACTTACTGCCCGACAACAGGATCTTGAGAGCCAGATTGAACGGCAGAACAAAGAAAAAAGTGCGTTAGACAAGTCTCTGGAAGATGTGCGTATCAGCCTGGTCAAAGCCGAGGCCCAACGAGACGAAGCCATTGTGCGAACCGCTGAATTAAAGGAAAGTATTGCGGAACTTAAGCAGGAAAATAAGGACATCCGCGATCATTTTGAACATTATCAGCAGCGCACTGCCGAAGACCGTCAGCAAGAACGCGAACAGTTCCGGATCGATACCCAGGGGTTGAAAGACCAGATGCAGGAACTGCAACACCGGTTCGACCAGGCTGAGTCAAGAGCGTCCGAGTTATTTGATGCCAATGCGCAGTTACAAAGCAATGCCGATAAACTTGAACAGACCAATGCGACGCTAAACAGGGATTTGAACGGAAAGGTAGATGAGACCCAGAACCTGAAGCGAGACCTTGAAGACGCCATGACGAAGAACCAGGAATACCAGCATAAAAATGAGCAATTGGCAGAAAAAATAGCAGCTCTCACTGCTCAGAAAGCAGATGTCGATAAGGAATTGGCCGTGTTATCCCAAGCTTTGAAGGCCACCAAAACCGAGTTGAAAACCATCCAGGATAAAGTGACGTATCTGACCGATGAGAACAAGGTAATTCTTCAGGAAAAGGCGATGATCCTAGGACAATTCAAACAACTCCAGGGTTCGCTATGAAAAAGGCTGTCACAGCATTGAATATTCGGTAATGTTCCAAAGATGACCAAGTTTTAAGGGCAAATGCCGGGTTAGCGGCTATCTGACGGAAACCTACGGTTTCGAGGGTGCCACAGGATTCAAAACCGTAGGTTTTCGTTCAAATGCCCCCGCTGGTCCTATACCGCCGCCACGCCGCTTTTCGCTCTTGGCTTTTTTCTGCGATCTCGACCATTGCTCGAGTCTCTTCCATATAGGAGCTGGGCGGTTGGATCGTCACGGGCTGGGCAATATCGAGCCGCTTCCCGCGTCCATCGCATCCCTTGTCTGTGTAGGTAACAGTGCCGTCAGCTTGTGGGCATTTGAATACTTCAGCCTGCGCAGTAGCCAGAACCAGAACCAGGAACAAAGCGGCGAGGGCCTTTGCGAGCATATTCGTCTCTCCATCTCGCACCGCCCAGAAAACCGATGGCATCGCGACTGGCCTGGCATGGCCGTCGTATTACCGGGGTGGCACGTACAACGTTCTGTATCGGCGAGTTGTTTTCGAGCCGAAGGCCGCAGCACCAACACTTGAAAGTGGTGCGATACGCCACTTCCAGATGTCCATGCAGCGAGAGATCTGCATGAGAAGCCGTTTATCGCGTGAGGAGTAAACCGTTAAGCCGTCTTAAATGCGCGCAATTGGTTTACAAAACTTTGGGCGCATAATTGGTTTACACCTTAGCGGAACTAGCACCCTACGGGTTCCCCCCCCCCCGTTACTGCGGACACTTCAAGGAAGGTTCATTAGGGCCGGCAGAAAGGAGTGTTTTGCCACGTGAGACGTACACCGCCGAGTTAACGGCGGGAGCCGTCGAACTCGTGCGATCGCCGCGAAGCAGTGCGAGCGCAGTCACGCGCAACCTTGGGCTCAGCCCTAGGGGGCTGCTGAAAAACCCCGAAAATCTCGGGATAATTGCTTGTGTTGGTGAGTAAGAGGAAGCCACTCCGATGAGAAGCCCGGACGCTAAGCAGCCGTCGCTGTTTTCGTATTCGCAGACGACCGATTTTGTACCCGCTGATCATCCGCTGCGCCGGATCCGATCGTTGGTCGATGCCGCTTTGGACTCCATGAACGGCACGCTGACGGTCAGCTATTCGCGCACCGGCCGGCCTGGCATCGCCCCGGAACGCCTGATTCGGGCGTTGTTGCTCCAGATCCTGTACTCGATACGTTCCGAGCGCCAGCTCGTTGAACAGCTGCGTTACAACATGCTCTTTCGCTGGTTCGTCGGCCTGTCACTGGACGACGCCGTCTGGCACGCGACGACGTTCACCAAAAACCGCCAGCGTTTCGTCGACGGCACGCTGATCGATGCCTGGGCGTCGATGGGCAGCTATCGACGCAAAGACGACGACAGCGATCCGCCCAGTGGCCCGCCGAACTTCAAGGGTCAGCAGCGCCGTTCAGACACGCATGAGTGCAAGACCGATCCCGATGCGCGGCTGTACAAGAAAGCCCAGGGCCAACCCAGCCGCCTGTGTTATATCGGCCATGTCCTGACCGACAACCGGCACGCGCTGGTGGTTGATGCCCAGACCACCCGTGCCAGCGGCACGGCCGAGGTCGATGCCGCACTGACAATGCTCGATCGAAGACCGGGCAAGCGCCGGCTGACTGTGGGGGCTGACAAGAACTACGATCAGCACCGCTTCATTGACGGCGCACGCGCGGCGCGCGTGACGCCGCATGTGGCCCAGAACATCCGCGGCCGACGATCCACGATCGATGACCGCACCACCCGTCACGTCGGATATGCGCAATCGATCAACGCGCGCCATCGCGTCGAAACGCCCTTTGGCTGGGGCAAATATGCGCGCCCGCTCAAGCAAACGATGCTGCGCGGTCTGGATCGGGTCGGCGCCCAGGCCAAGTTGGTATTTGCCAGCTACAACCTAGTCCGAATCGCCGCACTGGAGGCCGCATGAGCGCCATTGGCGGCCGACCTGCGTCTGAAATCCGGTATTTGAGCCCTTTAGGCGTTCAAATTGATCAAACAATAACCATCCAGGCTGCGGCAGCGCCTTACCAGAACGCTATCCGCGATAACTTCGCGGCTATTTCAGCAGCCCCCTAGGATGCTCAATCGCTGGCGCAGACAGGCCTAAGACTGCTCGTCGAAGCTGGTATTTCAGCGCAGCGGCGCGCCCACGTAGCCAGGAACCGGCCCGTCTGAAGCGCGGGCTGACGCATGTGACGGAAGAGCGTTAGTTTTGCGCGACGTGGCAACGTACTCCGACAACGGGTTGAATCGCCCCGGGAATGCCGGAGGCTCGTGGGTTTGAGTCATGCCGCC
>NZ_APNG01000036.1:0-21452 GCF_040361255.1 Salinisphaera sp. T5B8 | reverse complement strand
AAAAAAAAAAAAAAAAAAAAAAAAGCCAATATCCGACACTCGGGGGCATGATCGGCGGGCGTATCAACGTCCGGCATATTCGAGCGCACTGGGACGAGGTTCTGCGCCTGGCAACCTCGATCAAGCAGGGCACGGTGACGGCTTCGCTGATGCTGCGCAAACTCGGCAGTTACCCGCGCCAGAACGGGTTGGCAATCGCGTTGCGTGAGCTGGGCCGCATCGAACGCACCCTGTTCGCGCTCGACTGGATGCAAAACATCGACCTGCGCCGGCGCGTACAAGTGGGCCTGAACAAGGGCGAGGCCAAGAACGCGCTGGCGCGTGCCGTCTTCTTGAACCGGCTGGGCGAGGTCCGCGACCGCAGTTACGAGAATCAGCGCTACCGCGCCAGCGGGCTAAATCTCGTGGTCAACGCCATCATCCTGTGGAACACGGTCTACATGGAGCGGGCAGTCCAAGCGCTAGCGGATTCCGGACAACCCGTCGATGTAGAACTGTTGCCTCATCTCTCGCCACTGGGCTGGGAGCACATCAATCTCACCGGCGATTATGTCTGGCAGCAGAATAAGCGGGTCGAGCGCGGCCGTTTTCGGCCGCTACGCACGCCTCGCGAGGCTTAGCGTACGATTTTTTCCGTTTCGTGAGTTGGCCCCAGTATGCCTATGCCCGCGTTCACGAAATCTCGGCGCGCGTGGGCGCGTCGACCTGCTGAGGTGGCTATAGCGCGGGCTTTCAAAATTGCGCCAGCTCTAATAGGACCAGACCAACCGGGCGCTTTTGCGATCGCAGATCAAGACTATGGCGGCTTGGTCCAGCCTTCTTGCGAGTGACTGCACCTCGCCTTCCTCGATGCCCGCCACGAGCACACCCGGTTCGTCAGGCCACTCGCCGCTTGGGTCCTGATTGACCGTTTCCAGCCAGGCGCTGGCGCGGCGGTCGGCCCAGTCTCGTAGCAGCGCATCGCGGGCACGGTTGCTCGCTTCGTCGATCTGCTCGGCATCCGGGTTATAGGCAGTAACCAGCCAGGCGCAGTCCGTGAAGGCTCGGTGGGTTAGCCAGCGGGCAATGGGTTCGGGGCAGGGCGCGCCGATTCGAAGCACGTGGCTGTCACCGTCGAGAAAGACGCGATAGTCGGTGGCCTCGAAGGCAGCGCGCAGGTCGTCGGACATAAAAAAAGGCCCGGGTGAGAACACCCAGGCCTTGTACCGCGAAAAGCGGTGCGCTTACCAGTCGTGGGCTAGGCCACGCGCGACTGCAGACGCTGGTCCTCGTGCTTGTGATTGACGGGATCCCGCAAGTATTCCTTGCTGAACGCGTCGGTGAGGATGGCGTCGTAGCGCAGGTCGTCGTATTCCTTGACCTGCCGGGCCTCGGCGTCGGTGAGTACGCCGTTGCTCACAGCCGACTTGAGCTGCGCGTCCACAGTGAAGCCTTCCGCCTCGCCCTTGACGACGGCCTTGGCGAACTTGTTGTAGACATCCTCGACTTCCACGAGCTTGTTGAACGCGTTTTCCATACGGCCGGTGGCGCTGTGCGAATCCTTGCCGATATAGATGTTGGCGGTCATGCGATCGCGGAATTCCGACGGTTCCAGAATGCAGTCACCCAGGGCATTGATGAGCTTGTCGCTCGGGCCCTTGTGACGGCGGCCGGTCGGGAACACCAGTACGCGCATCGCGCCACCCACGAATGCGTTCGGGAAGTTGCGGAAGAAGCCGTCGAAGGCCTCTTCGATCTTGTGCAGGCAATCTTCCATCACGTATTGCAGATGGGCGATGTCTTCCGGCTCGTTCTTGCCTTCGTCGTAAAAGAACTTGAGCGTGGCCGAACCGAAGTACAGCTCGGAGAGCACATCACCCAGACGCGCGGAGAGCAGTTCCTTCTTCTTCAGCTCGCCGCCGAGCATGCCCATGGTGATGTCCGAACAGATCGCCAGCGCCGAGGAGAAACGCTCGAGCTTGCGATAGTAGGGCGCAGCCACGCCGTCGACCGGTGCCTTGGCGGTGATCGAACCGGACAGACCAAACGTGAGCGTGCGCGCGGCACGGTTCACCGAATGGCCGACATGCGACCACAGCAGGTGGTCGAACTCGTCCAGATCGTCCTTGCGGGCCGCTTCCATTTCCGGGAAGACGAACGGATGGCAGCGGATGGCGCCCTGGCCGAAGATCATCAGACTACGGGTGAGAATGTTCGCACCCTCGACCGTGATCGCGATCGGCACCGACTGATAGGAGCCGAACAGATAGTTGCGCGGGCCCTGCTGGATACCGCGACCGCCGTGGACGTCCATCGAGTCGTTGACGATCTGGCGCATCCACTCGGTCATGTGGTACTTGGCCATGGCCGTGACCACACTCGGCGTGCACTGATCGACACCGGACGCAGTGAAGATACGCGAGGCTTCCATCTTGTAGTTGAGCCCGCCGATACGAGCGGTCGCTTCCTGCACGCCTTCGAACTTGCCGACCGACACCTTGAACTGGCGACGGATGCGACCGAAGGCGCCGGTCATGCGATAGGCCGACTTGGCCGCAGCCGAGGACAGGGCCGGCAGCGAGATGCCACGACCGGCCGACAGGCATTCCACCAGCATGCGCCAGCCACCGCCGGCTTTTTCCTTGCCGCCGATGATGGCGTCGAGCGGCACGAACACGTCCTTGCCGTAGATCGGGCCGTTCATGAACGCGCCCGGGGCATGACGACGGCCGATTTCCACGCCCGGCTCGTCGGCCGAGATCAGGGCACAGGTGATGCCGTATTCGGTCTTGTTCTCGTCGCCAAGCAGACCGTCCGGGTCATACAGCTTGAAGGCCAGACCGATGACCGTAGCCACCGGGGCGAGGGTGATCCAGCGCTTGGAGAAGGTGAGCTTCATGCCCAGCACTTCTTCGCCGTTGTATTCGCCGCGGCACACGATGCCGGTATCCGGCAGCGCGCCGGCGTCCGAGCCGACTTCCGGGCCGGTCAGGCCGAAGCAGGGAATTTCGCTACCGTCGGCCAGGCCGGGCAGCCATTTCTGCTGCTGTTCCTTGGTGCCGTAATGCACGAGCAGTTCGCCCGGGCCGAGCGAGTTCGGCACCATCACGGTCACGGCCGTGGTCAGCGAGCTCGAGGCGATCTTGGCCACGATCGTGGACTGGGCCACGGCAGAAAAACCAAGGCCGCCGTGCTCCTTGGGGATGAGCATGGCGAAGAACTTGTTCTCGCGAATGTACTTCCAGCCTTCTTCCGGGATGTCCTTGAGCTCGGACATGATTTCCCATTCGTCGAGCATGGCGCACAGCGTTTCGGTTTCGTTGTCCAGAAACGACTGTTCCTCGGCGGTCAGCTGGGTACGCTTGAAGTCAAGCAGGTATTTCCAGTCAGGCTTGCCGCGAAACATCTCGGCTTCCCACCAGGTGCTGCCGGCTTCCAGCGCTTCGCGCTCGGTGTCCGACATCGGCGGCAGTACGGCCTTGAAGCCTTTGAACACCGGTGCGGTGACGAGCTTCTTGCGCAGGCTCTTGGTATTGAAGATGGCCAGAATCGGCACGAAGATCACTGCCGCAACAATGATGCCGGGCCATCCGATAGCGCCAACCGCGGCCAGCGCCACGAAATAAACCACGACCGCTGCACTCCAGACCGCCAGGGATGCGCCGACATAAGCCAGCGTCCAGACGGCCGCAATCGCGACCAGTATCGATATTAAAGCTGTCATCACAACCTCCCGTTTAAAATCCGTGGCCGCCGCGACGGGCGAACCATTCCGGCACATCCGGTGCCGGCGTGTTGTTTGCGGCGTCCAGCTCTGATGGCATCAGGCTCACCATCAAGAACCGCACGTATTCGGCGAACGCCGGCTCGTCGGCGTTCGGCCATTCCCCCGGCAGATCACGCCGGATCTGCAGGGAGCCGAGGAACACCGAAAACGTCATCAGCGCCCACCGGCGCGCGTTGTCGGCCGACAGGCCCAGAGCGGCGTAGCTGTCGATAATGAAATCCAGCCGGCGCTTGGAGACCCGTTCGACGTAATCACGCACGAATGCCGGTTTGGTCGCGCTTGAGAGCGCGCTGTAGATCCGGCTCGCCTTCTTCGAGGTGTTCACTTCCGTAATGAGTCGTTTGACCCGCGCACGTGGATCCGTCTCCTGTTGTACGCGGTCGAGCACTTCATCGGTTTCACGCGCTTCCCAGCGCTGGAGTGCGGCCACGAGCAGGGCTTCCCGGTTGGGGAAGTGCCAGTAGAAGCTGCCCTTGGTCACACCGAGTTCGCGCGCGATCGGTTCGACCGCCACGCCTTCCACGCCGCGCCGCCCGATGGCGTCGAGCGCGGCTTCGGCCCAGTCCTGGGCGCTTAGCATCACTTTCTGCGATTTGGTCATGCGGCGCTGCATCATAAGCCTTTCGTATAATGTTGCGGATATGCCGCGGCGTGTCAATACGCCAGCGTATGGAAAGCCGATGCACGTCTGCGCTAAGCATTGAATGGCCGTGCACAAGCAATAGTTGTCGCCAGTGGGCCTGGTAGGCGACGATAGCGCCCCAGCGCGAGGCCAAGCGCGATGTGCGCGCCCAGTAGGCGACGTATGCGCGACCAGGCGCTCGTAATCTGGTCGTCGGCGCCTGCGCGCCGGTTGAGCCGATACCAAGTCTTTCGGGAGCCTTCATGCGTCAACCGACCCGTTCCGATTATGTTCACTACGTGCCCATCACCGTGAAATGGGGCGAAATGGACAGCCTCGGGCATGTGAACAACACCGTGTTCTACCGCTACTCGGAAGACGGGCGGATCGACTACATCCACATGATTTCCGACGGCGGCGATACACAGACCAGCGACGGGCCGATCCTGGCCGATCTGCGCTGCAGCTTTCGCCAGCAGCTGCGCTTTCCGGCGGATGTGGAAATCGGCACGCGGGTCAAGCGCATCGGTCGCAGCAGTTTCGAGCTGGAGCAGTGCCTGTTCTTTGCCGAAACCGACGACGTGATCGCGGTCTACAACACCGTGGTGGTGTGGTTCGATTTCGGCGCGCAGACGAGCATGCGCGTGCCCGAAACCATTCGCGAGCGGATTCGCGAATACGAAGCGGTGCCGCCGGAGGAATAGGCCGGCGCCGCGGCGCGATCAGTCGGCGTCGTATTCGCTGTCGGGGAAGCGGTCGCGCATGAGTACATCGTCGAGCGCGAGCTGGCCGCTGCGTGGATGGGCGCCCTGCAACGTCTTGCCGATACAGATCATCATGCAGATGCGATGATCCGGTGGCAGGTTGATCAGATGACCCACGCGCTTGAAATCGAAGCCGTCCATCGGGCAGGAGTCGTAGCCCATCGCGCGGGCGACGAGCATGGCGGTCTGCGCGGCCATGCCACAGGAGCGCATGCCTTCGTCGCGCTGGAGGCATTCGTCGTCGCGATAGAAGTGCTTGATCTCGCGGACCATGCTTTCAGCCACCGCGGTCGGCGCGTTGCGCCAGTAGCGTTCCGGTGACTTGGCCCAGCTTTTCAGATCCAGACACAGCACGAGCAGCAGCGAGCATTCCGTCACCTGGGCCTGATCCCAGGCGGCCTTGCGTATTTCGGCGCGCAGCTCGTCGTTTTCGACCGCCACAAAGCGCCAGTTCTGGATATTGAAGGCCGTCGGCGAGAGCAGTACGTGCTCCATGAGCTCGCGCACTTCGTCCTCGGCCATGCGATGGTCCGGATCGAAATGGCGCACCGAACGGCGCGTGGAAATGGCTTCGAATACATCCATACGGTTTAGCCTTGGGTGCCGCGAATCGCGCGCGCCTGCGCGGGCGCGTTGCCCACGTAGTCGTGCGGGCGCATGGCCTTGAGTCGGGCCTTGTCATCGGCCGGAATATCCAGCGATTCGATGAAATCGCGCATCGCGGTGGCGTCGATGACCTTGCCGCGGGTGAGCGCCTTGAGCTGCTCGTAGGCACCGCTGATGCCGCGAATACGCATGACCGTCTGCACCGCTTCGGCGAGCACGATCCAGTTGTCTTCCAGATCGGCATCCAGGCGCGCCGGGTTGGCTTCGAGCTTGTTGATGCCCTTGAGCAGCGATGCATAGGCTACGCCGCCATGCGCCAGGCCCACGCCGAGATTGCGCAGCACGGTGGAGTCGGTCAGGTCGCGCTGCCAGCGGGAGATGGGCAGTTTGGCGGCCAGATGATCCATGATCGCGTTCGCCAGGCCCAGATTGCCCTCGGCATTCTCGAAATCGATGGGGTTGACCTTGTGCGGCATGGTCGACGAGCCCACTTCGCCCTCGACCGTGGCCTGCTTGAAATAGCCCAGCGAAATATAGCCCCAGATGTCCTTGGCGAAATCCAGCAGCACCGTGTTCACGCGCATGAGCGCATGGAAGAACTCGGCGATGAAGTCGTGCGGCTCGATCTGCGTGGTCGCCGGGCTGACCTCCAGATTCATACCACGGATGAAGCGCGTGGCAATGCCGGGCCAGTCGGCATTCGGATAGGCCGCGAAGTGGGCGTTGTAATTGCCGACCGCGCCGTTCATCTTGCCGAAGATCGTGACTTCGGCGAGCAGGGCGCGCTGGCGGGTCAAACGCTGTACGAACACCGCCATTTCCTTGCCCAGGGTGGTGGGCGAGGCGGATTGGCCGTGCGTGCGCGAAAGCATCGGCGTATCGGCATGGGCTTCGGCGAGTGCAGCGATGGACTCGATCACCCGATCGATGGCGGGCAGCAGATTGTCATCGCGCGCGTCACGCAGCATCTGCGCATAAGCGAGGTTATTGATGTCTTCCGACGTGCAACCGAAGTGAATGAACTCGTTGACGTGCGCGATTTCCTCGAAGTTCTTGATCTTGTTGCGCAGGTAGTATTCGACGGCCTTGACGTCGTGATTGGTCGTGTCCTCGATGGACTTGACCTGCTGGCCTTCGTTGATATCGAACTCGTGGATCAAACTGTCCAGAAATTCGGTCGCCTCGGCCGAAAAGGGCGCGATATCGCCGACTTCGGGTTCGGCCGCCAACGCCTGTAGCCAACGGATCTCGACGATCAGGCGGTAGCGGATCAAGCCATATTCGCTACAGATCGAGCGCAGATCCCAGGTTTTATCCGCATAACGGCCGTCGATCGGCGAAATAGCGGACAGCGCGGTCAGTTGCATGGCCATGAGCAGGTGTTCCCGTTGTGTAACCGTCGATCGCTCCGGCTGCGTTTGGCGCGGCTGGGCGGGCCGTCAGCGCGTAAACGCTGTGGCGACCGCCGCGCGTGGCCTAGCAGGCCGAACGCAATCGGAGGTTGCAATAGTCGGTGATAGAATCGCGGATTCTACCGAATTCATGCGTCGTGCGTGGCCTTGTCTGCGCATACGTGATTTCATCCCGGCGCGGGCGCCGCCCGGCCGCCAAGCTTTGAAAATGAAGGAGCATTCGATGGCCGCAGATAACGATTACCGGATCGAAAAAGACAGCATGGGCGAGCTCAAGGTGCCCACCGATGCGCTCTGGGGCGCCCAGTCGCAGCGTGCGGTCGACAATTTTCCGATCTCGGATCTGCGTGCGCCGCGCGCCATGATCAACGCCCTGGGCCTGATCAAGGCCAGTGCGGCCGAGGTCAACCGCGACCTGGAACTGCTGGACGGCGATATCGCCCAGGCCATCATCGACAGCGCCACGGCCGTGGCCGAAGGCCAGTACGACGATCATTTCCCGGTCGATATCTTTCAGACCGGTTCGGGCACGTCGACCAACATGAACACCAACGAGGTGGTCGCCCATCTGGCCACCGAAGCCGCCGGCCAGACCGTGCACCCGAACGACCACGTCAACATGGGCCAGTCGTCCAACGACGTGATCCCGACCTCCATCCACGTTGCAGCCGTCATCGAATGCGAGCGCAAGCTGCTGCCCGCACTCACGCACATGCGCGACACGCTGCGCAAGAAGGGCGAAGAGCTCTCGGAGGTCGTCAAGACCGGGCGTACCCATCTCATGGATGCCATGCCGGTACGCTTTGACCAGGAGCTGGGCGGCTGGGCCGCGCAGATCGATTCCGGTATCGCCCGTGTGGAAGCCGCACTGCCGCGTATGCGCCGCCTGGCCCAGGGCGGTACGGCCGTGGGCACCGGCATCAATGCCCATCCCGAATTCGGCGAGCGTTTCGCCAAGGCGATTGGCAAGGCCAGCGGTTGCCGCTTTGAAACCAGCAGCAACTACTTCGAAAGCCTGTCGTCGCAGGACGCCGCGGTGGAGCTCTCCGGCCAGCTCAAGACCATTGCCGTGTCCATGATGAAGATCGCGAACGACCTGCGCTGGATGAACTCCGGCCCGCTCGCCGGCCTGGGGGAAATCCAGCTGGAAGCGCTGCAGCCCGGCTCCAGCATCATGCCCGGCAAGGTCAACCCGGTGATCCCGGAAGCCGCCGCCATGGTCTCCGCCCAGGTCATCGGCAACGACAGCACGATTACCGTCGCCGGCCAGTCCGGCAACTTCCAGCTCAACGTCATGCTGCCGGTGATCGCCTACAACCTGCTGCAGTCCATCGAACTGCTGGCCAATACCAGCCAGGTCATGGCCGACAAGGCCATCGCCAGCTTTACCGTCAACCAGGACAATCTGGACGATGCGCTGTCGAAGAACCCGATTCTGGTCACCGCACTCAACTCGGTCATCGGCTACGACAAGGGCGCGGCCATCGCCAAGCAGGCGTACAAGGAAGGCAAGCCCATCAAGGAGCTGACCCTGGAGCAGACCGATCTCAGCGAAGAAGAGATCGACCGCCTGCTCGACCCGGCCGACCTCACCAAGGGCGGCATCAAGAAATAGGGCGGCTCACGCTCGTTATTGAAGGCCCGCTTCGGCGGGCCTTTTTTATGTGTGTAATACGCCAGTGCGGCGAAATTGACCGCTCGTCCGGCGAAATATCCCGCCTTGTACGGATGGAATCGCAGCGATTCGGGCTTCACCCTTCGCACTCGCTGAGCAAACCGCAGCCCGCGGGTTGCCAACAGCCGGCCAGCCCCGCGTAACCGCGGCCCGCTCCCATGCCGGCTTCAAACGAACACCCAAACCGCAGCGGCCACGGCGCCGCGCGGGCGAGAGGAATAGAACATGTATAACGAACGTATGCTCGTAGGCGACCTGTCGCCGCCACTCACCAGCGGAAACATGGACGACTGGCCCGACCAGGCGCCGTTCGTCCTGGAAAACCACGAACCCCGCGGCGCGCTGGTGCTGCTGGTCGCCCTGCGGCGGCTGCCGTCGCTCGGCGTATTCATGGCCGGCTTCGGCTATAGCGTGATCTGCGTGATGGCCGGGCTGAGCCATGCCAATGCCGCCGTCGATGTATGGACCCTCATGCCCGGCATCGTGCTGGCGCTGCTGGCGATCGTAAACCTGGTCACCAAACGCCTGGTGCAGTATCTCGACTGCTGCCCGGCCACCCCCGAACGCGTCAGTGCGCTCAAGGCCCGTGCGGCCCGCCACGACGTCGCCGGACCGATCACCGACGCCCAGGCACGCACCAGCGACTGCTGGCGGGTCGGCCACGTGCGCCAGGCCCATGCGGTGCTCGATCGCATGGACGTCGTGGCGCGCCATGGCGGCTCAAGCTGAGATACGCTGCGCCACCGGCTCGCACGAGTGTGTCGGTCAGCCTGGGAACAGGCTTGATATGTTCAACGCCGTACGGCGAATCACACGCTTGTGCCAATAGGCGCGCAGCACCAAGCCTTCGGTTAACGTCGCGTATCGCCCTTACGCGTCCAACGGGCTAACGACGCCGTGTCCGCCACGTTTCAATACGTGGGTGTAAATCATCGTCGTACGTACATCCTTGTGGCCCAGTAATGCCTGCACCGTACGGATATCGGTGCTACGCTCCAGAAGGTGGGTGGCAAATGAATGACGAAAGGTATGGCAGCTGGCCTTCTTATGGACCTGGGCTGCGCGCACGGCATCCTTTACAGCTCTTTGCAGGCCCTTCTCATTGATGTGGTGTCGTCGTGTCGTATCGGCGCGCGGGTCGCGCGATAACTGTTCGGACGCGAAAACATACTGCCAAGCGAGTTCGCGTGCCGCGTTCGGATATTTCGTAGCCAGGGCGTTTGGTAGATAGACCTCACCATATCCGGCCTCGAGGTCCTGCTCGTGCAGCGTTTTGACATGTTCTATCTGCGCCTTGAGGGGCGCCACTGTACGCTCCGGCAGTGGCGTAACCCGATCCTTCGCACCTTTACCGTCGCGAACCACGATCTGCCGATAGTCGAAATCTACGTCTTTGACGCGAAGCCGTACCGCTTCCATCAAACGCAGGCCAGAGCCATAGAGCAGGGACGCCATCAGTTCGTTGATGCCCGACAAGTGCGCGAGTACCCGTTTGACCTCCTGCACGCTCAGCACCACCGGAATACGACGATTGTGCTTCGCGCGAACGACATCGGTCATCCACGGCATATCAATTTCGAGCACCGAGCGATAAAGGAACAGAATCGCGTTAAGCGCCTGATTCTGGGTTGCCGCAGATACGTGTCGCTCCACCGCCAGATGCGTAAGAAATGCTTCTATTTCTGCCTTGCCCATCTCGCGCGGGTGGCGCTTGCCGTGGAAAAGGATGTAGCGTTTTATCCAGGGGAGATAGGTTTGCTCCGTTCTGAGACTGTAATGACCCACACGCAAACGCTGGCGAACCTGTTCAAGGAGCTTCGGCTGTTGTGGTGCGGGTGTCGGCATTTGGCCACCTGTTCGTGTCTACCTAACGCTCATGGTAGCGCGTCAACACCGAAATGGCGCGAGTTCTAGTCGGAATTAGGTAGACGATAAACGGTATGATATACCTACAGATGTCGTCGAATTGGCGTTGGGTATTAACAGAATCGAATTTGAAGGAGTAAGCATGGACGCGGAAGAACGAGAAAAAATGCTCCATAAAATTGCCGACGACGCTCGTAGCATGGCCAAAGAGACAGACTTCGAGCGACTCGAAGCAGATGGGATACTTACGAAAGAAGGCGCTTGGTACCGGGTTCATAACTTCGATGAACTTCCGACAGGTACTCAAGCACGAGTCTCCGAAATTCAGCAAGATTCAAAAGGCATCAAGGTTAAATTTTCCAAGTCGTCGAAATTCGACAAGCTGTCTAAAAAGCTAGATCGCCTGATAAAAGAATGAAACCCAACAGGTCGCTGCAGTTGACCGCCCAAACCGCTGCCGCGCTTCGGCCGGCAACTGAGCTTTGGCGTTATATTCCTGGGAGAAGTCGGTGCGTTTAACTTGGCTAATAAGCGTGTTTATGCTTCTCGCCGCTCAAGGCTGCGTGCTTTATCCGACGTCGCGCACTTATCTCGAACCAGATCCAGCGGATGGAGTTCCGACTAGCTCCGTAAGCTGCGGATACAATAGAGCTAGTAAAGATGCTTTAGTGCGTAATCTTGGAAATCTGCATATTCAAGTTGCACCGTCATACAGTAGCGAAGAGCCAATAGTCGTATCTATTCTATTGAGAAGCAACGCCGACAATGTAACTGTGAAGCCGAAATTTATTCATCTAAAAAACAGTGATAACGGAGAGAGTTTCGAGCCATCGAAAATGCATGTCACTTACCAAAAACCTCCACGGTTCGATCATTTCAACCACTGGCTCTATCTTGTATACCCGGTAACCTCTAAGAAACTAAATTCGATATCTATTCAATTCACCGCAGGCAGTGTGTTTATCGACGGACGTATATTCGACCTTGACCAGTTTCGTTTTGACAAAACAAAAAAATTCGATATTTATTATGGCTCAATTAATTGCTAAGGCTATAAAATATAACAAGCTGCTGCAGTTGACCGCCCAAAGCGCTGCCGCGCTTCGAGTTCCCTCCGCAGCCTGCGGCTGCTCCGGCGGCAACTGAGCTTAGGCGTTAGGCGTCACGAGGAGAGCCAGTGGGATTTGTGATCTTCACATTGTTAATCCTGATCGGGGTATTGATCATTTGTCACAACCGTGATGCGAACAAACTGTTCAGTTACATGGCGGAACATCATCGGCAAATATGGGTGCGTTTGGGCTCACCGTCGGCAGCGCCAGGCGAATACGCCGGAACCTGGTCGCCTTCGTGGAATTTCATATTTAAACGCGAATATAGACGCCTGAATGATCCGATCATCAGTCAATATGGTAAGCGTCTGGTCATTCAAGCGTGGCTTATTGCGTTTTGTTTTTGCACTGCGTTAGCGGCGCTAATCGCTGCGAATTTCTTTGGCGCGACAGGCTAGGTCGTAATGCCTAACAATCCGCTCCAGTTGACCCATGCTCCGCTGCGCTCCGCATGGCCAACTGAGCTTTGGCGTTAGATATAAAGTGGAACCTTCTGGCTACATTGCAGCTTGTGCACTGATTATCTCGATTGCAGGGTTCCTACTCTCGCTCTATGGGACGGTGCTGGATCGAAGCAAAATAAAGGTGGAAGCGATCTTCTATACGGCCGAATACACCTACGGCCAACCTCATATAGTGGTAAAGGCCACAAACCACGGTCGACGCGCCGCCATTATTTCCCGTTTCGGCGGGGATTTAGAGGTAGGCGGCTGGGAGGCGGTTCAACTAGGGGATAAGTCAGGTGGCGTGCGCTTAGGCGAGGGTGAGTTTACCGAGCGACCTATTGTTCGTGAGGATCTCTATGTGCAGTTCCCGGACGGCGAAAGTTCGTCGTATTGGAATTTCTGGTTTGAGGATTCGGTAGGCAAGCGATACATCGTGCCTCGTAGCGAATGCCTTATTCTCGAACTAAAAAAAGCCTATGGTGACGTTGTCTGATAAATCTAACGATACGCTGCAGTTGACCGCCCAAAGCGCTGGCGCGCTTCGGCCGGCAACTGAGCTTCGGCGTTAGGCCGTCAGGTTGGCATCGTGGGGCGAATCGGCTGTCAGTCACTGCTTGAATCCTTCGGCGAGGCAGGGCGGCATCGTGGGGCGAATTGTCGCTTTTAGCGGCCTGTAGGGCCTCAGGCGGCCCAGCAGCGCGACGGACAGGCGCAGCGGCCGTGCGCGCTGCCCTACCGTTACCAACTCCCATCCGGCTAGTGGAAATGCGAAGCATGCTCTACCGGTACGGGGACCATCTCGGCGTATCTCAAAAGCCAGGTTTGCGGGTACCACAGGCAGGCGATCTGCCGGCCTTTCCCGCGCCTGTCGAACTGCTTTTTAGGGGGCTGGCTAGCCCACCTTACTAAGAGGTGGGGTGAAATCTAACTAAGGGCATGAATTTAAACGATTCTGTGACTCGCGTTTTACGGCCTCGAAGAGGCCCTATCTTGGCCGGTCTCGGAGGCAATCCTAACCGGTCGTTGCAGGTGACGCGGCGAGCCCCAGCGGCTACGCTGGAGGCCACGAGGCGCGCACCTGAACTCAGGCGTTAGGTGCCCAGTGAAGTTTTTCGTTGCCCTTAGCTTGCTGTTCGTTTCTACGCTTGCGGTATCGCACCAGGATAGGCTGCTTTCGATCAGCGAATCTGGGGCTATAGATGGTATTCCGGACGCATACGGACGAGTGAGTCTCGACCTGGCATCCCAGACTTTGGTGGTCGGAGACAAGCAACTAAAGTTTCCTCCTTGCATCGGTAAATACTTTGAATCGATCGCAGTAGAAGACTTGGAGGCAACCGGGTCTTGGTACCACATGAAGTCGACGCCTCCAGGTGGAGGTCTGCCACCCTACTTGAGCCTTGAGGTGCCAGACGCGAATAACGGTGGGCGCCGTTGGTTCACCTTTTCTCTAACGTCACTCGAAGTAATAATGGCGGGCGTTCGCAGAGATAGATCAGGTCGATTAGTGGACCTTAGCGCTGAGTGCCTACGGTCCGTGCAACAAGGTGTGAGTGTTCGATGAACGGGCACCGAACATTTCGTTGCAGCCGACGTTTGACCCGTCGCCCATTTTGCTGCCGCAAAAGGGTCACCGCCTCAAACTCGGCTGAACTTAGGCGTTAGCTGTTACAAAGGGGAAATCGTGAAGGTATTGCTTATCTCGGTCGCGTTGTTTTTTTGCGCTGCCAACTTTGCCTATGCTTCAACGGGTTGGATAACTGTGGCAACCACCGATGAGGGTGGTGCGTGGGAAGCACAGGCTGGATCGTTAAATCTTACAAAAAATAGAGGAGATACCTTAATTGCAGTGGTAATTGGGCGAGTTACTCAATCTGGAACTAATACGGTGTCGCTGTATAAGTGGTATGTTCCGGTCAAAGATTGTGCCGCTGGAAACGGCACTATTGTATCGCTCAATATATCTGGCGAATATGAGTTTGAAAACGATTTCGTACTTGGTGGCGGAAATGTAGCGAGCGCAATAGCCGCTGCCATTTGTGGGGCCGCCAAACAAGCTGCGGAAAATGCCCAAAAGAAAAGCATGTAGTTTACGTACAGCTAACGAAGCGCTGCAGTTGACCGCCCAAAGCGCTGCCGCGCTTCAGCCGGCAACTGAGCTTTGGCGTTATGTCTTTTTGCCAAGGAGTAGCAGGTGGACAAAAAGCGACGGCATCATTACGTTTGGCAATATTATTTATCGGCATGGGGGGCTGACGAGAAAGTTTGGTGCCTCAGGGGCCGTAAGACATTTGAAACCTCAACGCTGAATATCGGTCAAGAGAGAGACTTCTACAGAGTTGAGGAACTCTCGAGCGAAGATATCGAGCACATCAGAGTGTTAGCCGTACAACAGTCTGCCGGGTTGTTGAAGAAGCTAAACGAGGGTTGGATTGATACTTTTCAAGCAATATTTAAAGTTCGAGACGCGTTGATCGACAGAGGCGTCCCGGAAGATGCCCTGAAAGAAGTCATCGATATTGCAATGAACAATATGGAAGAGGATTTCCACTCGATGATCGAGCAGGAATCGATCCCCTATATGGAGAAGCTTCGCGAAGGTGACGTGAGCTTCTTTGGGGATGACGAGCATAGGATGGCATTCTGCCATTATCTATGTATGCAATACTTCCGAACGAAACGTATCAAGGTTAATGTTCTCAAGAATCTTTCTGAGTTGCCGCAATTAGCTTCAGTAAATCTAGATGCTTGCTGGACAATTATGCGGCATGTTTTTGCAACAAACATGGCTTTTTCGGTCATCGCCGATAGATCTAAGTTTTCCCCTGTCATATTGCGGCCGCCTTCAGGGATCAGATTTATCGCTGGAGACCAGCCAGTTATTAATACGCATGCCACATTGGGAACCAATAACGAAATTCCGAATAAAACAGAATTTTTCTATCCAGTTTCTCCGAATGCTGCCCTCCTTATGTCCGAAAGCGAAAGCTCAGACGTTGAGCATAATAAAGGTCTAAGCGAAGACGAGGTCGCAGCTTACAACCGCGCGATCTTCGAGAACTCGCACGAACAAATTTACGCTGCTACTGAAGATGACTTAGCGCCGTTTCAGCTTTCGGCATAGCTCAATGTACATAACAAGACGCTGCAGTTGACCGCCCAAAGCGCGGGCGCGCTTCGGCCGGCAACTGAGCTTAGGCGTTGTACGGCGGTGGGTTGGTATGGCTGCTGAGCGTTGGAGTCGGGTAGCAAGTTCGCGCCAATAGCTCGCTTTGGCCGCTTCGTTAGATATTCGTCGAATTGAAGCTGTTTTATCGGGCGTCGGCCAGCTCGACGCTTTCCCGTCAGCGGGTATTCGCGGTAAGTTTGGTTTTGGCGCATTCTTTCTGCAGGCGTGCCAAGTTTCGGGGTCCGCTGGCGAGTTTGAGGGATCGTCAATCGATGCAGTTCACGTACAACGAGTCGCTGCAGCCGACCGCCCAAAGCGCTGGCGCGCTTTGGGTCCCCTCCGCGGCCTTCGGCCGCTCCGGCGGCGGCTGAGCTTAGGCGTTATACGAGTGACGGAATAAACATTGAGTTATCGGGGGAAATATGCTTAACCGTTTTCATTGGGCTGGCATCGCTAGCAGTTTGCTTCTTACTGCGTGTGGACAATCTGTCCCAAGCTGTAATAGCGAAAATGTACGAGGGCTCGTAAAGGAAATTTCTGACGAGGAAATGGTACGTCAGCTCGGCGCGGATTTCGCAAAGCGCGTTAGCTACACGGTAGAAGCCGTGAGAACTAGCAGCACCAACGAACAAACTGGCGCACACGAATGTGCGGCTGAGCTTCACATCCACGGCCCGAAAGGATCGAACGATATCCCTATCGAGTATACGGTCGAAAATACGGACGATGGTAAAAATATTTACGTGAACGTATTTGGCCTTTAGATGTATAACGAATCGCTGCAGTTGATGGCCGCTGGCGCGGCCACAACTGAGCTTAGGCGTTATGTCCTGATGAAAACTGCGGGAAAAGATGAAGGTTACAGCTTGGAACAACGGGAAACACAGCTCTTCGGGCGCTGGGTATGGGTTAAAACTCGCAGCTACAGATCGCGATCACTTTTTTTATAAATCTTGGGAAGTTGTGTCCATTAAGCTGCCCAATGGAAAGGTAACCCAAGTCAATATCGATAAGGCTTCC
This sequence comes from Salinisphaera sp. T5B8, assembly GCF_040361255.1. Taxonomy (NCBI): domain Bacteria; kingdom Pseudomonadati; phylum Pseudomonadota; class Gammaproteobacteria; order Salinisphaerales; family Salinisphaeraceae; genus Salinisphaera; species Salinisphaera sp. T5B8. The sequence goes on along the minus strand of NZ_APNG01000036.1, from coordinate 4,994 downwards.
TTCTGGGGAAGCACATGTCGTGAGCTAATCGATCAAAAAATTGGCCAGTGGCTTATCGAAGCCCGAAAAGCTCCTTGGCCGTCTGGCTCTCCACCCAAATTCGAGCTGGTGCCTAAACTAAAGGGCCATTTTGAGCTGCGGGAAATTGAAACATAACAGATCGCTGCAGTTGACCGCCCAAAGCGCTGGCGCGCTTTGCGTTCCCTCCGCAGCCTTCGGCTGCTCCGGCGGCAACTGAGCTTAGGCGTTAGAAGCAATGGACTGTGTTCCCAGAATAAGCAGCTGGCTCCAATATCTCTCGGCCGCGTTGACGCCCACAATTGCGATACTCGCAGCACTTATCGGATATCAGCAATGGAGAACGAATCAGAAACGATTAAAACACGAGCTCTTCGATCGGCGGTATGCGCAGTTCGAGTCGGTAAGGGAGTTTTTGGGATCGATTGCACGCAATGGTAATCCGACGATCGAAGCCCAACAAAACTTTCTGCTGGGAACGCGAGGTATGCGTTTTACGTTCGATGAACACATCAGTACTTATATTCACGAAGCGATCTGGTGTACAGCTATCGATATCGAAACGTTAACCGCCGAATTGCAGGATTTGGGTGTAGGAGAGGAGCGCAAGCAAAAAGCGCGTGAACGCGCCGAGTCGAAGAAGCAGCTATACAAAGAGCTGCAAGATCTCGAAAAAACATTTGAGCGTTACTTGCAGCTTTCTCATTAGATCTGCGGGTGAACGTGAAGCTTCTAACAGTGCGCCGCAGTTGATCGCCACTGCGTGGCGACCACTGAGCTTAGGCGTTATATCAATCGATGAGTTTTGGGGGTTGTAATGGGTAATATTCGAGACACACTTGACGTCGCAAAATCCGCTGGCAGTGCAATCGAAAGTACGGAGCACGGTAAAGAGGCTAGAGAAAATATAGGCAGGGCTGCATTAACAGTAACGAAAACAATAAATAATGCTCTATTGCCTCTAGCTGCGCTAAATTTTGGATTCGAAAAAGCGCGAAATTATTTCACAAATAAGTTTTCGTCAGATTTAGAAGAAAAGACTGAAGGCATTCCTCCTGAGCATCTAACTGAGCCGAAGGCTTCAGTCGCCGGTCCGGCTCTACAAGGCCTTGCTTTTAGCCATGACGAGGCAGAGCTGCGTGAAATGTATCTTGAGCTGATAGCTTGCTCAATGGACGATCGTATCGCGAAAAAAGCGCATCCCGCGTTTGTAGAAATCATTAAACAATTAGGCGCGGACGAAGCTCGGTTGCTGCAAGGAATAATTAGCACGTCGGATCTATACCCTATTGCTGAAATACGGCTCGTAACGGAAGGCATGCCGGGCCATATGGCGTTAATGAAACACGTCTTGCCATTAGTGAGCGATGGAGGTAGTAGCCCAGCGGTGCAGCCCGAGTTGCCTGCAATGGTTGATAACTGGATACGTCTAGGGCTTGTTGAGGTCGACTACTCGTCCAGTTTGGCTAACGAGGAAAGGTATAAGTGGGTCGAAGGTAGGCCTGAACTCGAAGAGCTGAGGAACAAATACTTTGAAGAAAAATATAGCGTGGTATGTGAAAACGGCTATTTAGTTCGTACGCAATTCGGCTCGCAGTTCGCTGAAGCTGTCGGCGTCAGCTGATCAACAGTATTTGATTGGCCTCGCGTATATAACGTGTCGCTGCAGTTGACCGCCCAAAGCGCTGCCGCGCTTCGGGTTCCCTCCGCGGGCTTCGCCCGCTACGGCGGCAACTGAGCTTGGGCGTTAGGCACCAAATATGAGCATTGAATGGGGGTCACTGGCCAGTTGGTTTTCCGCGCTTGCGTCTTTTGCCGCGGTTGGTACGGCACTTTACTTGGCCAGCGATTCTAAACGGATTAAGTTGAGAGGCTGGTGTGGCCTGCGCCAAGTTATTGGCCCGGGACATCCGCCGAAAGACTTCGTATTCCTATCGGCGACTAACGTGGGAACGCGCGCCGCCATCATAAATAATATCGGCATGACCGTTGGCCGATCTAAAGACAAGAAGCAAGCGATCATTACGGCGGTAAAGGACCAATACTCCGACGGTGTTCCTGTTTCAATTGAAGATGGACAAGAGGCTAAGTGGGGGATACCTCGAGGTGAAAACGAACAATGGCTTACTGATCTCGTTAGCGGATTTGTGGATACGGAGGATGATGCGGATTCGCTGCGGTTCGTTATATATACAACCCATGGTGCGGCTAAAGAAATAACGCCTGAAGATGCGTTGATCGAGAAAATTAAAGAGCTAGTTCGTGCCAGGAGTGCCTAACGAATCGCTGCAGCTGACCGCCCGAAGCGCTGCCGCGCTTCGGGTTCCGTCCGCAGCCTTCGGCTGCTCCGGCGGCAACTGAGCTTCGGCGTTGGGTAATTAAAACGGGGAGTAAATAGATGGGATATATAGACAATAACCTTATGAACAATGAGCGCGTGATCCATCGCGGGCATATCCATTGGTTCATTTTTATACACGGTGCCCTAGGGGTGGTTATCGCCTTTATTCTTTTTGGTAGCGGGCAGGAGTCTGGGATCGGTCCGGTTTTCGGCCTTTTCCTTTTTATTGCTTCGGTATACGGGTTATTGAAAGCGCTCATAACGAAGCTCACAACCGAACTGGGTGTAACCTCGAAGCGCGTCATTGCTAAAACCGGATTCATTCGGCGTGTAACGGTTGAACTCAACCACAGCAAAGTCGAAAGTTTTAACGTAGATCAAAGTATTCTTGGTCGAATTTTTGGATTCGGAACTATTGCCGTCTGTGGGACTGGCGGCGGCCGCACGCCGATTCCGGGTATTGAAAAACCCTTGGAGTTCCGCCGCTATGCCATGCAAACCGTTGATGAAAATGGGTTGGGTTCGAACAACGTAACGGCGTAAAAGCACCCAACATATCGCTGCAGTTGACCGCCCGAAGCGCTGGCGCGCTTCGGGTTCCCTCCGCAGGCTGCGCCTGCTCCGGCGTCAACTGAGCTTAGGCGTTGGGCGTCTTCAATGCAAGGAGCACAAATGTAGGACGCACGGGAAGGAGGTTGAATGCTTACTAGGCTAATTGTTGACGTATACGCTTGGCTTATCGAGATCTATTTATGGATCATGCTGGTGATTTCGAGTTTGGCTGGCTACTACTACGCTGTTCCTGTACTGCAAGGAGCCGGGTTAATTTTTGAGCCCGAAGTAGGCGGCAGGATCCTTGGTGCTCTCCTCTTCGCGTTAGTCGCATTCCTTGTCTCAGCGATCATGACGGGGCCATTCCTCGTTCTCGTCGATATTCGCAGGTCAATTAGGTCTCTCGAGGCGAAGGACAGTCGCTCTAACGCTCGTGCCCAGAAAACAGACCGTAAAGATCCATTCTTGTGATGGGAGAGCCAGCCTGGAGCTACTACGGAGTATTCACAGGAACGCTTCGGATCGTTGTTTTTTCCGCTTAGCTTCGGCGTGAGCTAAACGAAGGTCATATTATGTCGTATCAACCCGTATTTAGGTCAATCATTGCTTGCGTAGTTTTGTACGCTCTAGGCATAAACAGTGCGTATTCGAAATCGGTTAGTCCGGAGTTCGGCGCTTGGCAATTTTCATCGTTTACAGCGCGGAGCGGTAATTTTTACTGCTCGATGATCAGCGCGGTAGAAAACAAAAATGTGGGCCAGAATATAGTAATAAAGGGCTCTCCCCAGCGCGAGAAAATCGTCGTCGATTTATACAAAGATAAATGGAATCGCCGGCAAGGATCGAACGTCAATGTCATGTTCGACTTCGTGAATAACCGGCCGCTCACTTTGCCGGCTTATGCCGATGCTCATATTTTAGACATAGAGCTGCCAACTCAAGTTGCTGGATCTTTTCTATTAGAGGTCGCTCAGCAGCCGGCCATGCAGATTATCTTTCCGGATGACGACGAGGATACGTGGGTAGTGGGTGGAGATGGCGCAAATGAAGCCGTGCGAAAAATGGTTAGTTGCTTGAGATAGTCAAAAATCCAGCGTTGCCCAACAGTACGCTGCAGTTGATCGCCCCCGCGGGGCGACAACTGAGCTTAGGCGTTAGGCCGTAGTATGATTTTCCGAAGGCATATCTAAGAAAGGAGTAGTTATGTGGAAGCCTGTCTCAATAGGCGATGTACGAAAAGCGGCGCAAGAGATCGAAAATATCGAGCGTCCTGACGCTGACAACGAAGGAGACGCAATAAATGCTCCTGATGTTTATAACCACCTGTCAGAGGATGACCAACGGAAGGTAGATCACGCGCACGCCATCTTTAGCGCATACGTCCGTGATGAAGGCGACGAACCAAATCGCAGAGCTATTTCAACGCTAAATAAAAACGGGTATGGGACTAGTTTTGACCCACATCCCGAGGAACCATATCTCAATGTAGGGAAAGTCCGGGTTGGAGAATGGGAAGTGGATGTAAGTGACGAAGAGCCTGGCTCGCTATAGATGGATTGCCTAACGAGGCGCTGCAGTTGACCGCCCAAAGCGCTGCCGCGCTTTGGGTTCCCTCCGCGCTTCGCGCTGCGGCGGCAACTGAGCTTCCGACCATACCCCGGTTTTAGTAGCGTTTCGATACAGAGTCCCAAGGTTTAAATGGCCGCCTCTGCGGCCATCTGCGCAGCGTAGTCAGCGGGCGTCAGCCCGCTGAGTTCCTTCTTCGGTCGTTCTTCGTTGTACTCTCGATGCCAGCCCCGGATGATCGTGGTGGCATGGGCGAGGCTTACGAACCAGTGCTCGTTTAAACATTCGTCTCTGAAGCGGCCGTTGAAGGACTCGATATAGGCGTTCTGGTTCGGTTTGCCGGGCTCGATCTGCTTGAGCTGAACACCATTGTGGTGAGCCCAGTTCAGCATGGCCTTGCCAATGAACTCGGGCCCATTGTCTGATCGTATGACCGTCGGCAGGCCGCGGGTCAGTGCCAACTCATCGAGTACACGGGCGACTTGCGTGCCGCTCATCGATCGACCGGGCACGAGTG
>NZ_APNG01000035.1:0-22664 GCF_040361255.1 Salinisphaera sp. T5B8 | reverse complement strand
GAGCAGATCATCACTTAGTGCTCTGTCCGAATTATGGGGTCCAGTTCAATAATCACTCAGGGCTGATAGTTCAGTCTGTTTTGCTTCACGCTGGTAACGGCGAAACTATCTTTCCAAATCTAGAACAAGTGGATGGTGAAACCTATCGCCTATTGACCGAAGGAAATGCTGAGAATAAAAGATACTCTCTTACCGTTGTAGCTGTTGATGCATCAGGTAATGAGACTGTCGTTACCGCAGAGTTCGATATCGACAACATAGGCCCGACCCTTGTGCTACGAGGGAACGGTACTGACCTGAATAATATCGTGATGTCGCCCTCTGGCGAGATTCTCATTCATTTGCTCGACAACACACCTGGTGGCGTTTTGAAGTCCGCATGGCTCACTGGCCCCAGCGGCATAGCTGATAATGTCAGTTGGAGCCGTGTAAACGACGAAACGTTCAGCATCCAAACACCAGGCAATAGCGGCGATAATGAATACACACTTCGTGTTGTTGCACTTGATCCCGCTGCCAACACCGATACGGCAAATGCAACGTTTCACATCGACGGCATCGAACCTGAAGTAAAGTTGCTTGGCAACAATAAGCCACTAGACGGTGCACTGTTGATGCGTAATGCTGTGATACGTATCAAGGTCACTGATAATCGACCCGGAACTTCGATTAACGTGCTGAAACTTAAAGGCTCGGATGGCAAACTCGTGGCCACGAGTCCGCGTCGTATTGACGGTACTACCTTCGAGATCGAAACCCCCGCCGGGGATGACTACACGATCAGTGTCACTGGGGTCGATGCTGTCGGGAATACCGTGCAGTCGAGCGCAGCATTCTCCGTGGACGATGCAGCGCCTGATGTAGTGCTCACCGTGGACGGTAAGGCACTGGATGGTGCCGTGTTCTCGCCCGAAGGCGAGATCCGCATTCAGCTGACTGACAATCGGGCGGGGGCGAAGATTCAGTCGGCGAAGCTCACTGGCCCGAGCGGCAAGACGATCAATGCCGAATGGAGCCGGCTCAACAGCACGACGTTCAGTATCGGAACGCCGGATGACGGTAAATCAAGCGATTACACGCTTTCTGTGGTTGGCCTCGATGCAGCGGGCAACACAGACCAGGTGAATGCGACTTTCACGGTCGATAGCATCGAACCCGACGTCACCTTGCTTGGTAACGGTAAGCCGCTTGATGGGTCTCTGTTAATGCAGAGTGACGATATCCGCGTCGTGGTTGCCGACAACCGCTCGGGTACCACAATTGAGTCACTCGAGGTCACTGATTCGAGAGGCCGTGCGGTGCCGACGAACTGGTCGCGGCTCAACAGCACGACGTTCCGTTTGGATACGCCCGATGGCGGCGGTTACACGATCAACGTTACGGGCGCCGACGCGGTGGGCAATTCGAGCCAGGCCAGCGCCTCGTTCTTGATCGACGGCACGAAGCCCAGTCTTTCACTCACAGTGGATGGCAACCCGCTTGAAGGTGCGATCTTCTCGCCAGAAGGCGATATCCGTATCCTCATGACCGATGATCGTCCAGACCCCGAGATCCAGTCTGCAAAGCTGACTGGCCCGGGCGGGAAGCTAGTGAGTAGCCAGTGGACCCGGCTCAACAGCACCACGTACCGGGTGGCCACGCCGGATGACGGCAAACACTCCCGGTACACGCTCGTAGTGGACGCTATCGACGCCGCAGGCAATACCGAACAGGTCAGTGCCACCTTCACGATTGATGCGGTCGACCCGAGCGTTACCCTGCGTGCTGATGGGAAATCTCTCGATGGCGCGCTACTGAGGCCCGAGAGCGAGATTCGTGTCATCGTCGATGACAACCGTGGCGGTACGTCGATCCAATCTCTGACCGTAACGGCATCAGACGGTCGTGTGGTCGATGTGAACTGGGCGCGTGTGAATGCCACGACCTTCAAGCTCGACACGCCGGCAGGCGACGACTACACGATCAAGGTCACTGGGGTGGACGCGGTGGGCAACACCTCGCAGGCCAGTGCTGCGTTCACAGTCGACGATACGATGCCGGACCTGGTGATAAAGGTCGATGGCGAGCCGCTCGACGGTGCGATCTTCTCGCCTGCGGGCGAGATCCGGGTTCAGCTCGGTGATGATCGCCCAGGCGCCGGTCTTGAATCGGTGAGGCTGACCGGCCCGAGCGGCAAGGCGGTGGATGTCAGCTGGAATCGAGTCGACAGTTCGACCTATGAGCTGACGACCCCGGACAGCGGTGATCACGAGTACACCTACACGGTGGCCGCGAAGGACGCAGCCGGCAATACGGCCCGGATCACCGCGCGTTTCACGGTTGATGCAATCGTTCCGAACGTAAAGCTTGATACCGATGGTGCGCCACTGGCCGGCGCGCACCTGATGCCCGGCGACGATATTCGGATCAAGGTCGAGGACAATCGCCCTGGTACGCGTGTCGTATCCGCGACCTTCACGGGTACCGACGGAAAATCTGAGACAGCAGAGCTCGAACGCGTCGATGGCACGACCTTCCGCGTCCAAACGCCGACTATGGGCGGTGACGACTACACGATGAACGTGGTTGGCGCCGATGCCGTGGGCAACGAGGCCTCTGAGAGCGTCGTGTTCGTTCTCGACGTAGAGCCGCCGGCGATTCTGATCCGGGCCGAAGGCGAAGCACTCGATGGTGCAGCGGTCGATCGGACCAACGTGATCCAGATCAGCGTGACCGACAATTATCCAGGGGTCGATATCCAATCCGCCACAATTACGGGCGGGCCCAATGGTGAAACGGTCAACGCGACCTGGACCCGTGTTGATGAGTTCACCTTCCGCGTGACAGGCCCCTTCCTGTACGCCTCGGCGTCGGCAAACGACTACACGATCAATGTGGTCGGTATCGACGCGGTTGGGATCACGACTCGCAAATCGGCGACGTTCACTTACGCGCCGCCGGCGGGTGAGGTCGCGGCCGGTGTCAACGGTGGGGTGGCTATTATCCCCGGCGCCAAGCACGCATTCACCTCCATCGAGAGTGCGCCGTTCATTCGCATGGACGGTTCGGTTCTCGCTGGTGGCCATGCGGTTCAAGCCACCATTCGGCCTGGCTCGGGTGTCGGGCTTGTCGTCAACGGCGTGGCTTTGGCGCCCGGTCAGACGAAACGAGTGGCCAAGTCATTCGACTTCACCGCGTCCGGCGGCAAGATCGTTTTGCCTGTTGCGGCTCGCTCAATGGGTGACGAGGGCAACGCCTATGTTGATTTGAAGATCGACGCACCAGGCGTTGGTGAGCTGAGTGCGCCTGTCGAGGTATGGCGCGCGAACATTGATCTCCAGTCGGCGGCCTGGAAAGTAAAGCAGGGCTTCGAGGAGATCATAATCGATGCCGTCGCTGACGGCGCCACGCGTTGCCGCTTGACGCGCGACGAGGCCGCGGCGCGCCAGCATGAGGTCTTGTCCGATCCAGTCTGCTATCTCGAGTGGGACGTTCTGCCGCAAGGGCTCGAGCCTGCCCGTGTGGCCGAACCCTATGCCAATAGCATCGGTCTGCGTGGCTTTGCCAAGGTCACGGGCGAGCAGGACATCGAGTACAGCGTCTGGATTTTCGACGAGGCAGGTGACCCGTATTTGATGCAGCAGCGTCGCTTCAAGCTCGACGTGGTACCGCCCTATGTCATGGGTGATTTCGCGCTCGAGGCGCGTGAGGACGTAAGCGAGGTTTATCGTCAGGTGCAGAGTGTCAATCTCTCGCTGCGACAGTCCGATGGTGAGCAGTGTCTACTAACGCTCAACGAGGACGAAGCAATCAGCCGTAGCGCGATGGGCCGGCTGACTTGTCTGGTGGAATGGACGAACATGCCGAGCGGTCTAGCCCAGGTTGAGTGGTTCAGCACACCGAACCTGACCGGTATCCTCGATACGTTGGGCGAAAACCAGTTGGCGTGGGATCTCTCTGTCTTCACGCCGCAAGGGGCCAAAATCAAGGTCAACGCCCAAACTCTGTCGATCGAGGTCAAAGATCCACCATCGCCTGTGCTGTCGATGGACGACAAGGATCGGGTGGCCGAGGGTCTTTACGCCGCATCAATGGAAGGTGGCTATCTCGGTGATCTCAAGGCCAAAAGCTACAGCGCCGATCTGCGTCTGACGCTTGCCCGTGAGGGTGAGGTCTACGAATCGGTCGTGGCGCCGGGTGGTTGGGGCGACTACAACATCGCTCAGCGGCGTGTGAATGCCGACGCGCGCGGCCTATGGAGCCAGACGCCGTACAGCGCAAAGGCGCAGTACACTGAACTACCGACCTCCAAGGCAGAAATGGCCTTCAAGGTGCTGGCAGTACCGTCGGAGTCGATTTCGCCGGAGATCACGGTTGCCGAGGAAGAGGTGCTCAACACTGAACCCCTGGCTGTCACGGTTCGCATGAATGACCCCTTCGCAGACACGGGCTACGACCCTGAGAGCATGGGTCGCTGGCGGGTTCGTATCGTGAGGATGGAAGGTCTGGATAGCGACCCGCTGACCGACTATGTGCCGGTGCCCGATAGCGGCGAGACATCATTCAGCATCGATCTGGATGACGTTGAAAGCCCGCGTATCCGGTTGAGCGCCCAAGCCGAACTGATCAGCCCGGTACCGGAATACGAGCGTGTAGTGCTATCACCAAGGCCGCTCTATCTCACAGTGCTGCGCGGCAAGGGTATCGAGGCCACGGTGGAGGGGCGGCGACTGAGCGGTCTCGCGCCGCTGACCGCGGTGATGTCGCTCGAGCTGGATAACCGTCTGGATCACACGGCGCTTGGCGATGTGGTCTGGGAGATGAGCGACGATAAGGAAACGTGGGAGCCGATGAACGCGCAGCAGCTCTATGCGACCCGCATGGTGCATGTGTTCGAGCGAGGGATGTACTGGGTGCGCGCGAACGTGACCAACGCGAATAGCGGTGTGAAGTTGCGCACACCTACCGTCCAGGTCAACGCTTATCTCGTGCCCAAGATTGACGTGGAGGGGCCGGAGAATGCGTTCATTGGTAGCACGGGGCATTACAAAGCTCTGGCCGAGGATGCTCAGGGCGAGGTGGTCTTCGAATGGTCGCTGGACCGCGGCGAGAGCTGGCAGTCCGGCACCGACACGCTGGACATCACCCGCGACGAAGAAACCCGCGTTTCGATCAATGTCCGCGGGCGATATGAAAGCGCTCCGGCAGATGACGTCGAAGCATGGGATAGCGCCCGCACTCGGTTGTCCTTCCGCGAGCCTCGCGGGCCGAATGTGCGGATTTCGGGCCGAAGCCTGATCGAGACCGGAAAGAGCTACGACTACCAAGCAATCGTTCGTCCGCCTTATCGAAATATGGACATCACAATAGGCGGGCGCTGGACGTTGCCGGATGGCTCCAAGATCGAAGGCGCCCAGATGGCCTATACGCCTACACACGAGGACCTGCTCAATGAGCGAATCAAGCTCTACTACCACGCGTGGATCGAAGGCTACGAGGATCAAGGCGCTGTGGACGACGCCGAACAAACCCTGCGTATCTGGCAATACAGTTGGCCCGAATTCCGGTTCCATAACCGGATCACGGCGATGTACGCGCCAGCTGATGTAGTTGCGCGGCTGCGCTCAATGACTTCCACGCGAATTCGCGAACTCGAGGAGCCAGTCATCGAATGGGAGATTCCGAGTGGTTTGAATGTCACCGAGGAAGGCACAGACGCGGTTCGGGTGTTCAGTGTCGCGGAGCCGGGCGAATACACCCTGCGTGCTTACATTAAAGACGCGCGCGGTCATAGCTCGACGGTGGAAGAGACCCTACGGTTCGAACAGGCGCCGGACTACGCCTTCGATATCAGCTACAGCGCTTCGAATCGCTATAACAGGGCACCGATGGATATCCGGGTTCGCCCGAACGTCAGCGGCGGTCATCCTCGCGATCGTATCCAGCGCTATATCTACCGGCTCAACGATGAGCAAATCGACACCGATGGCCGCTATGGTTCGGTGAGCATCGCAGAGCCAGGCGAGCATCGCGTGAGCGTTTCCATCGAAACGGAGATGGGCGAACAGGCTATTGGCGAACTGACCATCGAAGCCAACGAGAACGCGGCGCCCAGTTGCGAGATCGAGAGTATCGGTGGCGACACTTACTGGCGTCTAAGCGCGCAGTGTGACGACGATGACGGCCGTGTGGTTGGCCACGAGTGGTACGTCAATGGCGAGCGGGTTGGCCTGAGTGGCAACCGGATCACGGTTCGCAATAGCGGTGACGGCCCGCCACAGGTTCGCATGATCGGGATCGATGATGCTGGTGCACGCGCACCGGAAGCGATCTGGACGGGCGGATAGCGGCAGCCTGAACCGGCCCTAGAGTGACCCGGCCTTGAGCCGGGTCATTTCTTGGGAGAAACGTTAGAAATCGACGTTTACCCCGGTTTGAGTGAAAGCCAGCTTGGCTACTATTTCTGTGCGGCGGTTATCCCCCAATCGTCGCCTGTCAAAACCCCCTTGACCCGGCGCACCCCCGCGCCGGGTTTTTTTTGGTAAAGCTGCAAAAACAATCGCTTTGCTCGTCTTTTCCAAGTGTGAGCACGGTTAATCTGGGGCCGCGGGTTGGTCCCCAACCTCCCTTTACCCGCGCCCTCGTTTGCCCGGCCGCTACGGCCGGGCTCTTTTTCGAGAAACGCTAAAAATCGCTACTTTCCGCACGAGCTGAAACACTGCGCCTGACTATCTTTGCCACATGTTCAAGCATGTAGGCACCCCAATGAATCGAGTCGCTGCATCGCTGGCAATGGCCGTAGGCCTGTTTGCCGGCAGCGCAAGTGCGGAACTGCCGGCGAATGCCCTCGACATGAGCGGCATCACGGACATGACAACGTTGCCCACTGAGGGCTTGAAGATCATAGCGACCGATCGCGGGATGATCGCGGTGACCTCGAACGGTCGATGGGTGATCAAGGGCACCGTCTACGACACATGGCAGATGCGGGCTGTCCGCTCGGTCGCTGACGTGCGTGAGTCGGCCAACAAGATCGACCTCGAACGTCTCAAGGTCGATATCGACGGCCTCGAGCCGCTGTATGTCGGCACACCGGGCAAGCCCGAGGTGGTGGCCTACATCGATCCCTATTGCGATGCCTGCACCGCGCTTGTTCGGCAGATGCAGGCCATCGGCGATGAGTACCGCTTCAAGCTGTTGCTTATCGGTGTTGCCACCAAGGAATCCGCTGATTTGGTGCGCACGCTGGGCTGCTCGCCCGACGATGCCGCCGAAAGGGCCCTGGTGACCGGTGACTATTCCGGTCTGAAGCCGGACCCGGACTGCGATCTCGATCCGATGCGCCGAACCCTGATCACCGCGCAGTTGTTCGGCGTTGACGCCCTTCCGTTTTTGATCGCCCCCGACGGCCGGATACGCAATAGCGCGCCGCAAGACCTGTCGGGCTGGCTGGAGGCGGAGTCGTGAGGCGATACAACAACGAAGAGCGGATCTCAAGCCTGCTCACCGTAGTGGCTTATGACGAGGATTCCTCGCTGTTCTTTCTGGACGATCAGAGCTTGGCATTCGCTTTTGTGTGCCGGCCACTAGTCGGCGGCACACACTCCGACAGCGATCGCATCAACAACCTGCTGAACAACGATTGGCCGAAAGGCACGTTATTGCAGTTCTGTCTCTGGACGTCGCCAAACCTGACCGATCACACGCACGCGTTTCGCGCCCGCCGTGTGGGCCTGCGCAATGACCCGCTGCTGTCGTCTTATATCGAATCGGCCTCTACGTTCGCTGCCGAAGGCGCGTACAAGCCGCTGCTCGAAAACTCCGAGATGCGGGCCCGCGATATCCAGCTTGTGATCGTGTGCAAGCTGCCGATTGGCGCTGATATGCCCTCCGAGAACGACATCGATCAGGCCAAGCGCTTGCTGTCGGCCACTGAGCGCAATCTCAAGGCGATCGAGATGCCGACACAACGCTTGACCCGGAACTCCTATCTGGAGCTGATGGAAACGATCCTGAACTGGTCGGACAATCCGGGCTGGCAGACACGCAAGCCCAATGCCGATGATTATGCGCCGCTCAAGGAGCAGGTGGCCGATTACGACGTGGGGATCGCCCCTGAAAGCGATGGCCTGAACATCGGTAATGCCTTCGTCAAGACGCTTTCGATCAAGCGTTTCCCTCGCAAGGCATCGTTCGGACTGGCCACGACCTATCTGGGTGATCTGATGTCGGGCAGCCGCGGCATTCGCGAGCACTGCTTGATCACGGCCACGCTGTATTTCCCGGATGCCCAGTCCATGCGCGGCAAGCTCGACCAGAAGCGCTACTGGACGATCAACCAGGCCTACGGCCCTTTGTTGAAGTTCGTGCCGCAGCTCGCTGTGAAGAAAGCCGGTTTCGACGCATTACACGAAGCGTTCCAGGACGGCGATCGGCCGGTGCGCATATATCTCGGCATGACCCTGTTCGCCTCCGACAAGACAGCGGCCGACGCTGCCGTGTCCAACGCAAAGACCTTCTGGAGCGAAGGCGGGTTCCAGCTGGTCGAGGATAAGTATTTCTATCTTCCGTGCCTGCTGAACTGCCTGCCGTTCGGCGCCGACCGCACGGCCGTGCGCGATCTTCATCGCTACAAAACGATGGCCACGCGTCACACGATTCCGTTGCTGCCGCTGTTCGGAGACTGGAAGGGCACGGGTACGGCTGATTTTCAGCTCTACTCGCGCAACGGCCAGCTTATGAACATGAGCCTGTTCGACTCGGACGCCAGCTATAACGCCGTGGTCGCCGCTCAATCAGGCTCAGGCAAGTCGTTTCTGACCAACGAGATCATCTCGGCCTATCTCTCCATGAGCGGCCAGGTCTGGGCGATCGACGTGGGCGGCTCATACGCGAAGCAGCTCGAGATGTACGAAGGCGACATGCTCGAATTCAGCGCCGGCAAAGACCCCTGCATCAATCCGTTCCCCCTCGTGAACAACTACGCCGATGAGGAGGACATCCTGATCGGGTTGATCGTGGCGATGGCGGCGCCGAATCAGCCGCTCAACGATCTTCAGATTGCCGAGCTTAAACGTGTGCTCAAGGGGATCTGGGACGAGAAAGGCAAGAGCATGACGGTGGACGATCTCGCCGCGGTGCTCATCCTGAGCGAAGACCAGCGTGTACGCGATGTGGGCCACCAGCTGTACCCGTTCACCAGCGCCGGCGAATACGGCCGCTACATGGTCGGCGACAACAACGTGACCTTCACCAACCGCTTTACGGTGCTCGAGCTTGAAGCACTCAAGGGCCGGCGCCACTTGCAGCAGGTTGTCCTGCTCGAACTCGTCTATCAGATCCAGCAGACGGTCTATAACGGTGACCGGTCACGGCCCAAGATCGTGATCATCGACGAAGCCTGGGATTTGCTCGACAGCCCCAACGTCGCCGGATTCATCAACGACGCCTACCGCCGGTTTCGTAAGTACGGCGCGGCGGCGATGGTCATTCTCCAGTCGGTGTCCGATCTCTACGAGAACCCGGTGGGCCGGGCGATCGCCGAGAACTCGCCGAATATGTACCTCCTAGGTCAGAAGCCCGAGGCCATCGAGACGCTGCGCACTGAGAAGCGTCTGTCGCTCAATGATGCCGGCTACAACTTCCTCAAGTCGGTGCACACGATCGCCGGGGTCTATTCAGAGATTTTCTGCATCACCAGCCGAGGCGCCGGTATCGGACGCCTGATCGTCGATCCCTTCCGCAAGCTCATGTATTCGACCCATCCCAAGGACGTGCAGGCGATCGCCAACAAGCAGGCCCAAGGCATGGGCGTGGTCGATGCGATCAAGGCCATTCAGCAGGAGCGCGCCCGTGCCTAGTTCCAACAAGACACTGTTCGCCAGTGTGATTCTTGCCGCCATCACCGGCGCTGGTTCCGGATGGTACGTCAGCCAATACAATCAGGAGAGCGTCGATCTTCGGCTGCGCCCACCAATCGCGGTCCTCAACTATGTAGATGCACTCAAGGGCGAGGCCGATCAGGTGGACAGCATCATGCTTGAGCTTGATACCAAGGCGGCACAACTCGCCGACGCCGGCTTTCTGGTCATCAACGGCAGCGCGGTCGTAGCCTATCCCGAGCATATGCGTGTGCCGGTAGGTGGCGGCGATGAGTAGCGCGGCTGGGCCGAGTGCCACAGAACGCCAGCCGCGCCAGCCCTGGCTGTTGTTCTTCGGCAAAGCGGCTCTTGTACTCGTGCCGCTCTATGTAGCCGGCCACTTTGCCGCTCAGCGCTACAGCATCGGAATCGACCCGCAGGCCGAAGTCAGCGTGCTGACTGCTGAGGGTATGGCGCCGCGGCTCATGCTCATCGACAAGCAAGATCACGATATCGAACGCGGCGATATTGTCTCGCTGCGTATGAACCGACGCGCCCAAGAGCTCTGGCAACGTACAGGCATAACGATGCGTGCGGCTGGGCTGAACAAGCGCGTGGCTGGTGTGGCCGGCGATCACGTAGTCGTGAACGTACAGGGCGTATTTATCAATGGCCAACAGCGGGCTAGGGGCCTGGCGCTTACGCACACGCTGCGTGCCCACCCGTCGGTGTTCGAGCGTGAACTGATCGTACGTGAAGGTGAGTATTTCCTGCTTGGTGACGTGGATTCGAGCTTCGATTCACGTTACTGGGGCACAGCGCGCGCTGACGATCTGATCGGCACGGCCACGGTGCTTTATGCCGAAGCGCGTAACTGAACCGGGGTTGCGAGTACGCCGGCTGCTCGTCGTAGCGGCATTAGCCGGCTGCGCGGGTGCCTCTGGCGTGCTTGCCGCGTCTGACACGAACGCGATGCGCGAAGCGGCACGCCAGACCGCCGAAACCAGCCAGCATCATCGTACTGTCCAGACCGGCTCCCAGGCCGAGATCAACGAAGAAATGCGGGAAATCGCGCGGGCGATAACCGAAGGCACGAGCCGGGATATCGCCAAACGGATCGCTGAGGAGTACGGCAAAACGCATCCGAACGTACGACTACCTCAGCCCGACGCCGCGCCGACGCGTCAAGCCTATATTTTCGTGTCGCGTTCGCTCGGCGCAGCCGCACTTGAGGAAATCTTTCGCAGCATTGCTGGTACTTCGACGGTCGCCGTTTTCCGAGGCATCCCCGAGGGCAGCCGTCTAGGCCCCGCGATGACCGAGATCCACACCATGCTCCGTGCGCTCGAGCTTGATCCCGTGCCCACCGTCACCATCAACCCCGCGCGCTGGCAGACCTTCGGCATCGAGGATGTGCCCACGCTGCTTATTGCCGAGGGCGATACCGAACTGGCTCGCGTAAGTGGCATGACGAATGTGGGCTGGCTAGAAAGACAATTCGAACGCGGCGAGGAGGGCGATCAGGGCGTGCGTGGCCCGATCGAAGTGCCCTCGGAGCCTGACTTGATCGAGGTCATGCGAGAACGTGCGAGTCAGCTTGACTATGCCGACATACGCGAGAAAACCATCAAGTCTTACTGGGACGACGTGCCGATGGAGGATTTGCCGGCCGCGACCCAGAACAGCCAGCGCTTGATCGATCTGAGGGTGCGCGTCACCGAAGACATCACCACGCCCGACGGTCGCTATATCGCACGCAAGGGCGATGTGATTAATCCGCTCGACATTAGGCCCTTCACGCGCCGGCTGGTCATCTTCGATCCGACACGCGCCGATGAGCTCGTGTTCGCGCGCGATCAGGCACAGACCTACGACAACACCATTCTCATGGCCTCCCGCTTCGACCGCGAACAGGGGTGGGACGGCTTCAATGCGCTCGAAGCACAGCTTGGGGAGCCGCTCTATCGGCTTACAGAGGATGTGCTGTCCCGTTTTCGAGTGCGAGCAACGCCTTCTGTTGTGCATGCCACTCAAAGGGGCGATGTGGCGATCAGTGAATACCACCTGGAAAAGAGGGTGAGCGAATGAAGATCGATCTGGCCTTTCAAAAGATCATGGATACAGTCACCGGGCGACCCGTGGCCTACGAAGTGCTCGCACGCGGTATCGAACCCGGTACCGGTCGTGTTCTCACGCCTGGTGCTTTCATGGGCACGGGCGCAATACGCTGGGAAGATATTGATCTGTGTATCCTCTCAGGGCTGTCACACAAGCGTGTCCAGATACCGCGTGGCATCGGCATCAGCATCAACGTCGCCCCGGAGACGATCGTGCGCGAGCGCTACTGGCGGCGCTTCATCGAGTGGGTCGAGTATCTCGCTCAGGTGCATGACGCCGACGTGATCGTGGAAGTCTCCGAGCGCATGAATGTGCCCGAGTCCGAGATCGCCACGCTCATCGATGCGTTGCATAACGCCGGCGCGCTCGCCGCGCTGGACGACTATGGCACGGCTTCGTCCTCGGACGAGCGTCTGAAGGCGCATCAGTGGGACATCTGCAAGATCGACTACCGGCCGATCATGCGGCCGGAGAAAGACCGGATCGCGCAGGCTGTGGTCGAGTATTGCGACCGGCGCGGTATCAAAACCGTGCTCGAGGGACTGGAAACCGCTGCTGACATGCAGCTCATTGATCGTATCACGGCGAACTGGAATCAGGGCTTTGCCTACGGCATGCCGTTTCTCAGCGAGCCGGTCTATGAGGGCGAACAAAGCATCGAGATAAGCGCATGGGGCATGGCCCCGTGCTGACGCTTTGGGTACGCAAGGCGGCTGTGCTGGCGCTACTGCTAGTCGCCTGTGCTGCCATGGCCGCTGATGGGCGCGTAGACGATGACGGCGGCAGCGCATTTGCCTGTCCTGACGCGTCTGTGATCTCCGGCAAGATGCTGACCGATATATGCTGGAGTTGCTTGTTTCCCGTTCGCGTGTCCGGCGTTTCGCTCGGCGGCGGCGGCCGTCGCCCGGACAACGCCACGGACAAGATTTTCTGCACGTGCCGCGACGAGGCTGACGGCATGTATGAGCCGGGCCTGACGATGAGTATGTGGGAGCCGGCACGCATCGTGGAGCTTGTTAAAACGCCCGGTTGTTCCCCAACGCTGGGCGGCGCGCGCCTGCCAACCGGTACGGGGCGAGCGAAGGGCAAGGCCGCGGACGGCGAGTACGACAACTCGGATGTGTCGTTCTATCACTACCACTACTACGCCTTCCCGATCCTATTGATGCTCGATCTGTTCGTGGAAACCCGCTGCAACGCGGGCGGTTTTGTCGAAATGGATCTCATGTATCTGTCTGAACTCGATCCGACCTGGAACAACGATGAATTGGCGTTTTTTACCTCGCCAGAGGCAGCGGCGATCGCAAATCCGATTGCTGTCGCGTCGTGTTCGGCTGATGCGGTTGCCGCTAGCGCGGGTCGTCCGCTGCAAAGTATGTTCTGGTGTGCCGGCACCTGGGGAACGCTTTATCCGTTGAGCGGGCATGACACCAGCACGGGCATGGTCAGTGACACCAACCTGCTCGCCACCAAGGCGGTTGCGGCGCTACACCGCCGCGGCCTGACACGCGCGACGTCCGGCTCAGAGAATCTGTGCGGTAGCACGATCGAGCCGATGTTCCCCAAAGACCAGTACAAGTGGTCGATGTTTTTCCCGCGTGCGGAAGCCGAGAGCGATCATGTGACAGGCGAAAGCACGCTCAAGTGGGGGTGGGGCCGATCGATCCCCGGCGTGGGCGAAGATGCTGTTTACATGCTGTGGCGCTGGAACGACTGCTGCATGGTGTTCTAGCCGATGCTTAACCGCGATGCTGTCTTCTTTCGCGCGATTGCTCTTGCGCTGATCGTTGCGACGTTATGGACGCCGCTGGGCTTGACCATTATCAATGCTCGCGTAGTGGGCTTGTTACTGCGTCTGAGCGTGACAACAGCCTATGCCGAAGATGTGATCCTCAGTGGCGCAGATGAAGGGCGCGCTTTCGGCGCAGCACAGCTTCAGCAGTTCACCCAGCCGGAAATGCACGATGGCAGGGTGACGTTTCCCGAGGTGGGCCAAAGCCTGAATGTCAGCGACCTATATCCAGACACTGAAGCGGGAAGCGACGGGGATCTGGAATCGCTTTATGGCGACAACCAGGCGATGAAGCAGGCGGGCTACGATGCCCAGTCTCGTCTTGAAACCGAGAACTCGACAACAGGCGTGGCCTACCGTGTGCTTTCGGACACCACGCACAATCTGTCGCGCCCTGATCTGACGAACGATCCGATCTTCTCTCAGACCGATCACGTCAATGCAAACTTTGACGTGATAGCGGAGGAGTTCGGCGACTGTAGCCAGGAGACGAGCTTTACCGAGGATAGCTTTTCAGCTCACGTGCCGGATCTTCGGCAGTGCGAACGCATACCGCTGGATGGTGACTGTACGCTCACCCACGACTATGACCCGGCCAATGCCGCACTGA
The DNA here is from genome assembly GCF_040361255.1 of Salinisphaera sp. T5B8. Lineage (NCBI taxonomy): Bacteria > Pseudomonadati > Pseudomonadota > Gammaproteobacteria > Salinisphaerales > Salinisphaeraceae > Salinisphaera > Salinisphaera sp. T5B8. The sequence goes on along the minus strand of NZ_APNG01000035.1, from coordinate 8,305 downwards.
TACGCCAGACTGGCGGGCCCGACAGCATCCAGTCTTGTGGCGACGGCTGCGTGGACATCTGGATCGGCAAGGTGGGCGATAACTATTGGAGCGGCTCATGCACAGTTTTTGAGACAGAGAACAACTTCCTGTTCCAGCACCCGCAGGCGATCGAATCAGCCACCTTCGTGCGCGCGAAGTACGACGATTACATGCAGGTACTACTCAATGGCGAGAAGATCTGGCAAGGCCCGAACGAAAACTTCCCGCCCGAGACCGACGGCTCATGTGAGCTGGATACCAGCTGGGACCAATCGCCGAATCTCGATATCACTGAGCACTTCAAGAAGAAGGGGCCGCTGGACTTTCTGATCCGGGTATCGGTCACTGGCGAGGGTGAGGGCTACGGCAAGATCCGTCTGCTCTACGATCCGACAAAGATCGATGCCGGCGATACGTGGACTCCAGCCTCATGCGCGAACACGGTCAACGCCAGCGCCGACGGGTTCTGCGAGAACGCCACGGTGGTCTGTACCGACGAGATCATCCCGGAGCCGGGCGGCTGCGCGATGATCGACGGCAACATAATTTGTCCCGACATGCTTTCCGAGCCGCCTTTCGAGGGCGGCAGCAGCTTCTGCAATGAGTACAAGGTCACCGCTGACTGCAACTTCAACAAAGGCAAAATGGAGTGTTGGACGGACGCCCAAGGCGTCGAGCAATGTCCGACCAACGAGGGCGACCAGACCAACAGCTGCCAGAAGTACGAGGACGATCCCAACTGCGGCTTTGTGAGCACGCAATGCGTTAAGGGCGCAAAAGGCGAAACCGGCAACTGTTATGTGCACGACGAGACATGGGACTGCGGCTATGACGCCGATGTACCCACGATCAACAAGGAAACAAAGTACGAATGTGCAGGGCCGATCCGCTGCATAGGCGAGGAATGCGGCACAGAGAACAGCTCAACCAGCAATGACTTCGCACGTGCCGCGGCAGCGCTCCAGGTGGCTGAATCCATACGTGGTGATGCTTCCTGCCGCGAAGTCGATACCTCTGGCGTCATCGACTGCAAGATATTCCAGGGCGAATCCATGGAATGCAAAACGGCCGTTGGTGGCTACGTCGATTGCTGCGAGACACCCGATAACGTGTCAATGGGCGACTATCTGAACCTCATGTTCAACGCCCATAAGGCGATGACGACCAGCATGGCGGGGCAGGGGGCGGTCGCCGGCGCCTGGGAGACGCTTCGCACGCCATATCAGACTGGCTGGAATCATGTTACGTCCGCGTGGGATAGCGTGAAAGGCGGCTTCTCCAGCGCTTGGGATTCACTGACAGGCTCGACTCAGGCAGCGACTACCGAGATCGGAAAGAAAGGCGTGATCGCGGGCTTCAAGCAGAAGTTCATGGAAAAAACGGTTCAATGGACGGCAGACGCGTTTGGGCCACAAGCGGCCAATGCGCTGTTCGTTTCGGCGGGTAAGGCTGGTGCAGGGCCGGCGGTGGACGCCGCTACAGGGCAAGTCAATGCAGGCGGACAGCTTCAACTCGGCGGTGTGGCAGGTAATCTACTCGGCGGCGTAATGCTTGCCTACACGATCTATTCCATGACCAAGCTTCTGATCCAGATTATCTGGGCTTGCGAACCTGAAGAGTTCGAGCTGGGCGCAAAGCGCGAGCTTAAGAGCTGCCACTACACAGGTTCGTACTGCGCGAGCAAAGTACTGGGCGTGTGTGTCGAGAAACGACAGAGTTATTGCTGCTTTAATTCGCCGCTCTCGAGGATTATTCAAGAACAGGCGCGAGGTCAGCTCGGTATCGGCTGGGGCGATGAGGAAGATCCCGACTGCCGGCCTTTGACCACGAATCAACTCAACGAGATCGACTGGGAGCGCGTCAATCTCGATGAATGGCTCGGCATTCTCAGCGCGAATGGCCACTGGCCAAACGCGGATAATCTCAATCCTGAAGCGATGACAGGTCTGGGATCGGCGCTCAACGTGGGCGATCGACCGGACGTTGTGACACGTACCAACGAACGGATCGACGGCTTGGGCGTCACGGACAAGCGCTTTGAGGCGGCCGATGACATCGTGGCCGGAATGGCGCCATCAAACGCGACCGATAGCCCACTGACAAGTAATGACGGTGGCGCGAAAGCCGATTGGGATGAAGATGGCGTGCCGAACGCGACCGACAACTGCACGTTCACCTATAACCCGAGCCAGGCCGATGGTGACCGCAATGGCGTAGGCGACGCGTGCCAATAGATGTGCTGTTCGATAGCGACCGAGCGAACATCATCCAAGGTGTTAGATTAGCGATCTAACTCAAAGACAACCTGCGGCGCGCGGGTAATGCCATGTGTGGACGCTACGGCCGAACGACCTCGGCAGCCCACTTTGCCAAGCTGATCGAAGCGAGTTCGCCTAATGACGTGACTGACGCGCCAGGCTTCAACCTGCCACCCGGCAGTATGCGGGCCTGCGCACTGCGCACGCCGCGCGATAATACGCTCAAGATGGGGTCGGCCTGGTGGGGCTTGATCCCGAGCGGGGCAAAAGACGATAAGTTCTCGCCTATCAATGCGCGTAGCGAAACGGCAGCGGAGAAGCAGCCGTTCGCGAATGCATTCCGAAAGCGACGGCTATTGTGTGCGGCCGACTACTGGATCGAGTGGCAGAAGGGCGATGCAGGCAAACAGCCTTGGCTGATCCGACCTGAGGACGGCGCCCCCTTCTTCTTCGCCGGTATGTGGACGCAGGCGAAAGGACTGCCCCCTGAGCACAAGCTCGCAGATGCGGTGACCTTCACGATCCTTACCGGAAAGCCGCATGACGCCATCGCCCATATCCACGATCGGCAGCCTTTGGCGCTGACGAACGAGGCGGCGTTGGCCTGGGTCAACGCGCCTGCCGATTCGTCGGTCGAGCACCTACAGGGCATTCTTGAGGATGGGGTGATCAGTACCTACGAAAGTTGGCCGATCTCAACGCGCGTGAACAAACCGGGCAATGACGAACCATCGCTCATAGAGCCGATATAAAAAAGCCCTGCTCAAGTGGCAGGGCTCGATTCTGGCGGAGTTGTCGCGGCGAGGGACGTGTCAGCTCTCCGTAGACGCAGGCTCAATGAAGTACAACGCTTGCCCTTCGTGAAGCACCAAGGGTGCTGGAAAAAGAGCGAACTCGGTTGCGTTCTTCTGAAACGGTGTGCTGCTTGGCGCGACATAGATGAAGTAATTAGTCGGAAGCGACTCGCTCATGCTGTGGTATGCCCGCAGCAAAGGGATCTCGGCCCGACTGCTCATATCGTCAGCTTCCTCGAAGTAGAATCCGACGCCGACGTGAACACGCCATGAAGGAAAGCCACCGATCGACTCGGGGGCGATCGCATTCACTGCCTCGTTTGACTTACCGATTGGACGGGACACAACGCGCACTTCGCACAAGAACCCCTCCTGCTCACACTCGCCGCCCCTGATCGCAGCGTAGAGGGCGTGTTCATATCCGTAGTTGAAAGCGTCGAACTGCTTGACTTCGCCCCAGTGGTACGGCGCCGGCATCTCCATAGCGGCTAGTCGATCGCGCATGACACCAAGCACACGCTCATTGACCTGGACTGTCGCGTCATCCGCTGTTGCAGCCTCGCTTTTCGGAATCCAAGCCACTACACGGGTATAGGCGTCCTTCGGGGTGTCGCTGCCCAGAAGCACATTCGTGAGCATGTTCATGCCCACGTTCGCGCCCAGCGACAGCCCGTTCGGGTTGCTCAAAAAGCCCAGGCCGCCCGCTGCGAGCGTGCCGCCAACGCTCGCGCCCCCCGAGTCGAGGTGCTGTTCGACCTTCTCGTGCTCCACGTCCTTGAGATGTTCGTAGCCCGCCGCGCGCGTCAGGTTCCACGCCTTCGAGTGGCTGGGGTCGGTCTTGTGCATGGTCGGCGGCGCGGCTGCACAGCCCGACAGAACGGCTACGGCCGCGAGTGCCGTGAAGGCGAACAAATGACGAGAGATCATCGGTCTAGGTTCCTTGGGTGGGTATATGGGTAATGCTAGATGCAGCGGCTGATTCTGCAAGTCGCGTGGGGAGTCACGACACAAAAAAGGCGCCTGCCGCCAAGCGAGGCGCCTTTATCCAGTGGCGGGTAATTAAGCCGGTACCGCGTCGGCTTTCTCCTCGTGTTCGGGCAGCACGTCGGCCGTACTGGATGTTTCATCGGCATCACCCTTCGGAATTGAAGCCGCGACTTCTTCTTCCTTGCCCTTGGCTTTGGCGGCACGGTGCGCGCGCTGTTCGAGATCGACAATACGATTGCCCAGGCGCAGGGTACGACGCTGCCAGTCGAAGATCAGCTGGCGCCGATTCTTGTTTTCCAGCTGCCCGTGAATCCAAAGGCCGTCGATCACGGCCACCAGCGCGTCGTACAGGCGCATGACATCGAGCAGGCGGCTGACCTGCGGCGAGGACACCTGGATGCTGGTATCCATCGGCGACGTGTAGACCACGCCGCGCTCGACGCCGCCGGCGCGCCCGATCTCGGTCAGCCGAGCCTTTTCGGCTTCGATGTCGGTTTTCCAGTTGACGATCATGTCGTCGATCACCTTTTCGACTTCATCGACTTCCTCGTCCTCGCCGATGATGCGAAGGATCACGTCGATCGCGTGAAGCGAGCGTGCGGTGCGGGCGAAGCTGCGATCGAACACGCGCTGTGCGTATTCGGTTTGCAGGGTGAGAGGTTGTTCTAGGACCGGGTTCGAGTATTTCGTGGCCATGGCTGTTCTCGCTTGGTGTTGGATGTGCCGATCAGGATTTCGGCAGCGTCAAAGTTAGCAACGCCTATCCCCAAAACTGGGGCGCAAAGTAGCCAAAATCGGCGTTTTTCAGACACCGCGATTCCGTTCGCCGGTCTAGTATCGAATCTCCCTCTCGTCCTTTTCGGACGACACGCTGCCCGCGTGTAAAGCCGGGTCTCGATAGCTGGTCGAGCAATAAAAACAGCAACAACCCCGCCGTCCCGGAGGTCTCTATGCACCTCCCGGACGGGGGAGGTGCGTCTTCGTTCTGGAGATGTGCCATGGCAAATGCCCAAGTCTCACACCAGAAGCTCGAGGAAATGGGTCAGCTGCTGCTGACGTTCTTTTTCTCGGATGATCCCGAGCCTGCCTCGGACCCTGAGTGGTCTGACATCGACATCGATACGCTGCGCGAAAGCATCCTCAAGGACGCCCTCGGCTGCATTATCGGTGTCGGCGGTCGCCGTCTGGATTCGATCCGGCGCGACGCCTGGCGATGGATTACGTCCCGCAATCTGCACCCTTTTGCCTTCGACGTATGTGCGAAGTCATTGGGCGCCGATCCGGACGAGCTCCGCGTGTCCTTTGCCCGATTGGTCGAGCGCAGTGAACACGCAACAGTGCAAGACCTGAACCGTGCCCGTGCCCTCCTCGCAGAGTATCTCGAGGAACCGGGAAAGCCCTGCGGCAAGCTCGCCGCTCTACTCAACGCCTGATCTTCAGGTGCCATCCCGGCCGGGGTATTTCACCCGGCGGGTGGGGTGCTCCGGCTTTTTCAGCAGGAGTACCTATGCAGTCCAAAGCCAACATCTACCGCTCACTGCGGCAGACGTATTCCTTTATGACGGCGAAGCATGCCTGGGCCTGTGCTCAGGCCGAGATCGATCTTGCTCGACGAGTCCAATCCACGGGCTTCGAATGGCAGACCGATGCTCGCTACAACGAGTTCGCAATGTGGGAAGAAGCCGGTTTCACTCTGACAGCTCGTAAGGAGTTGGACGAGCTGGGCTGGGAGCTGGTTGGGCGTGATTTCCTTGGCACCTTTCAAGATGCCTGGGCGCCGCACGCGATCCATCACAGCAATGACCCGCGGATTATGACCTGGTTCGTATCCTCGGATCCTGACTACCGCCATGAGAACTACCGTCGAGCGCGCTCGTACGGTGATGACTGGCACTACGTCGATGTCGTCGTCACGGCCAGCCGAGAAGGCGTCGTTCTGGGTGAGGCCCGGTTATGTGGCATCGAGTCCGATTCGGACGAGAGCCACTTCACCATGGTCGCATTCGAGCAGGCTGACGATGCTATCGCGATTGCTCACACGACACTCAAGAACCTCTGCGGCTGCCACTAGCCGTTCGTAACTGACAAGCAAAACCCAGCCGGGTATCTCACCCGGATGGGTCGGGGTATTCGGCTAATTCAACAAGGAAATAGCCATGAAAAACCCCCAAAGCCTGATCAACGGCCTGTACCGCGAGCTCATCATCGAGCTTGCAGAAAAAGGCGACTCGATCGAGACCACCCTGGAGTTTCATACCTCGGCAGATGCCCGTCGATTCGAGACGGTCATCGGCGAGAAGTCACCCCAGGCCCGTGTCGTACCCGGACAGCACATGATCCATGTGACGACCGATAGCCCCGAGATGAGCCTGAGTGCCTTCGACTGCATCGAAAGTGCGCCGGCTCGCAATATCCGCGTTTCGTTCAAGCCTGCCCCCGTGCCGGCCTGAACCACGCTCCTCTACCCACCCCGGTCAGGGCCACTCCCGACCGGGGTGGCTCTGGCAGTTTTCTGTCAGCCAGGAGATCACGATGAAATTCGTTATCGGTTATAGCGTTCAGCAGATGAAACAAGTCAAAGTCGGAATCGAGGCCAGCAGCGCCGAAGAGGCGCTGGCGAAAGCCAAGATGATGTTCGACAACGGTAAGCACTGGGATGAGTCGGCCGAGTGCATGCTGCTACAAGAAGAGTTTGCCCAGTGCGAGGTTACGCCTCGCGCGTTGGAGTTCACGCTGAGCGAAGAACTGGGCGACAACGACTATCCATTGCCGCATTCCAGCGTTCGGGCGATGGAAAAAGATGCAACCGCGCGTGCCGTGGTCGAGCAGCTGGTCGAGGCCTATCGGCGCTCCAGCGAAACCGGCGAGCCGGTCAGCGCGAACGACATCGATGCAGCCTATTGGCTCGCGCTCGAGTGTCAGCTCTGAGGCTCATGCGGATCGGATGACGTCGATTAGATAACGAGCGGGCTTCGGCCCGCTTTTTTTGTCGATAAAGAAGGAAAAACAAGAGTCTTCCGTTGCTTGCGCTGCCCACATGGCCACCTATAGTGGCCCCTGATCCAAGGGAGATAGTGAACATGCGCAGTCGGGTAAAGGTGTCGTTTTTCTGTGTGCTGGTTTTCCTAGCGGGCACAGCTCAGGCAAGCATCGAAGTCGCCAGTTGGAACGTGAAGCACTTGGGATGGAACAACGGCAAGAATGAGGAAGCTGTAGCGACCGTACTCAGACGGTTCGATCTCATCGCGCTCCAAGAGGTCATGAAGCCGCAGGCGGTCAAGCGCCTTGAGCGACGCTTGGAGTCTGTTACGAACGAGGAGTGGAGCAGCATCGCCAGTGACACGATCGGGCGCGGCTCGTACAAGGAAGCCTATGCGTTCATCTGGCGTGACGCTGAGGTGTCGTTCGAGGGTGGGGCGGTCGTTTATCTCGATCCCGGCGACGTGTTCGCGCGCGAGCCATTCTCGGCACTGTTTGCCGATCGGGACGACGGCCAGCAATTCGTTTACGCCAGCGTTCATATTCTCTACGGCGACGGCAAGGCCGACCGCACACCCGAAATACGCGCGCTCGCCGATTACTGGCAATGGCTTGAACAGAGCTTCGACGCGCCTGCCGTACTTGCCGGCGATTTCAATATGGCGCCCGACGAATCGGCATGGCGCGCACTGGGTCGCGATGCGCAAGCATTGATTACCCGCGGTGCCACCACACTGTCTTCTCACGACAACCGCTTCGCGAATCTCTACGACAACATCTGGGTTCGCCCAGGCCAGTTGAACATCACCGACGGCGGCATAGCCGATTTCCCCAGCTGGCTGAACATCACGCATGAACAGGCGCGTGCAACTGTGTCGGATCACGCACCCGTGTATATGACGCTCGACGGCGGGCATCTTTCGACAGCGCCAGCCGCGGTGAAGCGTTCGAGCAGCGCGCCCGCCGAAGCCGCCTGCGTCGATCTGAATAGGGCCGGTGCCGAACAGCTCGCATCACTCGTGCATATCGGTGCAGCACGGGCTCAAGCAGTGATCGAGGGTCGGCCTTGGGTATCGGTCGCGGATCTTCAACGTATACGCGGGCTAGGGCCGGCGCGTGTCGCCGATATTCAGGCCCAGGGCGAAGTCTGCCCACTGCGATAGAACGGCCGGGCCGACTGGCGCCCGCTGTGGCTGCGATCTATAGGCAAGCCGCACGGGTTCTACCCCGTTTCCGCGGACGATTGAGAAAAGGTTAACGGATATT
>NZ_APNG01000034.1:0-24051 GCF_040361255.1 Salinisphaera sp. T5B8 | reverse complement strand
TTCAAGGCTTGCGGCTCGGATGAACAATCTACTGAGAGGTCACACCTAGAGCTCGGGCGTGTGCCGCTGATTTGGGCGTGTATCTGCTCGAAAGAGATGAGGTACGGATCAACGGCACGCGTTTTCTCGGCTGCACCCTCTGGACGGGATTCGATGCGGGCCCTTTGGGCTGGATCCAGTCGTCTCGAATCGCGCACCCGATCGTTGCCGATTTTTCGGAAATCAGCAACGGGGCGCGGCTGCTGTCGCCATTACAAATGGTGGAATGGTATGAATACAGCGTGGGTTGGCTAACGCGTCAGCTGAGCGTCACGAATCCTGCCGTCGTCATCACGCATTTTGCGCCGTCGCTGGCTGTCGTCAATCCGATGTTCGGTATCGGTGATGAGCTCACGCCGTATTTCCACAACGATTTGGAGGCCCTGATGGGCGATGCCGCGCCGCTATGGATTTATGGCCACAATCACTGTTCAGCGAACGAGATTATTCGTCCTGCTCGCGGCGCAACGCACATTGTCAGTGATCAGCTTGGCTATCCAGATGAGCATGGCCCGTTTCAGATCGATTGCATCGTGGAGACGTGAATCACGCGCTCAAGAGATTTTCGGTTACCGGATGACCGCGTTCCCATGCAAACAATCCCTCGAGATCGACAGCGCTGTGAAGGGCGGGATCGTGTATACGCAAGCCGCGCTAATCCGCGTCTTGGGTGTGCCGCGCGTATATAGGCCCGCGGTTTAGCACCCGCGTGCCGCGATCGTGGGTGAGTTGCGTCAAACCCCGGAAATCGTAGCAACGCACCTGACTGACCGTTTCCCTGCAAAGCGTAGTACTTCGAACGAGAGAGATCGGGCCGTTTCGAACACGCTGAGCACGCAAGTGAGCAACCACCGGCTTGAGCTGATGGTCATTCACCGATGCATTAAAAGGTCCCTAATCGGCCAGGCTATCTATTCAAAAGCGCCCAAGGCCTTTGCCGGGGCAGCCTCGACGACGCGTTCGATCTGCTCCGTGCTCGTTTGCCCGGTATCGTCGGGCTTGAGTAGTTCGATCGGTGTCTGACCGCGCAGCAGCGCGGTGGGCTGATGCAACCAGAGCCATGCCACCTGTGGGTCGGATAAGTTCGAGAGTACGCCCTCCATACCTTGCGCCGGCCGGTTCAGGGCGTCCAGTTGGCCGGCCGGAAACACGAATTGGCCTGACTGTTGGCGCCAGCCGAGAAGCAGCCCGTGCGTCAGACGCTGGTGAAGCGCTTCATTCGAGATGTCGAGCCGCCGAGCCATCTCGGTCTCGGTCAACAGGCCGTCAAACGGAATATCCGGCGCGGGCGTGCTTCGGTAAAGGCGTGCTGCTTCTTTGCTGTAACTCAGTTCCTGGCTAGCCAGGTCAGGGTCCGTGTCGTCGAGATACTTCATGGGTTCCAGGGCACGCGATCTGTGCTTTCAGTTATCTTTAGCAGAAAATCGGATACGAGGCGATTGTTGCGCTGTAGGTCGAACCTGTCGATATTGATTATCAATGCGTATATTGATCTATCGAAATCGCGTGCTGCGGCGGGGACACGAGATGGGCGAGGCTACTACAACAGCCCAGCTCCTTGAACGAGCAACCCGAGCGTTCGGCGACGAAGCCAAAGCACGCCATTGGCTTTGTCGTATACAGCACCGCTTTGGTGGCGTTTCGCCACAGCAATACGCCGCCGACCCCGACCGCACGGCGATCGTGATGGCGCATCTGGCTTGCATCGAGTATGGCATTTATCCCGAGAACTGAGGGGCAGTTGCGCGGATGGCTCGGTTGCTGAAAGAGAGGGGGCGTGTAGCGCTTATCTCAAGGTTAGCGTGAAGAACGTCGGTGCCCTCATGCCCAATTCGATTCGGCCGGTTCGCTATAAAAGCCCGTCGAGTGCTGGGGCAGATTGCAATGATGCCCGGCGCCACGCGCGTTGTTCTGTGGGCCTGCGTCAGCAATGTCTTGGCATTGACGAACGCGGCTTCGTCTCCGCCCACACTATCGGAGACTCGTAGGTAGCGATGACAACACGACCCTCGGCGGTATTGTTTGATGCATTCGGCACGCTATGCAAAGCGCCGCCGGTCAGCGAGTTGCTGCCCTGGCATCGTATGATGCCGGCGAAAGAACGCCGCCGGATCCGCGACGAGTGGATGCGGGGCCGGGTCGGATGGCCAGATCTCATCGCCATAGGTGACCCCGGCCGCGCACCGCCGGAAGCCGTACTTGAGTACCAGGCGGCGGCCATCACGGCTCGTACTGAGCTTTTCTCCAACGTTCGCCGAATACTCGACGTATTGAAGCGTCGCGGGGTGCCGATGGCCGTCGTTTCGAACCTGCCGGCGCCCTACGGGCCCGCGGTACGTCGGTGCCTGGAAGATTTGATGGCCGGTTTCGCATTCAGCTACGAGGTCGGTGCGCTTAAGCCCGAGCGCGCGTTATTCGATGCCGGACTGGCGATGGTCGGCGCGCGTGCTGAACAAACACTGATGGTTGGGGATTCGCCGCATGCGGATATCGACGGCGCGGCGGCGTTGGGTATGAAGACACGGCTTGTGGATCAGCGCAGCGAATCTCCGCCGGCCACGAAACGGCTGGAGACCGTGCTCGATGCGCTCGCATAACACTGTATGTCGTGTCGCGGCGACTCGGCGCGACCGTACCGCGTGTTCGCGTAATGCCATGAGTAACGCCGTAAAGGCGGGGTGATTATCGCGCGCCCGCATGGCCTCCACGATTTGAGCGTGCTCTTCATTGATGACCAATCCAAGGTTCAGCGTCGGCGGGTTACTCATCGCCGGCCTCAGCTTTGACCCCGAACATTTGAGGCGGGCTGATGCGGCCAAGGATTCATCACAGTAGACCGGAGCTTCGAAAACCGTCGACCCGTCGAATCCTTGACTGAATATTTCACCACAGGAGATTACCGGTCTTGCTGTGATCGGCGCGTCGACGCGGAACACGTAGTTGTGTCGATCAACGCCGCGTTTCGAAGCATCGGTTTGCATGACGGCGATCGGCCCAGGCGGTGTTAAACACCGAAGGTCGAGGTTTCAGCGAGTTCGTTGTGTGCAGAGCCGCGATCTTTGACCGGACTGTTACCAGCCCGGGGTTTCACACGGACTCGGTTGCATTCGGCCACTTGCGGCATTCTAGCGGGAATCCATGGACAATCGGCAATCGATGCCAGTGGGTTTCGGGCCTGCCGGCGCATCGATGAATCGGTACACATGTGTCAGGTGTATCGATCGACTTTTCATAGATCAGGATAGATCTCGTCTCGATGCGGACGCAGTGTTCATGGCCAGAGGCCGCGCTGTGTTGGGTCACATAGGCCGGCGACGATAAGCCTTCAAGGCTTCGCCGTCTGTGTGTCAGTCCGTGATGTGCCTTTTACGTGCCACCGAATACGGCCGTGGCTCGCTAACCAGTAGGGTCAGTGTATGTCGCTTGTCATCAATGCAGCCAACCAGGCGAAGGTGAGAATGCCCGACAATTTTCTCACCCGCGCACACCGTTCTGCGGTGGCTCGAGGATGCTGGGGGACGGCACCGCTTCAAGGCGCGTGTAACCGACGATCCCTCGACTTGCTTGCAAACCGATCGATAGCGATCCGCATCGGCGTTAACGGCGAGAACGTGCTGATTGCCATCGCACGCAGGATGACAGGGTGGAGCATCAGGCACCCCTGCGGCTGATCGGTTTTGAGCTCGATTCTGTCGTTTTCGGCTTGTAAAAAAACTACAACCCTGGACCCCACTTCAGTATTGTCCGTGGAAGATAGGCGTCCTATAGTGCATTTATGAAGCGGTGTCTCGTCCACATGCTGATCGCGGTTTGGGTGCTCGGTGGCCTGTTGGCCAGTCCAGCCGTCATGGCATCGACCATGCCGGCCGAAAGTGCCGTCAGCGATTGCGTGTTGTGCGAACTGGATTCCGGACAGCCGCATTCTCCCGCCCAGGCTTCGGCTTGCGCCGTCGTCTTTTGCGGCATGGCCGCCAATATTACTGACGGTACGCTCGATCTGGCGCCTGTGCATGGTATGACGCCCGTGTTCTACGTGGCGGATCATCCAGGTCGGCGCCTGACGGGGCCCGATCCCTTCCCTCCACGTGTAATCCGCGTTTGATCTGATCGACGCGTGAGCGCGTCTTGAATCCGGACTGACGATGTTCAGGCCAGCCCACAGGCTGGTGACCTGGGCTGTCTCGCGACCCCATTTGTCGTGTGCCCCCAAGGCTTGCCGGAATCTCTTTAAAGATCACGTGGAGTCTCCTCGGATGAAATATCTACACCTTACGGACGCAGTGCGCCTGTCGCTCGTGTCCTTGTTCCTGTTTTTTGTGTCGGCCGGTCCGGTCGCGGCCACGCCTTTACAAGCCACGCTGTACCACAACCCCGGCTGCATGTGCTGCGAGCAATATGCCGAGCATCTCAATGAAAAAGGCTACGACGTCAAGATCGTGGAAAACGCAGCCTTGGCGAGCGTGAACCGACAACACGCGGTGCGACGCCAGTTGTCGTCCTGTCATACCAGCCTGATCGGTGACTACGTTGTGGTCGGACATATACCCGAGCCGGTTATCGCCCAGTTGCTGCGCGAACGGCCGGACATACGCGGTATCTCGCTGCCGGGTATGCCGACAGGCTCTCCCGGTATGCCAGGTCAGCAAAAAGAACCCTTTGCTATCCGGACGCTGGCCGGCGAAATCTATGCCACGTACTGACGTGCGTGCATCGCGTTTTATTGCGCTTTCGCCTGTTTGTTTCTTTCGATTAAAGACGAGCTGAATCATGAGATATCTCGAAACCATCGCATGGCTGCTGCTTGCGGGATTGCCCGCCACGGCCCATGCGCAGCAGGGGCCCGGCAATATGGGTAACGCCGGCATGATGGATGGCTGGATGATGCAGGGCGGCATGATGGGCGGCTCGATGATGTTCGCCTGCATGCTGTTCGCGTTGCTGATCATTGCCCTGCTGGTGCTCGGCGTTTTATCGCTGATCAAGTACCTGCGTGGTGATGTGCGGTGAGCCGTACTCACCTCAGGCAGATCTCTTGTAGCGGGGGCGGTGTGACGCACATTGATCAAAAGCGCCGAAGCCTGCTGGGTGGAATCGGCGGTGTGGCAGGGCTGGCTGCCGTATCGCCGTCGATTCTGCTCAGCGCCTGCACAAACGAGGGGTCAGCAGACAGTGGCAGCGGCGTGGCACCGGCGCACGGTGCTGACAATGGTGAAGTCGACGTCGATTTTCGACTGCGTGCCCGGCGCGATACGGTGCCGTTACTGCCGGGCACGCCGAGCGAGGTCTGGCGTTATGACGCCACGTTGGTCGATGGGCCTGCGAATACGCTGTCTTCGATCAACAACAGCTACCCGGGACCGCTGATTCGACTAAGTCGGGGACAGCGCGTGCGTGCAACGCTGGAAAACCGGTTGCCCGAGGACACCACGGTCCACTGGCACGGCTTGCACGTGCCGCCCGATGTCGACGGCCAGCCGCGCCTGCCGATCAAGCCGGGCGAGGATATGGCCGTCACCTTCGACGTGCGCGACCGCGCGGGGCTGTACTGGTATCACCCGCACCCTCACGGCCCGGACGGTGGCCGCGTCGGTTTTCAGAGCTATGCCGGGCTGGCCGGCCCGCTGGTGATCGAGGACGATATCGAACGCGGGCTCGCACTGCCCGGCGGCGAGCAGGAACTGATCCTGATCCTGCAGGATCGCAGTTTCGCCGGCGATAATGCGTTGCGCTATATGGACGGCATGGGGGCGATGATGGCCCGAATGCGGGGATTTTTCGGTGATCGCGTCCTGGTCAACGGCCGTCCGCCGCGAACCCGCGACGTCGCCACTCGCCCTTATCGCCTGCGGATTCTCAACGGGTCCAATGCCCGTATCTACAAGCTGGCCTGGAGCGACGGCCGGCCGGTGACGGTGATCGGGACCGACGGCGGACTGCTGGCTAAACCGCAGCGGCTGGCGTATGTGACCCTGGCGCCGGCCCAGCGCGTGGATGTGTGGCTCGACTTGTCTGGAGCGCAGGTCGGTGAGCGGCTACGCCTTATCAGCGACGCCTACCAGACCGGGATGATGGGCGGTATGGGCGCCATGATGGGCCGATCAGCGTTGCCGGCAGGCGCGCGATTCGATCTGCTGGGCCTGCGCGTAACCGATCGTGTACGCGACGGGCGGCCACTGCCGCCGGATCTGGATTCGACGCCTGTGTTGCCAGCGGTAACGTCTGACACGCCAATACGCCGGTTCGAGCTCGGCATGCGCATGATGCGTGGTTTTTTCATCAACGGGCGCCAATTCGAAGGCGCGACCGTGGCCGACGACGAAGTCGTTCGGTTGGGCCAAACCGAAATCTGGGAATTCGTCAATGACACCATGATGCCGCACCCGATGCACGTGCACGGCCTGCAGTTCGCGGTGGTGGAGCGCCGGCGTATGAACGACCGGCGCGGCTGGTCGGGCCTGGACTCGGGACTCGTCGATGCCGGTCTGCTGGACACGGTGCTGGTGCTGCCGGGCGAACGGGTGCGTATCGCGCTGACGTTCACCGATTTCGAGGGGCTCTATCTCTACCACTGCCACACCATGGAGCACGAGGACAACGGCATGATGCGCTATTACCGCGTGCGCGCATGATCGGCCGCAGACTGGCACGCGAAAAAGACACGATTGTCGATCGGCAATGAAGACACAAAACCGGGTCGTCAAGGAATACAAGCGACTCGCGAACGCGTATGACCGCAAGTGGGCGTTCTATATCGAAGCGACCACGCGCGAGACGATCGCACGACTGTCGGTACATCGCGAGGATCGGTTGCTCGATGTCGGCTGTGGCACCGGCGCGTTGCTGGAACGCCTGGCCGCGACGCAACCTGCCGCCCAATTGGCTGGTGTGGATCCTGTGCCTGAGATGCTGGCGTCCGCGCGTCGTAAACTGCCGTCAGCCGTTGCGTTGCGTCCGGGCTGGGCCGAACAACTGCCGTTCGACGATTCGCAGTTCGATATCGTGGTGTCCTGCAACATGTTTCATTTTATCGACCGGCCTGTTGACGCGTTAGGCGAAATACGGCGCGTTTTGCAGCCCGGCGGGCGACTCGTTATCACGGACTGGTGCGGCGATTACTGGGCATGCCGATTGTTCGAGCAATATCAGCGCCTGCTCGGCCGTGCGCACGCCCGGATCTACCGGGCGCGTGACTGCAGGCGGTTGCTCGAACGGGCCGGTTTTGCCGTGGAGGCTATCGACACCTACAAGATCAACTGGCGGTGGGGGCTCATGACCATTCGGTGTGCTCGTGCGCCCGCTTAGGCCTAAAAAGGAGCCTGATCGCTTGGGTATGCCACGATGACAATGACTATCAGCACGTTGGCCCTCTGCGCAGCGTTGGTCGCAGTGGGTACCGTCAACCGCAAAGGCGACTCGACGCCATGACGATCTGGACGAACCTGGCATTGGCGATGGCGGCCGGGGCTTTGCTCAACCTGACCCCCTGCGTATTGCCCGCATTGCCGATCAAGTTGCGCACCATCGCGCAGGCCGTCGGCAACGGCCGGCGACAACGACTGATCGCGGCCGTCGCACTGCTGGCGGGTACACTCACTTTTTTCGGTGCGCTCGCGGTAGCTACGGCGACATTGAACTGGACCTGGGGCAGCCTGTTCCAGGCAGCCTGGTTCCGGGCCGCATTGGCGCTGCTGCTGGCCGGCCTTGGCGTTTACAGTCTCGCCGGAGGCGGTGTCCAACCGCCGCAATGGGTTTACCGGATCCAAGCGAGCGGCTACGCCGAGCCTTATCTGGCCGGCTTGCTGGCGGCAGTCCTGTCGACACCCTGTACCGGGCCTTTTCTCGGTGGCGTCATGGCATTTGCTCTTACCCAGACGCCGAGCACCATCTTTATGTTGTTCATTGCGGTGGGTATTGGCTTGGCCTTGCCGTATCTGATTCTGCTGGCCCGGCCCGGGTTGCTCTCGCGTATACCGCGCAGCGGGCCCTGGCTGCAACGCGTGCAACAGGTCATGGGTCTGGCGCTATTGGCGGGTGCGACCTTCTTTGCGACTACCGTGCTGGGAGAACGCTTCGCCACGCTATTGTGGGCCGTCTGGCTCGGCGCGCTGACGTTCTGGCTGTTTCGTGCATTCGCTGTCGGCCCCGGGGTCGGTGCCCGGCTGGTTCCGGCGGTGGTGCTGGCGCTGGTTGCCGTGAGCACCGTCGCGATTGGCCTCAACCGCAACGGCGCCGCGGCACATGACCTGTCCTGGCAGCCGCTGACCGAGCCAGCGCTGGCGTCTGCCCGAGCTGCCAATCGCCCGGTGCTGATCGAATTTACCGCCGACTGGTGCATCAACTGCAAGGTTCTGGAGCAGACCGTTTATGCCGATGAAGCGATTGCGCACGTCGTCGAAGCGACAAACATGCGTGTCCTGCGCGCCGATCTGACTCGGCCGGACGCGAAGCTTGACGCCTATCTGCGCTCGTTCGGCGGTGCCGGCCTGCCGTTTGCCGTGGTGCTGAAGCCCGACGGCGCCATCCACCAGCGCTTACCCGATCTATTCACCGTCGGTACGTTGAAAACGGCGATAGAAACCAGCGCGGAGGCAACGCGTGGCAATGATTAAAAACATCGTGATCCGCTGGCTTGCGCCCTTGGCAAGCGCGGCAGTCGTGGGCGGCATTTTCCTGTTCTGGCAGTGGCCAGCGCCGGGCGATATGCGCAACGCCCAGACAGCAGGTGACCGGTCGGCGTCGACGACGAGTGACTCGAGCGCGGATATCGTGGCGCTCTACTCGCAATCCGAGGCGCAGACCCAGCAGGCCGAGCCCGGCAGTTCGGCGCAGACGCGGCAGATGTCGAGTTCGGACCATGTCGAGCTCAACGCATCCCGACACGGCGATATCGTTCGAATCGAGTTGGCGATAGAGCCGCCGTGGCACATCAACGCCAACCCGGCTTCACTCGACTTTCTTATTCCCACTGAAGCCGAACTCATGGACAACGGCGTTCGAGTACCGGCGAATATGAGTTATCCGACAGGCGAGCAAATCGATGTCGGTCTCGGTGAACCGATCCAGGTGTATTCCGGACGGCTGGAGCTGATCACGAATCTGGCCGCATCGGACCACGACAGGCCCTTGAAAGCGCGGGCGCGCATACAGGCATGCAATGACTCAGGGCTTTGTTTGCCGCCGTCGACGCTGTCGAGCGGCGTAGTCGATACTGGACAAAACGCTCCGCATTGACTTTGTGGCGAGTGTCTTCAAAAAAGCGCAAAGTTCGAACCCTGAACCGTAGTCTAGGGTTAGCGGCTACATATACGCGGTAAAATCCGTATCTGTCACAATAACGAACCTATATGTATCTGTATCACAATATAAAAATGTCAGCATCGCGATCATTGTGTCATGCCTTGAACGGTCTGAGCGGTCTCATTCAGAACGCAGCTATTTGACAACATAAAGACGTTCTGTCCATTCTGTTTCTAGCACCGTAGGAAATCGATCCAGCGCTTGGTGAGGGCCGCCGCGTTATGCGGACGGATCGCTTGTCTGCCGCTGGATTCTTCATCTGCCCGAAGGATCGGTTGTATTCGGCTGTAGGGCGGGCATGAGTGGTCGCAGCGGGGCGTTGGCGGTCCCGGGCGCGTGTGCGCGCCACGGCGAAAGAGGAGACAAGCCGTTGATTGATCTATTTCTGCTCAGCGTTGTGTTCCTGTTTCTGGCTGGCTGTGCGCTCGCTTTGCAACGGCTGGCACAGCCAGCGGGTCTGCCCGGTGTGACCGAGCCACAGAAAACACCGGTACTGGGCGGTCACGAACCGGGCACCCATGCCTGGCAGCGCTACCACGTGCGCTTCTACTCCATGACCCTGCTGTTCATCGCCTTTGAGATGGAAATGATGTTCATGTACCCGTGGGCGGTGGTGTATGTCGCCGAGGGGGTCAAGGCGATCATGGAGATGGGCATGTTCCTGGCGATCCTGTCGATCGGCATCATCTATGGCTGGCGCGAGGGCATATTTCGGTGGCAATGAGCGCGCTTCGCAAACTGGCGGCCGCCGCACCCGTGCCGTTGTTCGTCGCCGAAGGCGAGGGCGGGCGCGAACGAATCGAGGATTTTGCGCTGTCTCCGAATATCGACTGGGTGGCCAGCCCGCGGCACGCGAGCATCCTGCTGGTCGTCGGGCGAATCCGCGCGGCGGATCGCGAGGCACTGCAGCGCGTCCACGACCAGCTCCCGCACCCGCGGGCCACGCTATGCTGGGGCGCGGACACGGGACTCGATCTGCCGGAGGCGCACAGCCTGGCCGCGGATGCCGATCCGGTAGCGGCTATGCAGACGCTTTACCGGGAGCTGCTGGCCGGGGCGCGCGATTCGGAGGCGCATCTGCTGGCCGACGAGCCGCCGGCGCCGTGGCGCGGCCTTGGCGACCACGGCCAGGGCGGCAAAGGAATGATGGGCGGCACGCCTTACGGTCGGCCCATGCCCATGCCGCCCCAGCCGGATATTCGCGATGGCCTGAACCTGGATCCCTATACCGCGCGCTTCGGGCCGTATCTGCCGCTGTTGCCGTCTGGGCTGGTGCTCGAACTCACGCTGCAGGGCGATGTGGTTCAATCCGCGACCGTGATTCGGCCACCTTACGAGCCGGATGCTGCGCTGCTCGAGTCCTTTCGGCGCGCGCTCACCCAACCGGTGGCGATCGCCACGCTGGAACGCCTGCGCGCCGGACATCACCTACGCTGCGTGGCGCAGGTGCTAACCCTGCTGCAGTTACTGTCCGGAGCCGAGCGCTGTCGGCGCATGGCGCATGCCGTCGAGGCGGGAAAGAGCGCCGACATCGCCGGGCTATATCGGAGGCTGCGGCGCAGCGGCGCCCTGCGCGCGATCCCGATGGGACTCGGGCGCCTGACGGCAGCCGAGGCGGCCGCGCTCGGTGGCGTCGTCCAGCGCGCCGCCGGCGAACCCGCCGACGCGCGGGTGGATCAGGCGTCCTACCAGGCAGTGGGCTTCGAGCCCGTGGTCCGGGACGCAGGCACGGCGCGGGCCCGGGTCGATCAGTGGCTGGCCGAGGCAGCGCAGTCCATGGCTCTGATCCGTGCCGCCGGCGATGCAACGATCCAGGGCACGTCGCTGGAAGGCCCCTGCGGTCGCGTCTCGCGCGATGAACCCGAGCCCGCCGCTGCGCCCGATCTTGCGCAACGACTGCCGGGGCTGGAATGGGGCCAGACGCTGTTACTGCTGGCAAGCTTCGACCGCGCGGCGCTGGTTCGGATGCTACCCGTCGCCGAAGGAAACGATGACGGCGACACCACAGGCGAGGCAGGCGGCCAATGATCGATCTGGCCACATTCCTCGGTGTCCTCGTGCTGCTCGGGTTCGGCGCCTGGTGGGTCGCAACACTCGACGAACTGGTCACCGGCTGGATGGCCGGAAGGCCGCTGGGTCGGGTCGCGGTGCGGCCGCTGCAGCGCGCGGCCGCCTTGCTCATCCAGCAACAGAATGAGACCGAGCGCCCGGATCTTTTGAACTGGAAGCTCGCCCCCGCGCTGTATCTGGCCCTGGCCGGCGTCGGCCTGGCGGTGGTGCCGTTCGCGCCCGACGCGGTGTTGTTCGATTATGAGGTCGGCATCGTGCTGTGGGGCGCCGTCGAGGCGCTGACCGTGGTGGTCGTATTCCTGCACGGCTGGTCGGCTAACTCCCAGCTCGCGATGATCGGCGCCTATCGCTATGTCGCCATCGGCCTGCCGGTGATGCTACTGAGCATGTTTGTGCTCATCGCCGCGGCGCTGCCGGCCGAGTCGTTGTCGGTGCCCGCGGTGGTCGAGTCCCAGCGCGGGGTGTGGAATGTGTTGCGTCAGCCGCTGGGATTGCCGCTGTTTTTGTTGCTGGGGCTGTCTCTGACCCTGCGCGGGCCGTTCAACTACGCCGATGCCAGCGATCTGGCCGGCGGCACGAGCGTCGAGGTCTCCGGCGCATCGCGTCTGGTCTGGGAGGGGGCACGGCTGGCCATGCTCGTGGCCTTCGCGGCCATGGCGAGCAGTGCTTTTCTGGGCGGGTATCTCGGCCCGTGGCTGCCGGGTCCGGTGTGGCTCGTACTCAAGACCGCTGCGCTGCTGGTGCTCCTAGTGGCCCTGAGCCACGCCTTCGCCCGGCTGTCGCCGTCGCGCATGCTCACGCTGCTGTGGATCGTGCTCATGCCGCTGGCCTTTGTCGATCTGATTCTCGCCGGGCTGGAGGCGCTGGCATGAGCGGTATCGATCTCGCCTTCTACGCGCTGTCGGCGATCGCGATCATCAGCGGCTGGCGAGTGTTCGCCACCGATTCCATGGTGCGCGCCTCGTTTTTGCTGTTGCTGTCCTTCATCGCGGTCGGCCTGACCATGCTGTTGCTCGCCGCGCCTTATCTGGGCGTGGCGACGGTGTTCATGATGGCGGTGGAGATGATGGTCATGGCCCTGTTCATGGTCATGTTCATGATGAACCCGGCCGGGCTCAATCCCATGATGATGGTCCATCAGCATCGTTTTTCGCTGGCCGCGGGTGGCGTGGCCTTCGTCGGTCTGGCCGCCCTCACGCTCGTGACCGAGTTTCCGGCCGATCCAGTGGCCGCCGGCAAGCCGGTGATCCGCGATCTTGGCATCGAGCTGCTCGGCGATTCGATGCTGATCTTCGAATCGGCCGGCGTGACCCTGCTGGCGACCATGGTCGGCTCGGTGATCTTGTCCAGCCGCAGCGGGCGTTTTGGTGCAGCCGACACTGGCTCGCAGCCGCCGCCGCTCGTACCCGGCGGCGAGCCCGCGGGCCGCGTGCCCGAGGCGGGCGGCGGCCATCATCACCATCATCACGGCCATGGCCACAATCACGACCATGGCCATGGCCATGGCCACGGCCACGGCCATGAGCATGGCCATGAGCACTGTGATAGCGAGGGCGGCCATCATGAGCATTGAGGCAATCATGATCGTGGCTAGCGCGCTGATCGGCATCGGTGTGTACGGCGCGCTGTCGCAGCAGTCGTTCGTCATGCTGATGATGGGCCTGGAACTGATGCTCAACGGCACGCTGCTGGCGGTGGTTGGCTTCTGGTCCCGCACGGCGGCCGGCGTGCCCGAAGGCCAGTTGCTGGCGATCGTGGTCATGGCCGTGATGGCGATCGAGATGTCGATCGGCTTCGCGCTGGTCGCCGCCGTTTACCGCAAGCGCCAGGCTGACGTCACCGAAGGCCTGCCGACGATGAAGCACTGATGCTCTGGGGGTTGCCAGTCATTCCGCTGCTGGCCGGGCTCGGCCTGTTCCTGGCTGCGCCCGAACGGCGGGGCACGCTGACGGGGGCCGCCGTCGCGGCGATGGCGGTGACGCTGCTGCTGGCGATAACGGCCGTGGCGGGCGACTGGCAGGCCACGCTCGTCTGGAGCCCGGCCCTGCAGTTACAGGCCGGGCTGCCCCCGGTCGCCGCCGTGATGGCCGTGCTGGTGCCGGCGGTGGCGCTGCCAATCGTCCTCTATGCAGGTGTCCATGAGGCAAGTCAGGGGCTGGCCCGGCTGCTCGCGCTGCTGCTGGCCTTCGTCGGTGCCATGGAGCTGCTCGTCATCGCCGGCGACTGGCTGACCCTGCTCATCGGCTGGGAGCTGGTGGGCGCCTGCTCCTGGGCGCTGATCGGCCACCAGTGGCGCGACGCGGCCAACCCGCAGAGCGGCCTTTATGCCTTCATCACCACGCGGCTGGGCGATCTGGGGCTGTTCATTGCCGCCATGGCGGCGTTCGCGGGCACCGGCTCACTGGCCTTCGCCGATCTCGGCGCGCTCGACGGCGTGCTGTTGCAGGTGCTCACCGTCGGCGTTGTGGTCTCGGCGGCGGCCAAGTCGGGCCAGGTGCCGTTCGCGCCCTGGCTGTTTCGGGCCATGGCCGGGCCGAGTTCGGTTTCCGCGCTGCTGCATGCGGCGACCATGGTGGCCGCCGGCGCTTATCTGTTGTTGCGATTGCAGCCGCAGCTTTCGGTCGTGGGCTGGTTTGGCCCGGCGGTGTTGACGATTGGTCTGATAACAGCGCTGGCCGGCGGGCTTGCCGCCATGCTGCAGGATCACGCCAAGAAACTGCTGGCGGCCTCGACCTCGGCCCAGTTCGGGCTGATGTTCATCGCTGTCGGCGCTGGCTATCCGCTCATCGCGCTCGCCCATCTGGTGGCCCACGCCGCGTTCAAGGCGCCGCTGTTTCTGGCCGCCGGCAGCGCCGGTGAGCGCGCCGGGACCTATCAACTGGCCGAGATGCGCGTGGGGCGTGCCCTGCCGGTGCTCGCCGGCCTCACCGCCATTGCCGCGCTGGCGCTGGCCGGCGTGCCGCCGCTGGGGGCGGCCTGGACCAAGGAAGCCATCGTCAGTGCCGCTGGCCATATTCATCCGTTGCTGGCGGTCGCGGTGATGCTCGCCGGCGGCTTCAGCGCTGCCTACGCGGTGCGGTTTCAGTTGCTGGCCTTTGGCTGGTCGCAAGACGCGCAAGGTGCGGACACGCGCTGGCAAACGGGCGCAATCGCGCTGCTGGTGGCCATGACCGCGGTGCTGTCGCTGCTGTGGCTGCCGGCCAGTGAACGCGTGCTGGACACGACGCTCGGCCTGTCGCTGCCCGCGGCGCCGCCCTGGGAATGGATCGCCTCGCTGCTCGTGCTGGCGCTGGGCTTGTATGTGGGGCGGCTGCTCGCTGCGCGCCCCGACTGGCTTGCCGAGAAACCGGGGGCGGCCGGTACCGCCGATTGGCTCGGCTTGCCGACAGCGATACGCGTCGTTGTCATCCAGCCCGTGATGGGGCTGTCTCACCGGCTCGCCCGATACGACGATCACGGCGTCGACCGCCTGCCCTGGCTGGCGGCTGCGCTGGTGCAGAAACTCAGCGTAAGGCTGGCCGGTTACGGCGAAGCGGCCGCCGATGCCCTGCCACGCAGTGTTGCGACCACCGGCCTGTGGCTGGCCGATCTCGGCGGGCGCACGGGCGAATGGCTGGCCGACGGCCTGGCCGAAGGCTCGGCGCGCCTGGTGGCCGTCGGCGGGGTCGACACCCGGCGTCTGCAGACCGGCCTGTCGCATCACTACTACGCGCTGATCGCGGTCGGCCTTGTTGTTCTTTTCATTCTTGCATTGTGGTGGCTCTGACATGCTGACACTGGCGGTTCTCGTTCCTTTGTTCGGCGCCCTCGCGCTGGTGCTGTGGCCCGGCGTCACCGCCGAGAAAGCGCGGCGGTTCGCTACAGCGGTCGCGATCTTGCCGCTGCTGGCCTTGATCGCGGTCTGGATCGGCTTCGACACGGGCAGCGGTGCGCCGGCCTTTCAATCGGTGGTCGAGGTGCCGTGGATTCCGGCGCTGGGCGTGGCCTGGCGGCTGGGCGTGGACGGCATAGCGCTGTCCATCGTTCTCATGAGCGCGCTGCTGTTTGTCGCCGCCATCGCCTGGCCGGCCGATACCCAGGGCCGGGCGCGGGCGTACTACGCCTGGTTTTTGTTCCTCATGGGGGCATCGCTGGGGCTGTTTCTGACCCTCGATCTGCTGCTGTTCTATGTCTTCTTCGACCTCAGCCTGGTCGGCATGTATTTTCTGATCGGGCGCTGGGGCCACGGCGATGCGCATCGCGCCGCGCTCAAGTTCTTTATCTATACCCTGGCCGGTTCGCTGCCGCTGCTGTTGGCCATCATCGCGCTGTATCTGACCATCCAGCCGCATACGTTTGATATGCGCGAGCTGATCGCGGCCCAGCCGGTGGCCGGCATGGACCTGCGCGCGGGCCTGATTCTACTCGGTTTCGTGATCGCCTTCGCCATCAAGACGCCGCTGTTCCCGGTGCATACCTGGCTGCCGCCGGCCCACGTCAACGCCCCGGCGCCGGCCTCGGCCATCCTCGCCGGCGTGCTGCTGAAGATGGGGACCTACGGGCTCATCCGGATCCCGTATTCGATGATGACGGCGACCTTCGGCCGCTACGCGCTGTGGCTCGGCGTGCTGGCGGTCATCTCCATCCTCTGGGGGGCGCTGGTCGCGCTCGCGCAAAAGGATTTCAAGCGTCTGATCGCCTACACCTCGATCAATCATATGGGCTATGCGGTGCTGGGTATCGCCGCGGCCGGCGCGCTGGTCGACGGCGAGGAGGCCGCGCGGGCACTCGCGCTCACGGGTGCGACGGTCGAGATGGTCGCCCACGGCCTGATCACCGGTTCGCTGTTTCTGATCACCGGATCCTTCTGGCAGCGCACTCAGAACTATGCGATCGATTACTACGGCGGCCTGGCGCAGCCCGCGCCGCGCCTGACCGGGGCGATGATCGTGGCGGCGTTCGCCAGTCTCGGCCTGCCGGGCCTGGCCGGCTTTGTGGCCGAGTTCCAGATTTTTGTCGGCACCTTCGCGATCTATCCCTGGCTGGCCGCGATCGGCCTGCTGGGCATCCTGATCACCGCCGTGCTGTTCCTGAAGATGATCCAGCAACTGTTCTTTGGCGAGCTGCCGGACAAGCTGGCCGGCTTTACCGATCTGCACGCGGTCGAGGGCGTGATCCTGCTGGCGCTGCTGGTACTGGTGGTGGTGATCGGCGTCTATCCGATGTGGCTGCTGGAACTGATCAACAGCGCGAGTACCGTCCTGGTCGGAGGGCGCTGAGTTGTCGCCGGTTCCCGTTCTACCGGAGATCGCGGTCCTGGTCACGGCGGTGGTCACGCTGCTGACCGCCGCCTTCGTGCCCCAGCGTCTGCAGTGGCTGGGCGCGCCGCTGGCGCTGATCGGCCTCACCGTGGCCACGGTACTCGCGATCGCCCAGCTCGGCGGGCCGCCGCAGTCGGCCTTTTCCGGGGTCTGGGCGCTGGACGGCGCGGCTATCTGGGGGCGATTGCTGATCCTCGTCGCGGCCGCGGTGTGCGTGCTGCTCGCCCCGGCCTGGTTCGCGCGCGATCGGCGCCACGGCGAGTACTACGCCATGCTGCTGCTGTCCACGCTCGGCGTGCTGCTACTCGCCGGGGCCATGGACATGCTGCAGCTCGTCATGGGCGTGCTGTTGTCGTCGGTGACCGGCTACGTGCTGGCGGCCTATCACCGCGACTGGGCGCTGTCGGTCGAGGCCGGCATGAAGTACTTTCTCATCGGCGCGCTCACCAACGCATTGCTGGTGATCGGCGTTACCCTGCTGTTCGGCCTGTTTGGTACCACCGACTACGCGGTGCTGGCCGCGGCGCTCGACGGCGCGCCGGGTCAGGCGATGACGTTACTAGCGTTGACCCTGGTCGTGATCGGCATCGCCTTCAAGCTCGGCGCGGTGCCCGCACACGCCTGGCTGCCCGATGTCGCCGAGGGCGCCCCGGCGCCGGCCGCGGCCTTCCTCACGGTCGTGCCCAAGATCGGCGCCGGCGTCGCGCTGATTCGGCTGTTGGAGATCTTTCCCGCCGACATGATCGCCTGGCGGCCGATTCTCGCCGTGCTGTCGGTGGCGACGATGACGCTCGGCAACCTGGGCGCGCTGGCCCAGACCGATGTGCGCCGCCTGATCGGCTGGTCGTCCGTCTCCCAGTCCGGCTATGCGCTCATGGCGATCACCGTCGTCGGGCTTAGCGCTCAGGCCCTGCCGGCCCTGCTGTTCTTTCTGGCCGGCTACGCCGTCGCCAACCTGGCTGCCTTCGCCATGATTACCTGGCTGCGCGGGCGCACCGACCTGGCCCACTACGCAGGCCTCTCGGCGTCGCGACCGCTGGCCGCGGCCGTACTGGTAATCGCTTTTCTGTCGCTCGTCGGTATTCCGCCGCTCGCCGGCTTCGTCGGCAAGCTGATGCTGTTCGTCGCCGCCATCGACGCCGGCTACGCCTGGCTGGCCGTGGTCGCCGTGATCAATACGGTGATCTCGCTGTTCTACTATCTGCGCGTGCTGGGCCCGATGTATTTCGACGACGCCGAGGCACCGGTCCATACGCTCGGTGTATCGGCGGCCGTGGCCATGCTCGCGGCCGGTCTGCTTACCGTGCTGGTTGGCATGCTCGCCCAGCCGCTGCTGGCAGCGCTGGGATCGGCGGTTTTGTTGCCTTGAGTCGCAGCCACCGGTGTTCAGCCGTCCGTCGGAGGTTCCGTTTGCGCCGGCCGTACGTTTGGAATGCTGGTTTCACTACCGTGCATCTACGTGGAAGCAGGACCGGGCGACGATCTGTTGTTTTGGCCAAAATTAAGTGCCGATAAGGAGATACCGAATGCGCTATTTATCGATTCTTTTGTTATCGGCCGGCTTGATACCTGTAACCGGTTGGGTTGCGCCCGCGGCGGATGCGAGCGGGGCCGCTAAGCCGCAGGGTGCGAAAGTGGCGCTCGAAACCGTGATGCCCGAGCCGATCTACGTTGCCATTCAGAGCAGCGGTCGAGTCGAGGTGTTGCCGTCCGGCGAGACCTGGTCAGGCATCGAAGGCGCGCACTACGATGCGCTGAGTTCGGACGGCCGATGGTTGCTGGTCTCCGGGCTGAAAACCGGCAAGGCTTATCTTATCGACACACAGAGCGGCGAACTGAGCACCCGTATCGAGATCGGCGAGCTCGCCCAGGGGGTGAAGATCTCCCCGGATGACCGCTACGGGGTGGCGGTTGCCGCGAAACAGGGCACCATCGTCGTGATTGATCTGTCCACACAGCAAGTGGCGAAGACCATTCGTGTCGGTGACACGCCCCATAACATACGTTTCAGCGCCGACGGCGAGCTTGCCTATGTGACCCTGCAAGGGGAAGGCGCGATTGCCATGGTCGATATGCAAACACTGGAAAAGCGGCGCACGATTGCGACGCCGGGACTGGATACGCCGCACAATCTCGACTTCAGCGAGGACGGCCGGTACCTGTGGATCCGGGACTTTGTTGGTCGGGTCGGCGTGCTCGACCTGAAAACGAAGGAAATGGTCCAGACTTTCGAGGTCGGTGATGCCCATGGCGGGATCGACGTGATCCCCGGCGGCGAGTATGTGGCCACGAGCGCCATCGCTGGTTCAAAGGTTACCCTCATCGACGCCGAAGACCGCGAGATCGCCGCGCGAGTCGAGGTTGGCAACGGGCCCCATGGGGTGCGCGCCAGTGCTGACGGGCGGTATCTCTATGTCGCGGTCACCGGCGAGGACGCCGTTGCGGTGGTCGACATGCAGTCGCTCGAGGTGGTGCGCCACCAGCCCGTCGACGGCAGTTTTCCGTTCTGGATTGCGGTTCCCGGCAATCGCTGATGCGATTGCCGGGGCCTGGCCTATCGGCGGTTGGCAGCAGTGATGATGCGATGCGATAACGCCGGCCGACGGCCCGGTCACAGAAAAATCGATTGTGCCCTAAAAGCAACATGAGCCAAGCCATCCTGATCGACCAATAACCAACTGACATCATTGGAAATCAATGGGGTCGAACTTGTGCGCCCAAACTGTAACGGTTCCGGTCGGGCGGAACAGTCAGGCTGGTGCGCTCGGGTTCAACGGAGCAAGACATGATTCAATCCGCAGGCTCAAACGGTCGCGACCGGCAAGGTCCGCCGGACCTGGCCGAGTTGTTCAACAGGGTCAGCAGCGGCGTGAGCGGCGTGCCTTTCGGTAGCAAGGGCATCATTGGCGTCGCCATATTGGCGCTGATGATCTGGGGCGCGCTCAGCGCGTTCTATACCGTTCAGCCCGAAGAGCGGGCCGTGGTCAAGCGTTTCGGCGCGGTTATCGGCATCACCGACCCGGGGCTGCACTTCAAGATCCCGTTCGGCATCGATCAGGTGCAGCGCGTGGCCACCGAGCGGGTGCTCAAGCAGGAATTCGGTTTCCGCACTCAGGGCACTCGCGCCGGCGATAGCACTAACTACAGCGGTCAGCAATTCGAAGACGAGTCGCTGATGCTTACCGGCGACCTGAACATGATCGATGTCGAATGGGTGGTCCAGTATCGCATCGCCGACCCAATCGAGTTCCTGTACGAGATGCGCGAGTCGACGCGCACGCTGCGTGATATATCCGAATCCGTGATGCGCCGCATTGTCGGCAACATGCTTGGCTCCGAGGTGCTCACGGTCGGCCGCGTCGAAATCCAGCAGAAGGCGGGCGGCGAGATCCAGGAGATCATGGACGGCTACAACGCCGGTATCCGGATCAATACCGTGGAGATGCAGGACGTGGTGCCGCCGCCGGCGGTGCAGCCGGCGTTCAACGAGGTCAACGAGGCGCGCCAGGAGCGCGAACGCACGATCAACGAGGCGCAGAAGCGCGTCAATCAGGAAATTCCCAACGCCGAGGGCGCGGCCCTGCGTACCGTTGCCGAAGCCGAGGGCTATGCCACCGAGCGCGTCAACCGGGCGCTGGGCGAAAGCGCGCGCTTTTCCGCGGTGCTCGCCGAGTACCTGCAGGCCCCCGAAGTGACCCGTTCCCGGCTGTACCTGGAAACCATCAACGAGGTGCTGCCCGACATCGGCCAGGTGCTGGTCATCCAGGGCAGCCAGATGAGCCCGCTGCCGTTGCTCGACGTCAACCGCCGCGCCGGCAACGCTGGAGATGACAAATGAAATCGATACTCATCGCACTCGTTGCGGTCGTGCTGATCGCAGTCGGAAGCTTCGTGTTTTATACCGTCGATGAAGCCAAGCAGGCCATCATCGTCCAGTTCGGCGAGCCCATCGGCGGCGTGATCAGCGAGCCCGGGCTGAAGGTCAAGCTGCCGTGGCAGCAGGTACGCTATTTCGACAAGCGTCTGCTGGTCTGGGACGGCGACGTTACGCAGATTCCGACGCTTGGCCGCGAGTTCATCCTGGTCGATACCACGGCGCGCTGGCGGATCGCCGATCCGCTGTTGTTTTTGACCAGCGTGCGCGACGAGGCCGGTGCACGGACCCGGCTCGACGACATCGTGGACTCGGTGGTGCGTGACATGGTCTCGTCGACCGAACTCGAGGAAATCGTGCGCTCCAAGGACTGGACCGTGGATGTCGACACACTCGATGACCCCGCGCTGGCCGAGCGCTCGGACGTGAACCTGGAGAAGCAGCCCAAGCTGGGACGCGAACGGCTGGAACAGGAAATTCTCGCCCGCGCTCGGGATTCCATGCCACGGCTAGGTATCGAGCTCGACGACGTGCGCATCAAGCGGGTCAACTACATCGACTCGGTGCGAAAGCAGGTCGAAAGCCGGATGATTGCCGAGCGTCAGTCGATCGCCGAGCGATTCCGCTCCGAAGGCATGGGCCGCAGCCAGGAAATCCTGGGTAACATGGAACGCGATCTTCAGCGCATTCGCTCCGAGGCGGCTCGCAAAGCCGAGGAAATTCGGGGCAAAGCCGACGCCGAGGCCACCGGCATCTACGGCGAAGCCTTTGGTGCCGATCCGGAGTTCTACTCGTTTTTTCGCACGCTGGAAAGCTACCGGGCGCTAGGAAGCAACAGCACCATCATGCTGAGCGCCGATTCGGACTTCTTCCGCTACCTGGAGGAATCCCAGGTACCGTAAACCTAGCACTCTCTCCCAGCGAGAGTAGACAGACGGCCGTTGCTATTTGCCGAATAAGCTCGAAGAGGAGCAACGCGCCGATGGAATTATGTGAGATCAGCAAGAACTGACCGTTGACGAGCTTCGAGCCGCCAGGCGGTTTGCCAAGGTCTGGACGTCACGCGGTCGGCGCCCGGTACGGGTTAGCAGGGCACAGCGCCTACCACCTCAGGAGTGAAAGCATGAACCGACAATTAACCAAACTGTGGCTTGGCACGATCGTGGCGGGTGCCGCGATGGGCGCATCGGCTCTGGCAGCCGGCAATCAGGCCTTCGTGCCTATGGGTTCGGCAGACGCCGTAGCCGTCATCGATCTGGAGCACAATCAGAGAACTGCCACGATCACGGGCACTGTCAATACGCACGGCTCGGCATTGACGCCGGATGGCCTGTATCTGGTCGCCGGTAGCCTCACCCCTCGGGAACCTGCGGAGGCAGTCGAGCGTCCAGCGGGGGTCTCAGCGGACGAGCACGCGGCCCACCACGGCGGGAGTGAGGAGGCTTCCGCCGGGGCGCAGAACAGCGGATTGCTGTATGTAGTCGACACGAGCACAAATGCCGTGGCGCGCAAGCTGGAGGTGCCGGGGCCGGTGCACCATGTGCTGGTGACGGCAGACGGCCGTTATGCAGTTTCGACGCACCCCATGGGCGGCGGTGTCAGTGTTGTCTCCCTGGAATCGGGCAAGCTCGTCGCGACGATCGCGACTGGACCGAATCCCAACTATCTTGTCGAAAGCGGCGACGGCCGGTCCCTGATTGTGAGCAATGCGGGCAATGGCACTGTCAGCGAGATCGATACTGAGCATTGGTTCGTGCGGCGCAATATGCGCGTTGGCGGCAGCCCGGAGCACATGCTGCTCGCCTCCGATAGTAGCGATCGGCTTTATGTCAATGATGTCCAGAATGGACAAGTTGTGATGCTCGACCTCGCTTCAGGTAACGTTACAGACAGGTATGAGGTCGGAAAGGCGCCCCATGGCATTGGTTTGAGCCCGGACGGCCGCAATCTCTACGCCGTGAGCCAGGGTGACGATCGAGTTGTCCGGATCACTCTTGACGATGGCACCCGGCACAGCGCCGGGCTGGCCCCGGCACCTTACCATCTTGCTGTGACGCCAAAGGACGGCCGATTGCTGGTCACCAGCCGCGAGCAAAGCAAGCTCTGGGTGCTCGATCCGGCCTCTCTGGAGATCGTGCGAGAAATCGCGCTCGATGGCATCGGTCATCAGATTTCACTGGAAAAGCAATAGGCATCATGCTCACTACGTGATCAGTGAAGACGTCGGTCAAGCGCCGCGAATTCGATCTGCACGCTCGGAAGTGCCTGTTTCCTCTGCGACAACTAGCGCTGCCCGAGCGCTTGGCTTTTCCTGGCCTGGATTTTGCATTAATCCCATGCGCCATCACTTGTCTATTGATTCCACAGGGAATTTTCCTCAGTTGGTCATAATCGCCGATACGACACGCCTTAGGATCCGTCTCCATGTTCGTACACCCTGATATCGATCCCGTCGCCGTAGCCATCGGCCCGCTTGCCGTGCACTGGTATGGGCTGATGTATCTGCTGAGCTTTCTCATCGGCTGGGGGCTGGGTATCCTGCGCACCCGCCAGCCGCATGTGCGCTGGCAGCGCGAGGAGGTCGGCGACCTGCTGTTCTACGTCGTGCTCGGCGTGGTCATCGGCGGGCGCGTGGGCTATATGCTGTTCTATCAGCCCGGCCTGCTGCTCGAGAATCCGCTGCAGTTGTTTTATATCTGGCAGGGCGGCATGTCCTTTCATGGCGGCATGCTGGGCGTGTTCGCCGCGGCCGGCTGGTTTGCGCGGGCCACGCAGCGCACGTTTTTCGATATCACCGATTTCGTGGCCCCCATCGTGCCGGTGGGGCTGTTCTTCGGCCGGATCGCCAACTTCATCAACGGCGAGCTCATCGGCCGCGTCACCGACGTGCCCTGGGCGATGATCTATCCGCGGGTGGACATGGCGCCGCGTCATCCTTCCGAGCTTTATGAAGCCGCGCTCGAGGGCTTGCTGCTGTTCGCCGTGCTGTGGTGGTTTGCAAGCAAACCGCGCCCGCGCATGGCGGTGTCGGGGCTGTTTCTGGTCGGCTACGGCAGCCTGCGCTTCTTCGCCGAATTCTTTCGCCTGCCGGACGCCTTCCTTGGATTCGTCGCCTTCGACTGGATGACCATGGGCCAGTTGTTGTCCACGCCGATGATCCTGGGCGGCATCCTGCTGCTGGTGCTGGCTTATCGGCGGCCGCAGCGAGCGACGCCGTGAGCGCCCGTGACCGCGCCCAACAGTGCACCAAATAGTGCACTAGAGCAGCCCTATCTCGATATTACAGCGATGATAACGTCAAAGCGCTCGCCGACCATGAGATCGTGCCCTACATTTCGGGCGCGCGTGAACGCCACAATCAATCGCTAGAACAACGGCTTGCCGAGTCGCCCGCGCGAACGGATTTTGAGGGGCCGATCGACGGGGAGTGCACCATTCCTTCTGTAAATTGGCCTGAGCCGGAAAGGTGAC
>NZ_APNG01000033.1:0-25576 GCF_040361255.1 Salinisphaera sp. T5B8 | reverse complement strand
CGCATTGACGCCGATTAGGAGGAGCGGATCCATCTCATCCACCTACGCGACTGTCGCGCGCTTAAGGTCACATCTTTCGTAGGTCGGATTAGCCGAAGGCGTAATCCGACAAGAACGCAGCCACTGTTCCTGATTTAAGTATGTAGCCGTAGCCCCGGGCTTGGAATCAACGAAGTCCGGTCCAACTCGGCCGGGATCTAGAACACGAACAGATGCGCAATCGCGACGATGATCGGGAATGTCACCACGGTACGAATCAGAAAGATCGCACCGAGTTCGAAGATATTGAGCGGCACCTTCGATTTGAGAATCACCGCGCCCACTTCGGACATATAGATCAGCTGCGTGACTGACAGCGCGGCGATCACGAAGCGGGTGAACTCGCTTTCGATGGAGCTGGCCAGAATCGAGGGCAGGAACATGTCGGCAAAGCCGGCGAGCAGGGCAGGCGCGGCCTTGGCGGCTTCCGGCACCTGCATGGCTTCGAGCACAGGCACGAGCGGGAAGGTCAGCCAGTTGAAGATCGGCGTGTATTCGGCGATGGCGATACCGGTGGTGCCGATGGCCATGATCAGCGGTAGCAGGCCGAACAGGATTTCGGCATAGGTCGTGGCCCCGTCGCGTAGCAGCCGGCCCATGCCGGGCGCCTGATTGGCGCGCTGCATGGCGCTATCCAGCCCCCATCGCAACAACGAGCGTTCGCCCGGTTCGTCGGCCGGTGCCTTGCGGCCGCTTGCCGGCCAGTAGCTGTCGGCCTTGCGCGACAACGGCGGCAGGCGCGGCACGATCACGGCCGCGATCAGCCCGGCTGCGGTCACGGTGAGATAGAACGGGATGAACAAATGGCCAATCTCGGTGAAGTTGGCCACCAGCAACGCGAACGTAATGGACACGATCGAGAAATTCGTCGCGATGACCGCGGATTCGCGTGCCGAGTAATAGCCGTTTTCGTACTGGCGCGAGGTGATGATCACGCCTACCGTGCCGTCGCCCAGCCACGAGGCCGTGGCGTCCACCGCCGACCGCCCGGGTAGGCCGAATACCTTGCGAAAGAAGCGATGCAGCAGGGTGCCCACGAATTCCATGCCGCCGAAATCGGTGAGCAACGGTAACAGGAAGGAAGCAAAGAAAAAGAAGGCCACAAGGGCGGCGATCACATCGAAGAGCACCACCTGGCCGGTATCTTCGCTGATCACGAATTCCGGCCCCATGCCAAACAGCGTCATCAGCGCGAACACCGCGCCCACCACCCGCAGCAGCGCATAACCGGGGCCTACGTTGAACAGCTGATCGAACAGACCGGGCTCGGCCGGCGTACTACGCGTCGCGCTCACCACAACCGTCAAGACCGCGGATACGCTCAATACCACGCCGGCAATCGGGCCCAGCCAGCCTTCCAGCAGCGAGGCCAGCGCGTTCGAGAGTATGGCCAGGCCGATGGTGATTTCGCCGTTATCGACAATCGGGGTCAGAAACGCCAGCACGCCCAGTAGCGAGGGAATCGCAAAGCGCAGTAACGCACGATAGTCGAAGCCGTCGCGCGCGCTCGCGGCGGCGGTGGAGGAATCGTAATCGGCCATGAAATGTCCGTGGCGTGGTCTGAAAGGGCAGTGTGGCGTAGCCGGCCTAGCGGGCCGCGAAGCGTGCCCGGCGGCATCGGGCAGTGGCCGGCGCAGCTGCTTGTTACACAAACGACGTGCCAAACGGCGATTGACTCGCCCGCAGGCCGTTTGTGATCCGGCTGTCATTCTAGCGGCCGGGCGCATTGCAGTGCGAGCGCTGCCGAGCGGGCGCCGATTCGGTATCCTGCGCACCTTGAAACCATGGTCGCACCTTCCGCCCATCAGCCGAGCCCGATACCGCGCATGACCCAGGATATCCACGCCGAGAAGATCCTCATCCTCGACTTCGGCAGTCAGTACACCCAGCTCATCGCCCGCCGTGTGCGCGAGGCCAACGTCTACTGCGAAATCTATGCCTGGGACGTGGCCGATCACCATGTGAGGGACTTCAACCCTCAGGGCGTCATCCTCTCCGGCGGGCCGGAATCCGCCACCGCCGAAGACGGCCCACGTGCGCCGGCTGCGGTGTGGGAACTGGGCGTACCGGTGCTGGGTATCTGCTACGGCATGCAGACCATGGCTGCCCAGCTTGGCGGCGAGGTGGAAACCTCCGAGGTCAAGGAATTCGGCTATGCCCGGGTGCGGGCGCGCGGCCATTCCAAACTGTTCACCGATATTCAGGACCACGTCAACGAAGAAGGCCACGGCCTGCTCGACGTCTGGATGAGCCACGGCGACCGCGTGAAAACGCTGCCCGACGGCTTCAAGGTCATCGCCACCACCGACGGCGCGCCGCTCGCCGGCATGGCCGACGAAGAACGCCGCTACTACGGCATCCAGTTCCATCCGGAAGTCACCCATACCACCCAGGGCAAGCGCATTCTCTCGCGCTTCGTGCACGACATCTGCGGCTGCGGCGAGCTGTGGACCAGCGAACACATCATCGAAGACCTGGTCGAGCGTATCCGCGAACAGGTGGGCGAGCAGCGCGTACTGCTCGGCCTGTCCGGCGGGGTGGACAGCTCCGTGACCGCCGCGCTCATTCACGAAGCCATCGGTACAAACCTCATCTGCGTGTTCGTCGACAACGGGCTGCTGCGCCTCAACGAAGGCGACGAAGTCATGGCCACCTTCGCCGAGCACATGGGCCTGAACGTCATCCGCGCCGATGCGGAAGACGAATTCCTCGGCAAGCTCGAAGGCGTGACCGACCCGGAAGCCAAGCGCAAGATCATCGGCAACACCTTCATCGAAGTCTTCGATGCCCACGCCGCCGAGCTCACCAATATCGACTGGCTAGCCCAGGGCACCATCTACCCGGACGTGATCGAATCCGCCGGCTCCGCCACCGGCAAGGCGCATGTCATCAAGAGCCACCACAACGTGGGCGGCCTGCCGGCAGACATGAAGCTTGGTCTGGTCGAGCCGCTGCGCGAACTGTTCAAGGATGAAGTCCGCGAACTCGGTCTGGCCCTCGGCCTGCCGCGCGACATGCTCATGCGCCACCCGTTCCCCGGCCCGGGCTTGGGCGTGCGCATCCTTGCCGAGGTAAAAAAGGAATACGCCGACAAGCTCCGAAAGGCCGACGCCATCTTCATTCACGAACTGCGCGAATCCGGCTGGTACGACAAGGTCAGCCAGGCCTTCGCCGTCTATCTGCCCGTATCCAGCGTGGGCGTGACCGGCGACGGCCGCCGCTACGAACACGTCATCGCCCTGCGTGGCGTCGAAACCATCGACTTCATGACCGCCCGCTGGGCCCATCTGCCCTACGAACTGCTCGAACACGTCTCCTCGCGAATCGTGAACGAGGTAAGCGGAATTTCGCGGGTGGTCTACGACGTGACCGGCAAGCCGCCGGGGACGATCGAGTGGGAGTAGGGAGGTGGTTGTCAGTTGACAACTGCTGTCCTATGTCAGATATTGGAGCCATTGGATGGCGCGCGATTTCAGGCATCCACATAAGGCAATAGAGCAGGCCGTGGCTCATGCAGAAGCGCACGGCTGGCGCGTTGAGAAAAGCCGCGGACATGCCTGGGGTCGCCTGTTCTGCCCACACAACGATGCCGACTGTCGCTGCGGCGAGTTCTGTATCGCGAGTGTCTGGAGCACGCCGAAAAATCCCGAAGCGCACGCTCGCCAGATTCGTCGCGTTGTCGATAAATGTACGGGCGGGTCGGACGAGTCGAGTTGATTAAGTCGAGGCGGTCATGGGATACATCTTCACGCTTAAATATCGTCTGCACGACCACGACGGTGATGAAGAAGCGCTAATCGATCGGTTGTTCGAAGCCGGGTGTGATGACGCGTTGCCGGGTATCGGACAATCGGGACGGTTGGCGCTTGAATTCACGCGCGAGGCAAACAGCGCGACAGATGCGCTCGAAAGCGCAATTGCCGACGTACGCAAAGCGGTCGATAACGCCGAACTGGTCGAAGTGCTCCCAGACTACGCCGGCCTGACCGATATCGCCGAGCACGTCGGCATGTCGCGCCAGAACCTGCGCAAGATTACGACGAAGAACGGCTCCACGTTTCCGCCCGCCGTTCACGAAGGCAACCCCTCGCTTTGGCATTTGTCGGATGCATTGTCGTGGCTCGCAGAGCATGGTTACGCCGTGGATGCCGCCACGCTCGAAACCAGCGCCGCGGCGCGTGAACTCAACACCGCGGTTCAGGCGCGCCGCTTGTCCGATGACCGCTCGCGTGAGCTGGAGGCCTTGATGGCGTAGGGGCACCTAGCGATAGAGTGTAAGCGGCAATTGATGAAAACCGTGGTCTGTCCCCGATTACGCGAGAAAATTCCACTTCTGACCCGCGTTAATTCTTGGGAGGATTACCCCGTCCCCGGGTCCCCGCGGTCAGACCATATCATTCGCCATTATCTTTGCGAAACAAGCCTAAACTTCTAGACTTCACCCTATCGTTAAGCAAGCCATTCAATCTTCTTCGCAACTCATCGATAGAAGTTAGTATGATTATATTGTTTTGGGATATCTGGAGTGCACCTTTACTCGCTCCCGCCATGTCAATAACCGCATTTTTAACATCTTCAAATTCGACAGTTTCTAATCCTTCGTGATCAATTAATCGAGCGGCTAATGTATCAAATGTTCTACGAGTAGCCTTTAAACGGCCTTGAATCTTCTCCAATTCATATACGATAGCCCGGTACAACTTTGTTTTATCGCCTAATGGCCTGCTCAAAAAATCTCTTATCGCGCTCGAAACGTCGGCCGGAGCAAACTTAGTTGTAACGATTTTTACGATATCATCAGCAGTAATATGCCTAGCTTCAGCGGCCAGAACGAACTGTGCTAATTGATCCACCGTCCAGCACGAAATTCCCTTACTTTTAGCCCGCTTCGCTACTTCGGATTCGTCGCCCAAACTAGCCCCCGGATAACTCGGCGCTATTAGCAGACAACCGTGAGCTTCATACGCTTCACGATGACTATCCAACCCGGCAAAATCGATCGCTGAGAGACTCGGCGTACCTGTAGAAGATTTAGCTTCCAAAGTTATTATTGCGTCAGAAGTAGGATACGCCGATAGTCGCGCCAGACCATCCGGTTCCCCGGCCCCGGCTATATGTTTTGCAACGAAACCAAGTGCGCGAGCGGCTCTTACCAGAGCAACCTCTAAGTCATACTGATCGGCGACCGAATCATTTAATTCCCGGGCAACTGAGACTAACGATCCGGCGTGATCCCTGGCTAAGCCTCGGAAAAGCGCGTCCCTCCGCTCTAGAACCTCACCGACAACGTGAGGGGTGATATCACTTTCGCGCAAATAGACCTCTAGTAGAGCCTCAGACGTTGCAAAATCTTCTAATAACGAACGCGAAGAAGCCTCGTCATAATTCGCTGCTATATACTCATGATCGGTATTTAGATAGAAGGTTTTACCTGTTATATCAAACTGCACTACCCGGTTCGAACTACCAGCCGCTTCATATTGGTATGAATATTCCCGCTGCTTTCCCGAATAGAGGTCATTTAAGGTATCTTCGAGCTGCTCACCCGTACCCGGCTTTATGTAAAACCATTCATCGTCGGCTTCGCTTCCCTCATCCAGACCCTGCGATGCAATCAGGAAATCTGCAACAGGCCGCTCCACGAGGCGAGGCTCTATATAGCTTCGTACGGGCTCTCGCTTTGTCTTCTCTTTATCAAACTTCTCTTTATCGTGAGATTCTTTTCTCGTTCGCGCTTCCGCGAATATCTGCTGCAATAGAACCAAGACGGATTTTTTTGCAGCAGAGTCCTCGATTTCTTCTCTGGACGACAACAAATATGGATCGAGATCATCTATACAGATTTCCGCATTCATTCGATTAAAAGTTGCGTGGGACAGAGGCTCGAGACCGAACAATGGGTCGTGCTCGTTAATCAAGCGGCCATTGACCTTTAAAAAGAAGCCGTGACTACGTTCCAAATCTTCGCTTTTGCCCCGAAGCGAACGCTCAAACACCCTTACATTACCGTCTATACCAGTTGGAAACAGATCCGATACCAGCTTATCGTTCTCTATCCTCCAACTATCTGACGTGCTTGCATTTAGGTTTTCCAAGCGTCGCTCAGAAATTTCGGCCGGAGTAAACTCGGCTATTTTTGACCCTTTGAGCTTTGAACTTTCCAGCCACTCTTTATTAAATTGAATTTTAAAGTCTGACACTAGCGGCATCGCAGTGCTAAGCACCCAGCGAACTCGACCGCTTTTCAATGCTTGAGCATCGTCTTTCAGATCCTCCAGAAAAGCCATAGTCCAAGTTTCAGTACTAAGCAGTTGATCGACAGACACTTCTATCGCGGAAAGAAGCTCTTGTTGCGCAAGCAGGCGAAGAAATTCCCCAGCGTCGCTAATAGCGTAAATAGGCAGCTCAACATCTACAGCCTCATCACTGGTGATAGCTGCAAACGACCGAAAGTCCACAGTCGCGCCTCTAATCCTTCCATCTCGCCCCTTAGTTAGGTATGTAAGCTTGTGAGCAACCGCGTAGCTCGCTAGCTTCCCTATTCCGAACTTCCCTATCTGAGTTCTACTAAGTCTTTTTTCCCTAGCGTCGTCTCTTTTTCCACTTCTACCTATCGCCCAAAGATCGACCAATTGATCTTGGTCCATTCCAATACCATTATCGAAGACAATTACGCTGTTATTACTTTTGATCTTTGAAAGGCCGGGTATATGAACTCGGCACTCTGTTGCGTCGGCGTCATAAGAATTCACCACCAACTCTTCGATCGCCTTTATCGGGGATCGATATAGCTGGGACGAAAGCAAAGTTACTAGGCTGTGAGACAAGGTCACAGCTGCAGAAGATACGGAAGCAGAGTTATCTTCTAATAATTGAGCTACGGTCT
This sequence comes from Salinisphaera sp. T5B8, assembly GCF_040361255.1. Taxonomy (NCBI): domain Bacteria; kingdom Pseudomonadati; phylum Pseudomonadota; class Gammaproteobacteria; order Salinisphaerales; family Salinisphaeraceae; genus Salinisphaera; species Salinisphaera sp. T5B8. The sequence continues at coordinate 18,651 of NZ_APNG01000033.1, read as the reverse complement.
TCAAGGTGTATCGCCTTATTTACTATTTCTTAATGAGCTCAAGCACATATTCGGTTTTTATATCGGCGCCATTACGTCTAGCATACGACATGTAGCGGTTCTTAAGGCTGTAGCAAAAAGTCTTTCCTAATCGCAAATACGGCTCGGCACTTTCTTGAATTAAAGCAACAGTGGACAAAAGCTTACCTTGCCAGACACTATCCCCCACGACAAAGACGGCGCGACCTTGATGTGCTAAGAGATGATCAATGTTCTCGATCGCCAATTGAATTCCTAGAGCGTAATGCTTAAACGCCCTAGCTCTCTCATCGGATACCTGTAGAATTTCGCTGTATTTATTTTTCGCATACTGGCCACGTAGCTCATTCCTGTCGAAAAGCGCATTTGATTTCGCAACTTTTCCTTGACCAAGATAAAGAGGTTTTAGGGCTAGCCGCTCTTCGTGAGTAGTCGTTAGGTCTAGCCAGTACATTTCGAGCGTGTGACGACGATAATAATCGACTGCACTATGGTAGGGGGGGGAAGTTATTACTGCATCAAACGGGCCAGGGGGAAGCTCAGTTAGTTTGGTTACATCTGCAGCCGAAAACACCGGCTGACTACTATGTGTAGTTGCTTTCGAGTAATCTTTGGCGCGAGTTATATTTTTCTCTAAATTCTTAAGAAAAATTGAAAACACATCCGGTGCAAAACCGCGTGATATTTTCTCACGCATTATTTTTGTAACTTCGAGACCAGATACAGGAGTCGGGTCTGCATTTGATGAAGACCGAACAACTGATGCGAAAGTCAGCCAGAGTATCTTCTTAAATGAAACACAACAGCCATACGCTTCGATGAATTTTCGAATTTTTGCCAAATCTAGAGCGGCGTAAGGCTGATACCAATGAGTCAACCGCGGGATGTGTGGTATGAAGAGGCCGTTTTCGTTCGCATGCTGCCGCAAACTGTGGTCGTTTAGAGGGGCGCCATGCCCAATACGCCCTGCCCACGAGGGGATACTACTTAGCGATTTATAGATCTGTACAAAGTGCCGATTAGCAATTTTTTCGCTTATCCGGACTGTTTTCGCACTTGCTACAAATACTGCTAGCGGATCGATATCAGTACCGAACGACCTCCTCCCAAGCGCTGCCGCTTCGATATTGAGAGTCCCACTACCACAAAATGGATCCAGAACAAGCTCACCTGGTTCGGTGAAGTCTCTAATGAGCTGGGCGGCTACTGGGGGATGAAACTTGGCGGGGTAGCGAAAGGAATAGTGGGACAAGTGCGGAAACTTGTCTCCAGAGTAGTAGTATGGAGCTGCTTCAGCAGCAATGGAAGCAAACAAACCTCTATCCTTTAAAGCAAAAAAAGAGCGGACCAAGGCCCGCTCGATGATATTACTAAAGAGTACCTCTAAATCAATCCCAGCTAAGCGCCCCACCCGACTGATACTCAATCACTCGAGTCTCAAAGAAGTTCTTCTCCTTCTTGAGATCCATCATCTCGCTCATCCAGGGGAACGGGTTTTCCGCACCCGGGTACAGCTCGGCCAGGCCGATCTGCGAGCGGCGGCGGTTGGCGATGAACTTCATGTATTCGGGATATGGTGACGGGATCTCGTGACAGTATACGCATCTCCCGGACGTAGTCAGTACGGGGATCGGGTGACAGTATGCTGATTTCCATGGTGCAGACTGGGCGCCAAGGTCAGCGCTTGGGCATTCGGTGGCAGTGATATAAGCGTTAGATCTCTGGTCTTATGACTTCGGAGCACAACTTCGTTAGACAAAAAGAACGGGGCAGACGCGCTATGCAGCTGCCCCGTTTTTCATTCCACCTTGGCGTGCAGGCCTCAGCCGGTGGCCGTTTCCGCATCCTTGAGCTTGAGCAGCTTGTACTCGTGGTTGAGGCCTTTGAGTACGGAATAGCACATCAGCAACAGGATGAGCGTGAAGGGCAGGCCGGTGGTGACGGCTGCGGACTGGAGGGCTTCGAGGGCGTCGGAGCCGCCAACCATGAGCAGTGCGGCGGCGATGAAGCCTTCGGCGGCGCACCAGAATACGCGCTGGGAGGTGGGTGCTTCGGTCTTGCCGCCGGCGGTAATGGTGTCGATGACCAGCGAGCCGGAGTCGGACGAGGTCACAAAAAACACCAGCACCAGTGCGATTGCCAGGAACGATGTCACGGCGGTGAGCGGCAGGTTCTCGAGCATGCGGAACAGGGTGAGCGATGAATCCTGAATACCGCTCGCCAGCGAGCCGACGCCGTTCAGGGCCTGGTCCACGCCGACGCCACCGAATGCGCTCATCCAGATGCCGGTGACCACGGTAGGCACGATGAGAACTGCGGTGAGGAATTCCCGCACGGTACGGCCACGCGAGACGCGGGCGATGAACATGCCCACGAACGGCGACCAGGAAATCCACCAGGCCCAGTAGAAGATGGTCCAGGAGTGGTAGAAGGTTTCGTCGTTGCGGCCGAACGGGTTACTCAGCGGCAGCAGATACTCGCCATAGCCGGTATAAGTGGTCAGCAGGTTGCCCGCGAATGCGACGATCGACCCCGCCACGATGACGAACAGCAACAACAGACCCGCCAGGCCCATGTTGATATTGCTGAGCAGTTTGACGCCGCCGTCGATACCGCGGATGACCGACACCAGCGCGACTGCGGTCACGCCGGCGACAATGCCGATCTGAAGCGGCAGGTTGGACGGAATATCGAACAGGAACTCGATGCCGCCTGCCGCCTGTTGGGCGCCGAAGCCAAGCGAGGTGGCCAGCCCGAAGATGGTGGCCACAACGGCCAACGTATCGATGACGTCGCCCAAAGTGCCCCAGACGCGCTCGCCGAACAGCGGGTAGAAGGTCGAGCGGATCGACAGCGGCATACCCTTATTATAGGCAAAGAATGCGAGCGATAGCGCGACCACGCCGTAGATCGCCCACGGATGCAGCGCCCAGTGGTACATTACCGCGCCCATGGCCGCTGTCTTGGAGGCCTCGTCGCCCCCCGGCGTGTTGAGCGGCGTGCCGGACCATTCCGTAAAGTAGCCGACCGGTTCGGCCACGCTCCAGAACATGAGCCCGATGCCCATGCCGGCCGCGAAGAGCATTGCAAACCAGGATAGACGCGAGAACGAGGGCACGGCATCTTCGCCACCCAGGCGGATGCGGCCGTGGGGAAGAAAGATCAGTGCGAGGCTGAATAGAACGAATACGTTGCCGGCGCTGAGAAACAGCCAGTCGAAGCTGTTGATGACCCAGTTTTTCGCACCGGACAGGCCGCTCTTGGCGATGTCGGGAAAGAGCATGGAGCCGATCACGAAGAGCACGATCAGCACGGCGCTCCAGATAAAGACCGGGTTGTGCAGTTCCAACCCCCAAGGGTGGATATTGTCTTCCCCTATCTCGTAGTCGAAATCGTAGCGCTCTTCGAGTTCGTCGACGCGTTCGCTCGTATCCATTGACACCCCCGTAAAATAAATGGCCGCGCCGACACCGATCCACACGCCTGCGGCCTGGGATCCAGATGCGGTTTTTCGCGGGTTAACCCAACGAGCCTATGGGCCGGGGCGGCGCAGTGTCAAAACAGGCGCGGGTGGCCAGGCTGCGTTTGGGCGCTGATTGCGGCGCGAATCGGCTAAGCCGACGTCCATCCCGACGCGTGGTCGGCGTCGATAACCGCGCCCGGGGCGGGTGTCGCCCAAGCGTTTCAATAGCCCCCGCCGGTATCTATACTTCGCCCTGATTTTGATGGCTGGCTACGTCCATGCTGATCGCTCTGTTCGTCGTTGCCATGGCCACATCCCTTGTCGCGGGAACGGCCTGGGCCATGTATGGGCGGCTGCCGGATCGTGTCGATGGTTTTATCGTTGCGTTATCGGGCGGCGCCTTGTTGATTGCCGTCGTGCTGGAATTGATCCAGCCGGTTATTCGCAATCAACCGCCGTGGCTTCCGATGGCAGCGATCCTGGCCGGCGGCGTGTTCTATACGGCACTCAACGAAGCGCTTTCGCACCTGCGGTCCACCGATCAGGCTGCGACGACGTCGGCTTCGCTGTTGCTTAGCGGCATACCGGAGAATCTGGCGGTGGGCATCACGTTGATCGACCAGCCCGGATTGAGTATCACAGCCCTGGCCGGGTCGATATTTTTGGCGAACGTGCCCGAGGCCGCGGGCGCTACGAAGGTTTTGTGCCAGCGCGGCTACACGCGGCGAGCGATCTGGCTGCTGTGGTCGACGATCATCGTTCTGCTTGGGGCCGCGGCCGTCGTCGGGTTTCTGGCGTTCTCGAGTACCGATCCGTTCGTGCTTGGCTATCTGCGCTGTTTTACCGCGGGCGCGATCGTGGCATCGCTCGCGCTCGATGTCTTCCCGCGAGCGTTCCAGACCAACCATCGGCTGGCGGGCATCGCGACCGTGTTGGGCCTGCTGCTGGCCCTTGCGCTTAACCAGATCGGCTGAGCGGGTCGGGGCCGGGCAGTATCCGGATCCAGATCGGGTGCCTAATCGGGTGGCAGTGTCGTCATCTTCCTACTGGGCTAGTAATTTCCGGTTTATCGGCTCAGATCCATTTCATACGGCGGCCGAGCACGCTTGTTCTCAGGTGCCCGCTCTAAAAATCGTCTCGAAACCGCCGTAAATCATGCGTTTGCCGTCGAAGGGCATATCCAGCTGGTGCCAGCGCTCATCGTGTTCGACACTGGCCATGCAGGCATCGGCGGTGGCCTTGTCCGGCCAACGGACCCAGCTGAAGACCACGGTTTCGCCATCCGCCAATGCGACCGCGCGGCGCATATCGGTCTGCTTGCCGGCGGGTACGTGGTCGCCCCAGTTCTCGACCATCTCGAGTGCGCCGTATTCGGCAAACAGCGGCCAGGCTGCTTTCGCGCTGGCGGTATAGTCTGCTTTCCGGCGGTTCTCCACCGGACTCACAAAGCCGCTTACATAGGTCATGTCGGGTTGCCTCGCTTTGATGCACCGATATCCCGTCACCGTATGGAATGTCGCCGATCTTGGGCGCCAACCGGCTCGTCTGATCATTACCTGCAGCCCAGGTTTTAGCAACGACAAGGACCGCGAAGTATTCGCTCAGGGCTTGTATTGAACATGCCGCTGCGAAGCGGTCGGCAGAATCAGCAAAAAGGTTTGCGACATTCGCTCGTCTGAACGTGAGCGCTACGCTCGACGACCAAAGACGGCTCGATCGATTTGATCGAGCCGTGTGGCTGCACTGACGTTGATAGTCGGCTCAAGTTAGCGCATGCCGCCGCCGGCGAAGAACTGTTCGCCGGTCAACCAGCCGGCGTCATCTGAAGCGAGGAAGGTGACGATCGGGGCGATGTCATTCGGTTGGCCGATACGACCAAGCGGTGTTTTCGTGCTCATGTCGGCGGCCATGTCGGAGCCGATGATGCCGGCCGTGTGCGTGCCTTCGGTCTCCACCATGCCGGGGCTGACGGTATTGACGCGGATTCCGCGCGCGCCGAGTTCCTGCGAAATCACACCGGTGATCGCATCGACCGCTGCCTTGGTGCCCGTATAGACCGCGCTGGCAGGGGGCAAAAGACGCGTGGCCAGCGAGCCGATGTTGATGATGCTGGCGCCTTCGCTCATATGCTTGGCTGCAGCCTGCGTCACAAGGAGCAGGCCGAGCACATTGGTGTTGAACTGGCGGTGGTAGTGGTCTTCGGTTATGTCTTCCAGCGCGCTGAACTCATAGACGCCGGAATTGTTCACCAGAATGTCGAGCCGGCCGAAATGTTCGACCGCTGCATCGACCAGGGCCTGGGCGTCGTTCGCCTTGGATACGTCGCCGCGTACCGCTACGGCCTTGCCGCCGGCTTGGGTGATATCGGCCACGACGGCGTCGGCGCCCGCCTGGCTGGATGCGTAATTGACGATAACGGCGGCGCCTTCGCCGGCCAGGTGACGGGCGATGGCGGCGCCGATGCCTTTCGATGCCCCTGTAACCAGGGCGACTTTGCCTGAAAGCTTGCTCATGACGGTATTCCTGTAGAGGGCTAAGTTCATATATTCGGTAGTTCAGAAAATACGAACATATGAACTAAAATACAAGGGCTGGTAAAATCTTTTCATGCGCCCGTTGACCCATCCGTCGATCGAAAACGTTCGAGTGGAAGCCATCCTGCACGCACTATCGGACCCGGTTCGGGCCGCGATTTATGCGGAGATGCAAAGCGATGGCTGCCCGCAGAGCTGTTCCAGCTTTGCATCGGTGCGTGCCCGGGAAATTCCCAAGTCCACGTTGTCACAGCATTTTCGCGTACTACGCGAAGCCGGACTGATTCATAGCGAGCGCCAGGGCGTGGAGATGCGAAATACCTCGCGGTATGCCGAGGTCGAGCAGCGTTTTCCGGGCCTGATCTGCGGCATCCTGAACGCCTACCGCCAGCAAGCGGACGAAAACGCGTAGCGGGCCCGCCGGTTTGGGCCGCGAAGTCGCCTCATCCGGTGACAGTATTGAGACGCCTCCGACGCTGGCAGACCGCGCTTAGGCCGTTCGGCCGCCGAGCTGGGCCCGTAGCCACCGTCGTCTGTCCGCCAGTATGTCGCTGTGCCCGCCATGCCTTGGGAGCGGCATGCACTGTCGGTTTGTGGTCACACCGACACGTCCGTGTCGCGTAGCCAATCCAGAGCAGCCGCGCCGGCCGGAAACGGCATTGGCGCGATTGCGGCAGGCGCATCTCATTCGCGCTCGGGCGGCGGATTATCGCTGGCGAGGGTATCGAGTACGGCGCTGGCAGCCCGGCCCTGAACGGCCGCGCTGAAACGTTCGACGAAGCGTTCGTGGCTGAGGCGTTCGGTGCCGGTACGCAGGGGCCCGAACTTGAGCACTACGTGCTGCGAGGGCGCATGGCATTGCGCGGCGCCGAGCGTGATGCGCCGACAACGCGGCAGCGGTGCCTGTTCTTGCAGCTGCAGATAAACGCTGAGCTGACCGTTGCGGCGGTCGAAGCGGATATTGTCCAGGGCGTCGATCGGAATCGGGTCGCGCAGGTGACGGCTGATGATGGCGCTGTCCGTGACTTGAACCACGACGGGCGGCGTGCCGAGCAACCGCCACGCGGCCAGGCCCAGGCTGAGCAGGCCGACGCATGGTGCGATGATCGCGGGCAGCAGCAAGTCGTCGGTCGCATAGCCGGACACGAACAGAAAAAGCCCGCCCAGCAGACAAGCGACGCCGACGACCACGCACGCCCCGATCACGGCGCGCATATCCGCGTAGTAGGTGTTGTCGACGGGCGTGGCCTGTTTGTCTCGTACCAGTTCGTGCAGCCAGCGCGCGTAATCGTCGGTGAGCAGATGGGCGAGATCGCGATCGACCTGTTCGACGATAGGGGCGCTGGGGCCGATATAGCGCGACAGTGCGCTTTGCCCGGGCGCGATGATGCGTTCGGCACGCGCGTACACGTGGCGGTCATCGGCAATGCCGAGCGCGGCCAGCCGTTCGTTCAGACCGGGGTGGCGTGCATGGGGATCGGGCGCGGTCACGTCTGCCAGCGTCATGCCCGGCATGGCGTTCGTACTCAACCAGGCATCCGACGCAGTGAACGGCCGTTGCGGGGTCGTGATCTGCCCATTCTGGAAGGCTGCGATGGCCTGCTGCGCCACATGCTGACTGGCGGCCGCACGCAGGATAGTCGCGGCAGCAATCGGGGCCGAGCTTGCATCGGCCGCGGCCCGGTCGGCGCGGTATTCTGCCGCGCGCCGATCGCGGGCCACGGCGCAATCCAGAGCGGCGATCACGCTTTCGGCAAGACGCGCGACCGGCTGCGTGAGCAGGCCATTCAGCTGGGCACGTGCCGTGCTGTTCTCGAGCGCAGCGTAGCCACGGGCGATCGCACGTTGTTCGGTGCCGAGCGCGAGGGCCTGTTCGATATCGGCGTTGGCGACATGCGATAGCTCGTGGGCAATCAGGGCCGTGCATTCGGCTTCGTCGAGATGCGCGAGCGTGAGCAGGGGCAGATGCAGGGTGCAGCCGTGCACGTCCAGGCCGGCCGGCTGGAGGCGTACCGGCGCGGCCGTGATGAAGGCGCCTTCCACGAAGCCGAGCACGATCTGGTCGGGCAGCTGGGTGTCTTGTACCTGCGCGATATGGCGTACGGCCTGCCACAAAGCGGGCGCTGCGGATTCGGTTAGCAGCTGGCCGGCCACCTGTATGACGCTGTCCTCATCCAGTGTCCGGCGCAATGCGCGGATGCCGGCCACGAACTGGAACAGGTCGAAGCCGGCGAACAACGCGAGACCGACGCAGGCCATCACGGCGGCGTGGTGGAGCATGGGGAAATCGCCATGCAATGGGTCGGATACGCCAAGCGCGATGGCGAGCCAGATCGCGCCGCTGGCCACGGTGGCCGCCAGCGCGCCCGTCGTAATAACCAGTACCGTGTGCAGCCGTGCACGTAACCAGCGCGAGGCCGGGATCAAATAGACCGGGGATCGCAGGGCTCGGCGGGCCTGACGATGGCCGGCCCCCAGAAAGTACAGGCCGAGTACCAGCCAAAGGGCGGACGCGACCGCCATCGCAAGTGCGGCAATCCACTGGATGCGATACAGGCCGCTGACCGCCGCTGTGTCAGACAGGCCATGAGCGGGGGTGCCGTGGAACCCGGCAATCAGGGCGAGCACGAGACACACCGCCGGCGCCAGAAATCCGGCGATCGCGATCCGTGCAGCGGCTGAGAAGGATGAGGTCATGGCAATGAAAGGCCGGCGGGAGCGGCGGCGAATATAGACGATCCCGCAAGCGCCGGTGGTAACAGTGGCCGACCACCGGCAAACCTGGACCTGTCTTTTATCGGACTCCGACCATAACCGTGGGCGTCGTAAATCCGTTGCGCTGACGTTGCCGTCGGTGCGTCGCCGCCGCGTCGACACGGTCGTGCGATGCCGACAGAACCCGATGCGAATTTCTGACGCGTGTGTGCTGAATTCCCGGTGATCTCGACGAATATAGGTGTAGTATACATATTGAACGGTCACTGTTACGGGTCGAGGCTCGTCAAGGAAGCGCAATGAACAAGGAACACCGCCTGGGCGTATCGGCGGTCAATTTAGTGAAGCGTCATATCAAGCTGGCGTCGGTGAATCAGACGAATCTGGCGCAAGCCGTGGCGGATATCGACCAGCTCTACGGCATGGATAGCGTGGCGCTTAACCAGGAAAAACAGTGCCTGGACCTGGCCTACGACGCGTCGCGGCTGTGTATCGACTGCGTGGAAAAGGTTCTGGCGCGTCACGAAATCGCGATAAAGCAGAACTGGTGGGCTCGTCTCAAGGAAGACCATTACCGGTTCGTCGATCAGAATGTAAAAGATAACGCTCGGCACGAGCCGTGGAACTGTCATCCCGCCGCGGCGAAACCTCGATTGCGAAAATGAGTCGGGATCAAGCCCGTTGCGCGATATCAACGCTTACAGCGAGCGGCCTGTCTTGGTGCGCAAGCCGGCGTGATGCGATGCGCTAGCGGCGTAATCGTCGCCCTGGCGGATACCGTGTGTAGTGCAGCCTTAGACGTCGCCTGAATCGCTTCGATTGAGCAGGCGGACCAGAAGATCGTCGGCGCCGAAGCCGCCAGACTTGGTGAGAATCGGTACGCCGCGAAAACGCCCATCCTTGATATAGGAAAGCGGCACGCCCGGTGCGACTTCGCCGACACAGTCGAGCAGTTGCGCGCCAGCGGCCTCAAGTACCACGGCCAGCGTATCGCCGCCCACGACCAATAGACCGCGACTTGTCGGTGGCTCGAGTTCGGCGACGGCCGCGGCCACCCGGGCGCGGGTGATGTCGGCGCTTTGGGCCTCGGGCACCGGATCGATCAGGTGGGTCGTGGCGAACAGGCCGGCCGTGCTTGCCAACTCCACCTGATGACGGGTGACCGGATGGGTGGTGCCAACGATTACGCTGGCAATCGGCGGCACCGGCCGCGGTGCGGCCGGCCCGGCGATGGCTTCGGCCAGGCCGCGGCTCCCGGCCCACACTACATCCAGCCGATGCGCGAGCGCGTCGACGTGGGCGCTCAGATGCCGCGCCTCGGTGGCGTCGCCGATCAGCATGCCCGAACGGGGCTCGACCGATGCGTCGCCTTCACCGCGCAGCATCGGGTCGACGCCCGCACGTTTGAACGCCGAGGCGATGTCGTGGATAGCGGCCGGCTGCCACAGGCCATCGATCTGGGTTTCCTGATGGCCGTTGACCGTGCGCCGGCCCATTTCGGGGAAGGCCGGGGCGAACAGACAAGTGGTTGCGCCCCACAACTGCATGCGGGCGAGCGTTTCTGCGACCGGCCGGCCGCGCAGTACGCTGTCGACCTTGGCGAAGTGCAGCGGTGCACGGTCGGGCGGTACGCCGGGCGCGGAGATAGCGGCGAATGCGCGTTCAAGTGCTGCATCGCCGTCGTCATTGTCGAGATCGCGGCTGGCGCTGCTCACGGTCAGCCCGGCCAGTTCTGCCAGCCCGTCGACCGACGGGTTGCCCAGGAGCAGCCGCATCGGCTGTTCGGGCGTGGCGAACGGGGCCGCCGCGTCGAGCGCGCCGGTGAGGTCGTCGGCGATGATCTGAATGAAGCGCGAATTCAAGACAATACGTCCAGTTGAATAGCACGACCCTCGAGCGCGGCCGCGAGGTCGGCGTCCAGGCCGTCGTCGGTGAGGATGAGGCTGAAATCCTCCAGGCCGGCGAACAGGCACAGCGAGCGCCCGGGAAACTTGCCGCTGTCGACGACGAGTACGCTGCGGTCGGCGGCCTCCAGAATCACGCGCTTGATCGCGCCGTGTTCGGTCGACGTCTCGGAAGCGCCCTCGGCCGACACGGCGTGCGCGCCGACAAACGCCAGGTCGACGTTCAGTCGTGCCAAGGCCTTGAGACACACGCTCCCGAGCAGCGTGGCCGAACGGGGCCGCAGCTGACCGCCGGGTACATGAACCTCCACGACAGACGACCGGGCCAGTACCGCGGCGATGGCGACATCGTTGGTGATGGCGGTGAAGGCAATGCCGCGTTCGAGGGCGGCGCGCGCCACTTCCATGGTGGTGCTGCCGCTGTCGAAGATCACGCGGTGGCCGGGCTCGATCATCGCGGCCGCATTGCGCCCGATGCGTTCCTTGGCCGCGCGTGCGATCTCGCTGGAGATTTCGGGCATCGGCTCGATGGTGGTGCCTTCCTTGTCGCGCAGGGCCGCGCCGCCATGGGTGCGATACAGATGCCCCTGTTCGCACAGCAGATCCACATCGCGGCGCACGGTCGACACCGATACGTCCACGAGGTCGGCCAGATCCGGCAAGGAGCCGAATCGCTCCTTTCTAAGATGCTCGATGATTTTGGCCTGTCGCTTTGCCGGTAGCACACGCACCTCCTCTTATTCGTTTCGCTGCCTGCCGCAGCGGTAACGCGCAATGGGGCGACCGCAAGCGGCGCCAGAAAATTGCACGATATTGCAAAAATTACCATACTCTTGCAGATTGCAGGCTTCGCCTATTGTGCCGCTGTCCCGGAGGAGACATGAAAATAAAGGCAACGCTCGAGCGTATCCCGGGCGGGATGATGGTCGTGCCGCTACTCGTGGGCGCGTTGATCAACACCTTCGCGCCCGACCTTCTGCGCATCGGCAACTTCACCCAGGCGCTGTTCGTGGACAGCGCCGGCGCGCTGATCGCGTTGTTCCTGCTGTGCGCGGGGGCTCAGATCAACCTGCGCAATATCGGCCCTGCGGTCGGCAAGGGCAGTACGCTGCTCGCCGTGAAGTGGGTGGTCGGCGCGCTCGTTGGCCTCATCGCTTACATGTTCGCCGGTAGCGACGGTCTGATTCTGGGCATGGTGCCGTTGGCGATCATCGCAGCGATGACCAACTCCAACGGCGGGCTGTATGTGGCGGTCGTCGGCCAGTATGGAACTGCCGAAGACCGCGCCGCCTATAGCGTGCTCGCGCTCAACGATGGTCCGTTTCTGACCATGGTGGCGTTGAGCATTTTTGGCGCCATGGGTTTCGTCGAAGGGCTGTTTTCGATCGTGTCGTTCATATCGGTGCTGCTGCCGGTCATCGTCGGCATGGTGCTGGGCAATCTCGACGATGACATGCGCGACTTTCTTGCCCGCGGCAGCCCGATTCTCATTCCCTTCTTCGCGTTCGCGCTGGGTATGGGCATCGACTTCGGGGCGATCATCGAAGGCGGTTTGGCGGGCATCCTCATCGGGGTGATGACGACCCTGTTGACCGGCACCGCGGGCTATCTCGTGTTCCGTGCGCTCAAGTGGAACCCGATCGTCGGCGCGGCCGAAGGGTCGACCGCCGGTAACGCGGTTGCGACCCCGATGGCGATCGCGGCCGCCAATCCGGCGTTCGATGCCGTGGCCCAACTGGCAACGGTTCAGGTGGCTGCTTCGACGGTCACCACCGCGATCCTGCTGCCGTTGTATATCTCGTTTCTCGTCTCACGCGGCGGCTTTACGCCCACGACGGACGAACTGGCGGCCGACTGAGACCGAAAACCTTTCAAACCAATGCAGAGACAATACTCATGACAGCGCCGCTCATTGCAATCACGCTGGGGGATGTCTGCGGCATCGGCCCGGAAATTACGGCACGCGTGCTCGCCGACGACTCGACCTATGCCCTGTGTCGCCCGATCGTGGTCGGCGATGCCGGCGCGCTGGCGCGTGCTCGCGACATCGTCGGCGCCGATTTCGAAATCCACCGTTGCGCGCCAGAGCAGCCGCGACCCCGCGACCCTGCCCCGGGTCATGTTGTCTGCGTCGACCCCGGTCTGGATATTGGCGCGTTGGCTTTCGGCGAGGTCAACGAGCGTGCCGGCCACGGCGCCTTCGAATTCTTGCGTATTGCCATCGAGATGGCCCAGCAGCACACGATCGCGGCGATCGTCACCGCGCCGTTGAACAAGGCCGCGCTGCATGCGGGCGGGCACCTGTTTCCCGGTCATACCGAAATTCTGGCCGAGCTGACGAACACCGATGCCTACGCGATGATGCTCGCCACGCCGCAGATGAAGGTGATTCATCTGACCACCCATGTCGGCATCATCGAGGCGATTCGGCGAATCAATCCGCAGCGCACGTATCAGGTCATCCGTCTGGCCCACGACACGTTGACCGCGGCCGGCGAGGCCAACCCACGCATTGCCGTGTGCGGCATCAATCCGCATGCCGGCGAAAACGGCCTGTTTGGCGAAGGCGAGGAAGAGGAAAAACTCGTGCCGGGCATCGAGCGCGCCCAGGCCGAGGGCGTGGATGTCATCGGCCCGCTACCAGCCGATACGCTTTTCTTTCGCGCGGTGCGCGGCGACTTCGACGTGGTCGTGGCCTGTTATCACGATCAGGGCCATGGGCCCGTGAAGGTGCTGTCGCTGGACGAAGGCATCAATATCACCGTGGGTCTCAAGGGCGGCATCATCCGCACGTCGGTCGATCACGGCACGGCGTTCGATATTGCCGGCCAGGGCATCGCGCGCCACGAGAGCCTGTCTGCCGCGATTCGCTATGCGGTCCAGCTTGCGCCCGAGGGGCGTGGACTGGGTACCGCGGCCTGACCTCGTCGACGGCCAAGCAGCGCTGCTTGATTGAAAATCGCATCAGCAGTTTGAATACAGGCCCCGCCGTCGTTTATCACTATCTGTCGACTGATTATTACCGGTCGCGGTTCGGGATATCGGCGCGCGGCCTGGGCCGCGTCTCCAAGTGCATCCGATCGCGGGCCGGTGATGTGCGATTAGGCGCGTGATGTGTGATTTCTGGCCCGAAAGACGATGTTGGCTCTGATGGTAGCCGCCCTCGCTGGTCAACGAGAATCGCGCCACGGACTCTCTGGTTCGAGACCGCATATCGTGCTGCAAGCCGAGTGCTGCACTTGCGCGCATCTGTCCCATTCGAATCTCGGCGGGGCACGGGTGCCCCGCCAACTCAGAGTATTGGTCCGGCGTATGAGCAAGGTCTTTGTAGCCGCTCATGTAAGCGCGGCGCGATACATGCGTACGATGCGCCTTGAGCACGACGCAGCCGTACTTCGCGATGCCCGCCAGTGATGCGTAGGACCTCTCGAGGCGCGTAACAAAGACGTTTTTGCGGTCAATGAATGAGCCATCGAGATAAATAGGTTGTCACAGGAATTAGACGGCTAATTCAAATAGTTACTTTGATAATGACGCGTGTCTATTGCTCTTTTGGGACAATCTTCTGAACAGGCGCCGGCGCATCTGATGGAGCCACGGAGCGCGAATGCAAATCGAGCTGCGCTTGACGACCGACCGAGAGATAGAACGTTACGACCAGAGCGGTAATCGTCACTGCAAGCGCTAAATAACGCACCCATACCGGTGATATACCGCCAACGTGCAGGTGCTTTTCCTCAATATCGCGTTTGCGGGTAACGGCAGCTGAGTAAAACACGATCGTGGCAATTACAAAGATTAGCGACCAGCGGGTCTGTTCGCCGTCCGAGCCTACTAGCGCGATCAGGCAGTAGATCGCCCCAAGTAAGCCCGCCGAAACGAAGAATGTGTACTGACCGTGCGGCATTTTTCGGTAACCCAGCACCTTGACTGAGACCATCGAATATATATAGGGGAGAAGCGTCATAATGACGGCGATAGAGGCAATCTTGCCGAATTGCTGACTTGCAGTCGGCGACATGGTGGCTAACACCTGTACGCTCATGATAACCGCGACGATCACCAGGCCGAGCGAAGGAACGTCCCGCTTATTTACACGTGCGAAGATTGCCGGGAACAGGCCATCATCCGCGGCGGCCTTGGCTGATTGGCCAGTTAGCAGGGTCCAGCCTGCTAACGAGCCGAGACAACCCACTGCGGCAGCGAGCGCCACGGCGCTGCCGGCGAAGTCGCCTAGTGCGACCCGTGCCGCGTCAGCGAACGGCGCCGCCGAGCTTATCAGTTCTCTGTTCGGGATCATCCCCATGATCACCGAAGAGCTTAGAATATAGGCAATGGAAGCTAATACTACGCCGCCGACCGTTGCGATTGGAACGTTACGCGATGGGTTCTCCAATACCCCTGCCGAAACGGAAGCACTTTCCACGCCTATGAAGGCCCAGAGGGTGAATGTGAATGTAGCCATAACAGCGCTAATACTGCTTTGACCGGATACGTTCCAAGCAGAGCTAAACGTTTCCGGATTAAACCAGAACCAGCCGAAGATCGCCATGCCGAAGATGGGCACCAACGCAAAGATAGTGGTGAAGCTCTGCATCCGGCCCACGACGTGGGGCCCGAGGATGTTAGCGTAGGTAAAAAACCAGATCACCGCGATGCAGGCAAAGGCTAGCACTATCGGTTCCTGTAGCACCGGAAAGAAGTGCGACAGGTAGCCTAGGCCGGCGACCGCCAACGCGACGTTACCAACTACATTCGCTAACCAATAGATCATGTTGGTCTGGTAGCCCATGTAATCGCCGAACGCTTTGCGCGTATATGCATAGGGACCGCCCGCTGCCGGATCGATCGAGGCAAGTTTGGCGAAAACCAGCGCCAACGCCACGGCCCCAACGGTCGTGAACAGCCAGCCAAGCAGCGCGATACTACCGATCGCCGACAGATTGGCCGGTAACATGAAAATGCCGGAGCCCATCATATTGCCGGCAACCATCAACGTTGCCGGGACGACACCCATTTTCTTAGTTTCAGTCTTAGTAATGTCGTTGCTCATTTGTCATCTCCTTCCGCGCGCCGTAGAACGAGCACGCTGTACGCGCCCTCTTCGACCTCGACCCCATGGGTGTCGTGCTCGAAACCTGGAAACCGCAGATCGAACGCCTGTAATGCACGCAGATATCCAATCAATGCGCCGTCATCTGAGCCCGCATTCTCGCCAGGCATCATCAATGGGATGCCCGGCGGGTAGGGCACCACGCCGGTGGCGAGCGTACGACCAGCCAAGGCGTCTAGTGTGACCCGCTCTACGTTACCCCGTACTAGTTCCTCATAGGCATCGACAGGGCTAAGGTCTGGCGTCGGCAGAATCGCGAACGCTTCGGCCATCATTTTTGTGGTTTCGAGCTTGACTACGGCCGAGAACATAAGATCGGCAAGGTCCCGCAGTCCCATGTCTTCGTAACGCACCGGATAATTATTGACCAGATTGGGCAGCGCGCGCGCCAATGGCGTGTTGGCATCGTAGTCCTTGCGGAAATCGAGCAGCGCGTTGAGTAGCGTGCCCCATTTGCCCTTGGTTACGCCAAGCGAAAAAAGAAACAGCATCATGAAGTCTGTCGTCTTCTCGACAATGATGCCCCGCGTCGCCAGATACGCAGTAACGATACTGGCTGGAATACCGACCGACTGAAGGCTGCCGTCCGGCGTCAGTCCCGGGGTGAGCACCGATACCTTAATCGGGTCGAGCATGCAGTAATCACGCTCGATTTCGCCGAATCCGTGCCATGCTGCGTTCGGTTCAAGTAGCCAGCAGCGTGGCTCGGTGGCCAAATATTCAGGATCGGCCTCGTAAAATGGCATGCTTCGTCCGCGCGCATCAGCGATCTCGGGTGGCTGCCAGACATTAAAGAACCAGCCGTCGTCGTCGGATATCTCGGACTGTTGTCGTGCCAGCGCTTGTCGAAAGGCTATTGCTTCGCGGATAGAGTCGCCGGTCAAACGGTCGCCGGCGCTGTCCATCATCGCTGCCGAGACATCGTTTGATGCAATAATGGCGTAATTTGGCGACGTCGAAGCGTGCATCATAAACGCTTCGTTGAAGCGCGCATGATCGATTGGATTGCGCCCGTCGCGCACATGGATCATAGACGCCTGTGATAATGCGGCCAACAACTTATGTGTGGAATGAGTTGCGAACACCGTAGGTTTCATTACATTACGCTGGCCCGGTTCACCGTGCATTCCGAAGCGACGACGATAAATCGGAT
Organism: Salinisphaera sp. T5B8; assembly: GCF_040361255.1. NCBI lineage: Bacteria > Pseudomonadati > Pseudomonadota > Gammaproteobacteria > Salinisphaerales > Salinisphaeraceae > Salinisphaera > Salinisphaera sp. T5B8. Next base: position 1,751 of record NZ_APNG01000033.1, on the reverse strand, counting down.
TGAAGCGCGCGTACGCATACCAAGCCTCGTCAAAATGCAGTCGGTCAACACTTTCGCCCACCAGCTCCTCGACCCTAGCCACGTTGTAGCAAAGCCCGTCGTAGGTTGAATTGGTGATTACAGCATGTACCGGCTCCCGGTCAGCTCCGACAACGAGCGGGTTGTCGCGTACCAACGCTCGTATAGCGGCAGAGGTCAGACGTTCGGGGGGAATAGGGCCGATGATGCCGTAGGCGTTGCGGGTAGGCATCAAATAGCATGGAATCGCGCCGGACAAAGTCATCGCGTGTTCGACCGACTTATGACAGTTGCGATCACATAATGCGACTTGATCACGCGTGACGCTGGCCATAACAATAACGCGGTTGGAAGTCGAAGAGCCGTTGGTCACGTAATAGCTGCGATCGGCACCGAATACGCTGGCGGTATATTTCTCGCCCGCGCCGATTGGGCCGCTGTGGTCTAGTAGCGAGCCCAGCTCCCCGACGGAAATCGATAAATCGGATCGGAACAAACTTTCGCCGAAGAAGTCGAAAAACGCCCGGCCAACCGGCGAAGTCAAAAACGCCGTACCGCCTGTGTGACCAGGCGTGTGCCATGAATATTCATAGGTATGCGCAAACTTGACCAGTGCTTTAAACATCGGCGGCAGTACGTTAGCCCGATAGGCTTGGAGTGCCGCCAATACTCGCCCACCAATGAAATCGGTCGTGTCCTCAAAAAGCCACACAAAATCATCAGCCTTGGTCAGCGCGTCGACCGGAATCGACGAAGCCATACTGCGCTCGGCGAGCAGAAATATAGGCATATCTGCATTAAAGTCCCGAGCTGCGCTGAGTACGGCATAAGCCGCCTCGTGGGCGTCAGTATCGTCGAGTTCCCAGTCCAATATAAGACATTGAACTGTCGGGTCAGTCGTTACGATCGCCGTGGCATCGTCTTCGGAGATCGATCGTAATACATCGATTTCGCGACGCTCAAGCTCGGTCACAAGATTCATAACCGACCGTTCGGCCATTGTGTTTACAGCATATTGCTTGCGTACTAAAAGAACGCGCATACCTAATTTTAGACTTGATTGATACAACACAATCTTCTCCTTGCTAACGTAACGAAAGAAACTGATTCTAAATGTATAATGGATGAAGCTTCGTGGTTTTTAGATTGAAGCGCAACGAGCTCGTTCTCTTGGTTTTTTTTAGGCGGTAATCGAAAAAACTTCGGCGGGCGTGCGAAGCACCAGTATGGTAGCGGCGCGTGCTCATCTCCCGAAGGGTAGCGCCAGATGGGGCGGGACTTAGTGACCTAGGTCAACGTCCTTAAGTACTGGCCGTTGGTGTCGTGAGAATGCCGCGCTGCCAGAGTCTGCACGGACCGTCCTAACTAGCCCGAGGCACTGCGCGCTAGATGTGTAAACCCACCAGGTTGTTCACGTCCCAGCCGAGTCGGCTAATGGGAGTTTTGTAATCGAGGCTGGCATGCGGGCGGTGCCAGTTATAGTGATGCAGCCAGTGCGGCAGGTGTGCCGCACGTTGGTCAGAATGCGCATAGGATCGCGCATAGGCCCATTCGTGTAGCGCGGTCTGTATCAGGCGCTCGGCCTTGCCGTTGGTCCGGGGCCGGTAGGCCCGCGTGCGGCGATGACGGATGCCCAGCCGCTGGCACGCCTTTGCGAAGACGTGCGATCGATAACAGGCTCCGTTTGAACTGGACCCCATAATTCGGACAGAGCACTAAGTGATGATCTGCTC
>NZ_APNG01000032.1:0-27752 GCF_040361255.1 Salinisphaera sp. T5B8 | reverse complement strand
TGTCACCTTTCCGGCTCAGGCCAATTTACAGAAGGAATGGTGCACTCCCGACAAGGCGGTCTACCAGGCCAAGCGCGACGGGCGCAATCGAATCCAGCTGGCACGCGCAGCCTGACGTAATACACACAGCTCGGTATCAATCCGGCCCGAAAATAGACGCTTTTCGGGCGGCCAAAGCGCCTTCGCGCCGCCAGGGTCCGCGCAGCCATCGAATACAGTCCACGAGCGCGGCTATTGCGATCCCGGCGGATTGCCGCGTTCGCTAATTACCGGCGCGGGTATCGGCGTGAAGCGCCCGGGTCGATTCGAACTTGGCTTTCTGCGTGTCGTCGGCCGGCGTTTGATAGCGCTGTTTGAAGTCCGGATACGGCATGCCGTAGACATGCTCGCGCGCCTCGGCGTCCGTGATCGACGCCCCGCGTAGTTCGGCTTCGGCGCGATACCATTTCGACAGGCAATTGCGACAGAAACCTGCCAGATTCATGAGATCGATGTTCTGGACATCGCTGCGCTGTTGCAGATGCTTGATCAAACCACGAAAGGCCGCGGCTTCGGCTTCGATACGGGTCTGTTCGTCCATGAGTCAGCTCTTTGGGGTTAAGACGTGCCCGCGCCGCGTCAAAGCGCCATCGCGACACGATAAACATCGATTATAAAGACAGCGCCGCCGGCAGCGGTGGGCATGACCTTCGCTAGCGCGCTGTTCGTCTAAGCGCAGCGACAGCTTCAGCCAGCGCGCGTACCGACTCCGGCGCACAGCCTTCGGCCTTGTTATTGATGGTCACGAACGCCGGCTGGCCGTGGTCGACCGTGCCCGCGATCACCCGTGCAAGGGTATCGCGAGTGTGCGGATCGGGGTCGACGAGTTGATCAAACGGCGCATAGCGCTCGCGCGCGGCCTCGTAACCATAGTCGCCGTGGCTCGGGTTGAGATTCCAACGACACACGAACGGCCCCGGCCAGAGCTGGCGCAGAATCGGCAACTGTGCGTCCGGACTGGGCATGCGTGGATGCAGCCCCAGACAATACGTCGCACCGTGGGCCTTGAGCGCTGCCACGAACGCCGGCGTCAGCCATTGCGGATTGCGCACCTCGACGGCCACCACCGCCTCGGGCACCCGCGACTCGACCTCGCGCACGGCCTGTAACAAGACGCGCAGCCGTGCGATCGCAGGGCCGATATCGGTCAACAAACGGCCTGGCAGCGGGCTGATCTGAAAAACCAGTGCGCCAAGCTTGTCGCCAAGCCCTGCACTCGCAGGCGCCACGAATTGTCGCCAGGCCAGCTCGGGATCGAGAAAATCGGGGTTTGCCGCCACCCCCTGGCCACCGGTCTGACGAACGAGCGCATCGGTCACCTGCGCGGGCGCTTTAACCACGAAACGAAACCCGGCCGGTACCTGGTCTGCATAGTTCGCGTACTCGTCCACGCCGAGTGGTCGATAGAAGCTGCGATCCAGGCTGACGGCACCAAACAGCGGATGGCGCGCATAGGCAGGCAAACCCGTCCGGGAAAGCTGCTTTTCGCTATACAGTCGATCCCACACCCGATTCGCCCAACCGGGGAAATGCCAGGACGACGTGCCCAGGCGCAATCGTTGCGGCAGGTCGGCGGCCAGGCGTTCGAGCTCGGCATCCGGCGTGGCGGCGCCGACCCCGCCCGAGGCCGGCGCCACATCGCCAAACAGCGAGCCGGTATGTGCGTCGTCGGCGTTCATGCTCGTCGATCAGGCATGCAGCGAGGCCCATACGCTCGACCCTGGCGACGCCCGGCATGCATCGGTTTCAGCCGCCCTCGCGGCCGGTATAGCGCTCGAAGTTGGCCATGCACTCGTCGAAATGGTCTTCGAACATCTTGCGATACTGGGCCGTGAAATATTCAATCGCATTGTCGCGCTCTGCGGCCATGTCGTGCGTGGTCTCGGCGGTCGCGGCCACCTGAAACGCGTTGAACCGGGCCGTGGCATACATCAGCGATGCGCTGACCTGCCCGGCCGATACGGTCTGCGACTGGCGGTTGGCGATATCGATCACTTCGTCCGCGCGGGCCCGAAAGGCCGGAGATAGGCTTTTCCCGCTCATGGGCGTTTTGCCTTCGAAAATAGTGAATGGCGGCGCACAGGATACCGGAGACAACCGTGCGTAAAACGCTTTCGTATCTGTCGTGGTATAGCGCCCTGCACGTGTATGCCACGCGTCCGGGCCGGCATCGAAAACAACGGCCCTGGCGTCTTGAGTTCGGCCATCACTGGCCAACGCCAGGAACATGTCGATAACTCAAGAATGACCGCGCGCCGCCGACAACGTAAAAAATCCAGCGCTGGCGCTCGCCATGGCATTCCAATATGACCTGGAAGATTTTCAAACGATCGCGGTCGGTGCCGCGGTGCTCGGTAGTGGCGGCGGCGGCAGCTATACCGACGCCTGCAATCTGATCGCCCAGCTGGGCGAAAGCGGCTGGTCGGGCACGGTCGACGTTCGCGACTACGACGCGACCACCGACGCCTGCGTGCTGGCCATGATGGGCTCGCCGGACGCGGCCGAAAACCTCACGCTCGACGCGATCAAACGCTGCATGGCGAACACGCGTCAGGCGTTCGAAACCGCCTGCGGCGCTTCGCCACGCGGCGTATTTGCAGTCGAAATCGGGCCGATCAATTCCACCGTACCGCTGATTGCAGCCGCGCTCAGCGACCATGCAATCAAATGGGTTGCCGACGCCGACGGCGCTGGTCGTGCCGTACCCCAGCTACAGCAGACGATCTACGCAGGCGCAGCCGGGCTGTCTCCCGGGCCCTGTGTGCTGGCCAACGACGGCGATGGCCCGGCGAATGTCGAGTCTGCATGCTTGAACGCCGCGAGCGCGGGCGCGATCGAGGCGTTGGCCGGCGGCATCGTCAACGCCTTCGGCAGCGATGCCGGCATCATGCTCTGGCCATCCATCAAGGCAAACGACTTCGCCCTAAAGCATCACTATTTGCCAGGTACACTGGAACAAACGCGCAAACTCGGCCAATATCTAAGACAGGCTGCAACACCTCCAACGACCGCAGCCGTTGCCGCGCAGATCAGCGGTATTACGGCACGTAACGCATCGGCGGTACTGACCAATGTCTATATTACCGACGTCAAGCAGGCCACGAGCAGCGCTTCGCTGGATGTCGGCATCCTCCGGCTCAGCGATCACCCGGACCCGGCAAAAAGCCGCCAGACGCACAGCATCTACAACATGAACGAGAATCTGATTCTCTATTGCAGTGAAGATGCGGCCCCGGTAGTCGTCGCCCCCGATTCGATCTGCTATTACTCCGAACATAGCGGGCGCGGTTTTTCCAATGCCTTCGACGATCTCGCGTCCTATTACGACCGTGCAACGCGTCAAAGCACCGGCGTGGCGGTAAGCGTACTCAAAATCGAGGCCGCCCCCGCCTTTCGTGACGCGCCGGGCGTAGCCGAAAGTTTCGGCGTCCTGTTGCGTGGCATCGGCTATGGCGGGCGGCTGATCAGCCGCGCCTAGACAGCCCGTCGTATGGACGAAGAAGAACTCTACCGCATACGGCTCGATCTGGCGCTCGAATGCAGTGGGCTCGATCTGTGGGAAAACGATCTGCTCACCGGCGAGGTCATATTCGGCCTTGATCGAGTCTTTTCCGACCTGGGCTACGACAGCGAAGAGTCGGCCGCATTCGTCGACGATATCTTCGGCCTCATGCATCCGGACGACAAACCGGCCGTCGAGCAGGCCCTGGCCGATCATCTGGCCGCGCGCACCGAGCGGTATTACAGCGAATTCCGTATTCGTGCAAAGTCGGGCGCCTGGGTGTGGTATGCCAACTACGGCAAGATCGTCGATCGCGAGGGCGACGAACCCGGGCATCGCTTTACCGGCGTGAGCTTCAATCTCGATATCAAGAAACGTCAGGAAGCCGAGCTCAAAGCACTCAACGAGAAACTGCGCAAACAAAACGCCCTGCTCGAGCGCATGAACGCCGAACTGCATGCCCTGTCCATCAGCGACTCGCTCACCGGCATCTACAACCGCCGACACCTGTTGCAGACCGGCGAAGACGAATTCATGCGTGCGCGCCGGCTCAAACACGAGCTGGCACTACTACTCATCGATATCGACTGGTTCAAGCGCGTCAACGACACGCTCGGCCACGTCGCCGGAGATCACGTAATTTGTGCAGTCGCCGATTGTTGTTCGCGCGGCACCCGCGCCCATGTCGACACCGTGGGCCGGATCGGCGGCGAAGAATTCGCCATCGTGCTACCCGAAGTCGGCCTGGCGCAGGCCCTCGATCTTGCCAATCGTCTACGCCGGGATGTCGCCGCCCAACCGGTGGCGGTGTCATCCAAGGAAACCGTCAGTGTGACCATCAGTACGGGGGTGGCGACCCTCTCACCTGAGTGCGAATCGTTTCACGACCTGATGGTACGTAGCGATCGTGCCCTGTATCGGGCCAAGGATACCGGCCGCAACCGGGTATGCGGGCCAGTTAGCAGCAGTTAACGCCAACTCGCCCGTACCGGCACCGGCGCTCGTCACCCCGCCAGCACCAGCCACAATGGCAATGTGAGCATGGCCACGGCGGTCTGCAGCGTTATCAAGGCCGCCATCAGTTCGGCGTCGCCGCCGAGCTGGCGGGCAAGAATATACGCCGAGGTCGCTGTCGACACGCCGGTGAACAACAGCACGACATCGCGGCTGACCGCATCCAGGCCGACGAGCCAGGCAAGGCCCATGGCGAGCGCCGGTACGATGGCCAACTTGACCAGACTCGACATCCAGAGTGCGCGCGAGCCGCGCCATAGATGCGCAGGCCTTAGCGCCACACCCACCGCGATCAACCCCAAGGGCAAGGCCGGCCGCCCCAGTAGCGCGAGTATCGGATCGCTCCAGCCGGGCAGGCCGATATGCGTGGCGTTGAGTGTAATGCCGACGATACAGGCCACGATCAGCGGGTTGCGCAGCAGTTCGAACAGGCTGCGTGCGAGACCGGTTCGACCGAGCGCGCCCACGCCGATGAAACAGGCAACACTCAACAGATTCACGGTCGGCACGAGCACGGCAATCACGACCGCCGCGGTGGCAATACCGGCCTGACCATGCAGAGCGCCCGCGCCGGCAATGGCGACATAGGTATTGAAGCGCAGGGCGCCCTGAAAAACGGAGGTAAACGCGGCCTCATCGTTTGCCACGCGACGGCGCGCCAGCCAGAGCCCGAGTGCGGCGGCGAGCGTCGCTCCGAGGCAAACCACGGCCAGTCGTATCAGCGGCACGCCGCTGATATCGGCGCGCGCCAGGGTATGCACTAAAAGCGCGGGAAAGAATACGTAGTAGACCAGGCGCTCAGCACGTGCCCAGAAGTCGCCGCCCGGATAATGGATACGGCCGAGCACCGCCCCGAACAGAATTAGCGCAAAAAGCGGACCGAGCGCATTCTGGATAGCGAGCATGGCGCCCAGCCTATTGACTCAAAAGCAAAGACCACGATTTTAACCCAGCATAAAACCCGGTGGTTTTTCGGGCTAATAACGCGCGGAGCCGCCGAGCCTTGTCAGCGCGAGGTATCCGAATCGCGCTGGCCCAGCCATTGCCGGGCAAACACCTCGGCGGGCTCCGGCATGCCCAGATAAAATCCCTGAACGCAATGGACCGGGTATTGGCGCAACGCCTGCAACTGGTCGGCGTTCTCCACGCCCTCGGCAACGACCTTCAGACCCAGCTCATCGGCCAGCCCACTGACCGCGGCCACGATTGCGCGGCTTCCCTGGCCGGTGAGCATCCGGGAGATAAAACTACGATCGATCTTGAGCGTGGAAACCGGCAGATCCTGCAAATAGCGTAGTGACGAATAACCGGTGCCGAAATCATCGATCGCCACGCCGCAGCCCAGTTCCCGCAGCGCCTGGATGATGCCGGTGGCCTGCTGGCTTTCATCGAGCAGCGTACTTTCGGTGAGCTCGACATCGATCAACCCGGCCGGCAAGTCGTGCTCGTCGAGTATTGTCTGCAGGCGCGCGGCCAGATCGTTCTGCCAGAACTGTTTCGCCGATAGATTGACCGCCACGGGTACGACCGGCACACCCGCGACGCGCCAGCGGTGTTGCTGGGCGGCTACGGCCCGAATCAGCCGCCGGCCCAGCGGCAGGATGAGCCCGGAGCGTTCGGCCACCGGAATGAAATCCACGGGTGCGACATCGCCGAACGACGGATGGTGCCAGCGCAGCAGCGCTTCGGCACCACGCAGGGCACCGTTGTGCGTATCGAAGATCGGTTGATAATGCACCGCGAGCCCGTCACCGGTTTCCGCGGTATCGCGTAGGGCGCTCTCCACGGCCAGGTGGTGATGCGCCTGCACCTGGGTTTTGGAATTGAACAGGCGATAGGTGTTACGCCCCTCCTGCTTGGCGCGATACATCGCGGCATCAGCGTTACGCATCAGATCGTCGATGCTGTCGGCGTCGTCCGGATAGAAGCTCACACCCAGGCTGCATCCGACCCGGAATTCATGACCCTCGATCTTGAACGGTGTACTGATCGCGCCGATCAGGCGATTGGCGATCAGCGACGCCTCACCCGGCTCGTCCAGATTCGGCAGCAAGACGATGAATTCGTCGCCGCCCAGCCGCGCCAGCGTGTCGTCTTCACGCAGGTGCGCCGCCAGACGCTGCGAGACTTCCAGCAACAGCTCGTCGCCAATCGCGTGGCCCAGGGAATCGTTGACCTGCTTGAAATGGTCCAGATCGATAAAGATGACCGCCAGTCGCTGGCCCTGGCGATGAGCATGGCGCATGGACAGCGACAGCCGATCCTCAAGCAGGCGACGGTTGGGCAGGCGCGTGAGCGCATCGTAGTAGGCCAGGCGTCGAACCTGCTCTTCGTTTTCGCGAATATGCGTGATATCGCTGAACAAGGCCGCATAGTTCGTGATCTCGCCTTCCTCGTCACGGATGGCGGTAATGGTGAGCAGTTCCAGATACAGCTGGCCGTTCTTGCGCCGGTTCCATATCTCGCCACGCCAGTAGCCATTGTGCTTGAGCGAGTGCCACATCCGCTCGTAGAACTCGGGCCCGTGACGCCCGGACGAAAGCACAGCCGGCGTGTGTCCGGCCACCTCTTCCTGGCGATAACCGGTCATGTGGGTAAACGCCGGATTCACGAATTCGATACGCGTGGCGGCATCGGTGATGATGATGCCTTCCAGCGAGGCATCGATCACGCGTTCGGCCAGTTCCAGATTGAAGCGCGACTGCGACAACGCCCGGTCGCGCTGGTCCAGGGCCTGACGGAGATCATCGCTATAGAAGCGCTCGCTGCTATCGAGCATCTCGCGAAAACCCAGTAGGCCGACCACCCGCGTCCGATCATCGACCACGGCCAGATGCCGCACCCGGTGGGCAATGAGCTGGTCGCGCGCATGAATGAGGGTATCGTGCGGAAACACCGTCAGCAGCGGCCGGGTCGCCAGGTCCCCGATCCGCGCCTGACCCGGGTGATCGGCTACAAAGCGCACCAGGTCGCGCTCGGTGATGATGCCCAACGCCCGCCCTGGCAACTCGACGACGGCTGCATCACTCTGGGTAGCGCGCATGCGCGCCGCCGTTTCACTCAGTGTGAGCTGTCCTTCGAGCACGAGCGGCGTGTCGCACATGGCATGGCGTACCTCGCGCAGCCGCAGATAGCTTTCGAGCCCCTGGTTGAGTACGGCATCGCTGCGCGACACGATGCCCACCGGCACACCGTCGGCGGATAGCACCAGTAGATGGTCGCGCTGTTCGCTGGCAAATCGCGTCGCCGCCTCGCCCACCGAGGCATCGGCGCCGATGGTCGCGATGGGTTGGCGCATCGCCTGGTCGATGGGCCGGCGCATCGCCGCGGCGTCGGCAAAATCGAGGTACAGGCAATCGTGCTCGGTCCATATGCCGACAGCTCGGCCATTTTCCATGACCAGCATCGAGCTGCAGCGACGCTCGGCCATGCGCGCCGCGGCCACATGCAAGGGGGTATTTCGCTCGCAGCTGAGAAGCCCCGTCTGCATCACGCGTTCTACGGGCAAATCCTGGTGCATGGTCAATCGGCTTGAGGAAACAGTGCGCCGCGCGAACGGCGCGTCTCGTAACTGCGTGCTCATTGGGGGCTACATCCATATATCCCCCTACCAATACCGGCCGCACCGCCATTTTCTTGAACGACCATCCAGGCATCGGCGCCGGGCCGGCATCGAGCGGCCGGCCATTATTCACGACGCGGGCGCACGCGTTGTGTTCTGGATCAACAAAACCCGCGCGGCTGGGCGTGTTGGCCGTGCGGACCCGCCGCTTATCGGTGCACGATATCAAGCTGCTCGAAGGCACCGTGGGCATGATCTTCTCGGAACAACGCGTGATCGCGGCGTACACGATCGGCCGCTTCGATGGCGAATTCCACCATGTCGGCGGCAAACAGTTCCGGCGGGCCGATAGCGTTCATGATCGCCGGCTCGATGTCGTAGTCGATCTTGCCGGATTCGTCGGACAGCGCATGCACGCGTGCGAGTACCCGCCCGCAGATACGGGCATAGTCCTTCCACTGGCTTTTCGACAGATCGTCCAGGTCGATATCGTCGCGAAACGGCGCGCGCTCACGCGACATATAGCTCAGGCCATCGAATTCGATATGGCCATAGAACACATCGCCACGCACCAGCTGCACGGTCTGGGCATGGCTGATGCGTTCCGCGCGTTCGTCCATTTCATAAGCCGAAGGCGGTACCAGGCCCGCCAGCGCCGAACGCCGCGCCTGTTTGTATTCGATGATCAGATCGTCCGTGCCGTCGGCCTGCGGCCCTTCGACAAGCACGTAGTAGCGATTGAGCCCGAGCGAGGCCGTGCCCTGACCCCGGCGTATCGCCACGTCCTTGACCCGCATGCCGCGAGCACGATCGGGCACATCGATCTCGTTTTGCGCGACCAGCCGGTCGGTGATCGCCTGAAAATCCTCGCGTCTTGACGAGATCGGCACCAACTCCTCGGTGGATCGAAAACCGCTCTTGGTTTCGTCCAGATAATCGTCGACCAGCCACTCGGCACGCGGCTCGTGGGCGCTCTTGAACAACTTGCGGATGAGCTTCGGCGCATTGTCGAAGCGCATTTCCTCGTCCTGCTCGGTGCCCTCGCGCGCCAGGCGCTGAATGTCCTCGATATAGCCGCGCACGAAATGCCGCACCACCTTGATTTGGTGCTTGCGCTTGAGTTCGCCCTCGGCTTCGGCGGCGATCATGAAACCCACCGCACCGCGTTTTATATCCCAGGTGAACGGCGCGTAATACGCCTCGTCGAAATCGTTGACCGAAAAAATCGGCACGTTATTCGCGTTGGGCATCACCCCGAAATTTTCCGGGTGGACATCGCCGAGCGTCAGCACGGTGGGCATCCAGGCATCCTCGCCCGCCATATCGCGATAGAACAGCAGCGCGGTACCGCGAAAAAACGAATACAGCGAGTCCGAGAGCTCGTCGAACTTGATGGCGGCGTCGTCCGACGAATCGGCGATACGGGTTTCGTGATCCTCGCGCAGGCATTGACGCACATGTCGGCGCCGATCGTGACCGGTCAGAATACGCGGCCGCAGCACGAACTCGCCCGCGGCCACCGCTTCCGCCAGGCGACGAAACGCATCGAAGCGGGTTGCAACCACCGGCCGTGCATCCTCGAACGATTCGCGCTCGAGCGCGGCCGCCAGTTCTGCCTTGCTCATCGAAGACCGGCCCTCGATCTCCTGCGCCTGGGCCTGCTCGTAAAGTTCCTTTCGCGTTTGCTCGGGTTCTTCGCTCATGTTCCCTCGTGTGTCGCTGCTTGTCTTGCCAGTCGTGCAACCAGCATGCCCGACTCGGCCGCGGCCCGCATGCATAGCGCACCGCTAATACCACATGGCCATGTAACGACCGAGCCGGTTGTTCGTATCTGATAGGCGCTATCCGACGGTAGGTGCAGCGCGATACACGGGACGAATCCCAACCGACACCGGCTCGGCATAACTGCGAGCCTGGTTCCGATACGCCGGAGTTGTCGAGCCGGCCAGCGCCGCGGGCAGTCTCCGTAAGAGCCAGCGGCAAAATCATTCCGGGCAAACCAGACCCGATGCCCCAACCCTCGTCTATTGGCCTGCAAGGCGCCGCTTCATCCGCCTTCATGCGGCATACGACTACGGGGATGTCGACTTGCTACAAGTTTCGCGCGTAGCGAATGTTGATATAGTCGGCATGCCGCCTGTGTCGGTATCGACGTCCCCGGCATGATTTTGTTTTCGCTTTTCGTTGTCCTGGGCCGGCACGTGAACAAAAAACTCTTGAGCCAAACCCGCGGTCCGGTGACCGTGTTCTCACGGCATGTGGTACTCAATGATTTTGCAGCTGCGTTGCTCGCGGGCCTGCCTGACAATTTCGAACTTGCTCGTCCCGTGGCGGTTATTTGTGGCATACACAACAATTTTCCACGCGCGGTCTACAAAACACATTTCACGATCGCGATCCAGACCGAACAGCTACTTGACGAAAACGCAAAAGCACTGTGGGGCCTGCGCCGCCCCCGAATTCGTAAAACGCTTTTAAAGCACCTGTGGCACGCCGACCTTCTTCTCGATCTGTCGCCGAGCAACCGAGCCGCCTATCGCTGGTTTCCACGCTTTCTACAGCGACGACTGCGCTTCGGCCCGCATATCTTTCCGCAACGCGCCGCCGACTACGTACCCGCATCCAGTTCGCGTGCCGTTTTCATTGGCGAGTTGAACGCGCGACGTACACGCTTGCTGGAAGGCCTTTCGACCGAAGGTGTCGACGTCGTATCGGGCGGGCTGTACGGCCCGGCACTGTATTCGGCGATCGAAGCGAATACCGGCATCGTGAATATCCATAACGAAGCCGGCGTCTATACTGAATATCCACGCCTGCTGCTGGCTGTGAATGCCGGAAAGCCGGTATTTTCGGAGCCGCTGTCGAAGGAATTCTTGCCGGGCCAACACTACTTCGGGCTGCAGGCCTCACCAAGCCAAACCGAGCTCGCCCGGGTGTATCGGAACATGGCCGATTTGCTCACCCGTGAATACTGCTTCGCCCAGTTTCTGCACCGCAATGTGGACAGCAGTTCGCAGCAACGCACGAGCGATCGACAGATGCTACGCCCCTAACTGAATCGCATCATTGCTGCGACGGCTCTCGTGCCAGGCGTTCAAGCACCTCGGCCAGTGCCTGCGGCCACGGCGAACAGCGAAAGCCGAACACGGCCTCGAACCGACTGCTATCGAGCCTGGCGTTCGCCGGCCGCTGCGCCGCGGTTGGATATTCGTCGCTCGGAATGGCATGCACCGTCATGCCGCGTCCATCGCCGCCGCCAACCTGGCGAAATATCTCGCGGGCGAAATCAGCCCAATGCGTAGCGCCATCACCGGCCAGATGAAAAACGCCATAGCTTTCCTCGGCGCCATCTTCGATCATTGCAACCGCCGCCCATAACCCGCGTGCGATATCCAGCGCACTCGTGGGATTGCCATATTGGTCGGCGACCACGCGCAGCTCGTCATGCTGCTCGCGCAAGCGCAGCATCGTCCTGACGAAATTATTGCCGAACGGTGAAAATACCCAGGCGGTACGCACAATGAGTGTTCGTTCGCAGCGAGCCATCGCGGCCAGCTCGCCCTCGCGCTTGGTGCGTCCATAGACTCCGATCGGCGATGGCGCGTCGTCGGGTGTCCAAGCCGCTTGCCCCGTACCGTCAAAGACATAGTCGGTCGACAGATGGATGAACACTGCACCCGCGGCCTCGGCGCCTGCCGCAAGTTCGGCCACCGCATCGCAATTGATGCGTGCTGCGAGCGCTGGCTCCGACTCGGCACGATCGACGGCTGTGTACGCCGCGGCATTAATCACGATATCCGGCCGCCGTTCGGCAACGCGCTCGGCCAACCCCTGTGGCTGCGCGAGGTCGATCTCGGGGCGCGCCAATACGTCCAGCATGTAATCTTCATGCGCGCTGGCCTGTTCGCGTACCGCGCGCGCCACCTGGCCATGTCGGCCGATTAACAGAACGCGGGTCATGCATGCCCCCGGCGTTTCCCGCCATCCCGCACGCGTATCGGACCCCACCACCATTCGTTGTCGAGAAACCAATCGACCGTGGCGGCAAGACCGGTTTCGAAACTGTGCCGGGCGCGCCATCCCAGTTCACGCTCGGCGCGGGTCGGGTCGATCGCGTAACGGCGATCGTGCCCTGGGCGGTCGCCGACGAATCGAATCTGTTCGGCATACCCCTGACCAACCGGTTTCGGCCGGCGCGCGTCGAGCAAACCGCAGATTGCGCGCACGACTTCGATGTTGCTGTGTTCTTCGCGCCCGCCGATGTTGTAACTGCGACCGGGCGTACCGTGTTTGAGCACGACCTCCAACGCGCGGGCATGATCTTCTACGAAAAGCCAGTCGCGTACGTTCGCCCCGGCGCCGTACACGGGCAGTTCGCGCCCATCCAGCGCATTGAGAATCGTCAACGGGATCAGTTTTTCCGGATAGTGATACGGCCCATAGTTATTCGAGCAATTCGATAACACCACCGGCAGACCGTAGGTGGCATGCCAGGCACGTACGAAATGGTCGGACGCAGCCTTGGATGCCGAATACGGTGAGGATGGCGCGTACGGGGTTTGCTCGGTAAACATCTCGTCATCGAAGTCGAGATCGCCAAAGACTTCGTCCGTCGACACATGATGAAAGCGAAAAAGCGCCCGACGGGCATCGTCCAAACCCAGCCAGCGACGGCGTGCCGCAGACAACAGTCGGTATGTGCCCACTACATTGGTCTGCACAAAAGCTTCCGGGCCGTCGATCGAGCGGTCCACGTGACTTTCCGCCGCGAGATGCATGATGGCATCGATATCGTAGCGATCGAGTAGTGCGTCGAGCTGCGCCTCATCTTCGATGTCGCCTTGTTCGAAGGCAAAGTTCGGATCGCCCTCGCATTCGCGCAGCGAGGAGCGATGCCCGGCATAAGTCAGCTTATCCAGACAAAGTACGAAATCGGCTTGCGCGGCAACCAGGTGACGCACCACGGCCGAGCCGATAAAACCGGCACCTCCCGTAACCATGATTCGCATCTAACCCTCTCCTGAGAACGGCGAATCGAAATCGGCAAAATAACCGGCCTGGCGATCCTTGTCCGACAGATGCGCTGGCGTGCCCACATCGGGCCATTCGATGCCTAAATCCGGATCCGCCCAGCGCAGTGCGCCTTCGCATTGCGGCGCGTAGGGCGCATCGACCTTGTAGGCGATCAGACACCGCGGCTCGAGCGTCATGAAACCATGCGCAAAGCCGGCCGGCACGAACAGCTGATTGCCTTGTTCCGCGCTCAGCTCGAGACCCAGCCATTGCCCATAGCTGGGAGAGGCCGCCCGGATATCGACCACCACATCGTAGATCCGACCGATAACCGCCCGTATCAACTTGGCCTGCGCCTGCGGTGG
Source organism: Salinisphaera sp. T5B8 (assembly GCF_040361255.1). Classification (NCBI taxonomy): domain Bacteria; kingdom Pseudomonadati; phylum Pseudomonadota; class Gammaproteobacteria; order Salinisphaerales; family Salinisphaeraceae; genus Salinisphaera; species Salinisphaera sp. T5B8. The sequence goes on along the minus strand of NZ_APNG01000032.1, from coordinate 14,257 downwards.
CGCTTGAAAATGCAGCCCCCGGAGCGTGCCCAGACGGCTCGATAGCGACTCGTTGTCCTGGATGGGCTCGAAGTCTATTCCGTACGCACGCAGCGCCTCGCGTTTAAAGGTTTCCGAAAAATAGCCGCGCGAATCACCGAATCGGCGGGGTTGGATTTCATACAGACCATCGAGGGCCAGTGGTCTTATATCCATCAGCGTCGCAAAGCCTTAACCCGTTCTCTGAGATAGCGCCCGTAGTCGGACTTACCCAACTGTTCGGCACGTGCGAGCACGCCCGTCTCATCCAGCCATCCCTGTTCGAATGCAATCTCTTCAGGGCAAGCGACCTTGATGCCCTGACGGTGCTCGAGCGTACGCACACAGGACGACGCTTCGTGCAGGCTGTCGCGCGTACCGGTGTCGAGCCACGCGTGGCCGCGACCGAGACATTCTACGGTCAGGTCGCCGCGTTCGAGATAGAGCCGATTGATATCGGTGATCTCGAGTTCGCCGCGCGTCGACGGCGTGAGACCTCGGGCGAATTCGACCACATCGTTATCGTAGAAATACAACCCAGTGACCGCCCAGTTCGAAGCCGGCGCCTCCGGCTTTTCGACAATCGATAACGCGCGGCCACTGTCGGGCTCGAACTCCACGATACCGTAGCGCTGTGGGTCGGATACCCAATAGGAAAAAAATCGTCGCCCCACTCGGCTGGCTGACTGCCCGCTGGCAAAGCTGACGCAACCCCTCACCGTAAAAGACGTTATCGCCCAGCACCAGACAGACACTATCTCGGCCGATGAATTCACGACCGATAACGAAAGCCTCTGCCAGGCCATTCGGTTCGGCCTGTTCGGCAAAGCTGAACTCGACGCCGAAGTGACTGCCGTCGCCCAACAGGCGCTGAAAAAGTGGCAGATCGTGCGGGGTCGAGATCACCAGAATCTCGCGGATTCCTGCCAGCATCAGCACGCTGAGCGGGTAGTAGATCATCGGTTTGTCGTAAATCGGCATCAGCTGCTTGGATACAGCTTCGGTCAGCGGATACAAACGCGTGCCGGAACCGCCCGCCAGTAGAATACCTTTCATTGCGCCTGCTTCAGTGATAGTGCCGCCCGCTCATCTGGCACCGCTAAATTACATTTGCCCGACGACCCGGAACACCATCTTTTCGAATAGTGAATCAAGATCACCTCAACGGTCGGCAGCCTGCTAGTAAAGAGACGTTTCGCCACCCGTGTTCTATAACGATGGCGCCCTCAGTTCAACCGGGCATGGAATTCTGCCCAGTTTATGGAGACAGTTGATCAATACGCGCGACGGCCCCGTCGAACATAGCACTCGCCAGCCCAGCGCAGACTTACCTGGGGCGATCCGCCGCACGCCGACGGCGCAATAGCCGCACGACCACGCGCGCGAGACGACGCCTACGATGCATCACGTCCCAGTTGAGCAGGCACGTCAACAGCGGCGATCCGAGCGAGCTGGCGCTGAATACCGAAATATCGGACGTCGACATCGCCGGATAGGCGCGTTGTTTTTTATTCCTGAATGCTCTCCAGCGCCGGCGCATGTCGTAGTAGCCCGAATCCTGGTTACCCGGACTCAGATGCTTTATATGAAAGTCAATCACGTAGGCACTCTGGCCCAGCACGTCGGCCACGAAGCACAATTCGGTCGCATAGAAATGAAACCCGTTCAGCGATCTGTTTACGGCCAGATTCGCAGCACGCTCGACGATAAAGAAGTTCTCGTCCAATCCGTAGGTCCGTGCAGGAAGCCGCCCAAGGTTACGGTCTGCACCGTGAGGGTCCGTGATCCGGATCGCCAGGTTCAACCGATCCAGACTACGCCCGGCATTGCCACAGATCGCCCATAGCGAATCCTTCGCCTCGAGTGCCGCCAATCGTTCATCAAGAATGGGACGTTTGTCGAAATCGGCTCGAACATCCTGATGGACGAACACGATGAATCGACCGCGCGCGCTGTCTAAAAAAGCGTTGACGCCCGCGAAACCATCGCAGGTATTGCCGGCCGTATTATCGATATACAGATATTCGCAGTCGTCGGTATCGAAACCGGCCCGCTCGAACGACAGTCGGCATGCCTCGTACTGAGACTGATCGGTCACCAACGTGCAAATCGAATAGGTGTAACCGTAGCCCGTGCCTGGCAAGATTGCTTTCGGAGCCGCCATATCATCTCGATTTGAGGTATCCCGGGCCGGCCAGCCTGAACTGACAGCCTGCTTTTCTTGAGACTGTAGCGAATCCCGCTGCAAAACGGCATGGCCTGCCGCCCGAGACGAACACCCGCCATCTCGAAGTCGCGCCTGCCACGATGGAGGACGACTCGGCATCGGTAACGGCAACTCCCTATGATTCTTAGTTGTGAGCGGCACACCGGCCCCGCTACGGGAGGCACACGAGCGCGCCAGCCTCACCAGCGATAGCTGAGCTTCGCCGTGATCTCACGCCCCGGGTTGTAGTAGTCCGCCGTACCGGAGCCCACGACGTGTTGCTCGTCCAGCAGGTTGCGCACATTCACCGCCAGATCGGTGTTGTCGGCAAGCGCGTAGCTGAATGCCGCATCGAACAGCGTTGCTGCGTCGCTCTCGTCGGTGTTGGCGGCATCGAAGTAATAGGCACCGATATAGCGCGCGCCGACGCCTACGCTCATGTCCCATGCCGGCAAACGGTAATAGGTCCAGAGCGAGGCCGTATGTTCCGGCGCGATGCTGAACGCCTTGCCTTCGAGCGAGGTGCCGTCGCGCAGCGTGCCGCGCACTACTTCCGAGTCCATATAGGAATAACCGCCGGTCAGGCTCAGGTTGGACGTCAGCTCGGCCTTGGCTTCGAGATCCAGGCCGCGCACCCGGGACTTGCCGATCGTTTCCCGCTCGATCGTGCCGTTGTCCTGGACGACCGCAATGGTCACATCGTCCTTGCTCAGATCGTAGACCGCGGCGGAGAACAAGGCGTTCATCCCCGCCGGGGCGTATTTCACGCCGAGTTCATACTGTTCCCCGCGTTCGGGCTTGACGCCGATGGCCGGCGGCGCAACCGATTCGACCTGGCTGATATAGGCTGAAATTTGGTCGTTGACCTTATAGGTCAGCGCGCCGCGCACCGATGTTTCCGAGAAATCATCGGACGCGCGAACACCGTTGAGATCCGTACTGGCCAGATCCAGCCAATCATGGCGCAGCCCGGCCGTGGCGACCACGCGGTCGAAGAACGACAGATTCTGGGTCAGAAAGACAGACTGCGTCTTGTAGTCCTGATCGTTGCCGCTATAGATATTGAGGTTGGTCGGCGCACCGCTGTATTGCGGGTTCGTGATATCGATCGGCGCGGCGTTGCCATAGAAGGAGCTGTCGTCGGTCGAGGCATCCCGGTACTCGACCCCGCCGAGCGTACTGCTGTCGATATGCTCGAAGCTGACGTCGTACTGCAGGATCGCATTGCCGATATATTCCCGGGCCGTGCTGTCAGTGCCGAAATAATCGCGATCGACCACCGTGCCGGCGCGGGCGGGCGAATCGGTGATGTAGACATAGCCGAAATCGTCGTTCAGGTCGCTGTAGCGCGTATTCGCCTGCAGCGTCAGGCCGTTATCGAAGTCATGGGTGAGCAGGCCGGTGATACTGGTGCGCTCGACATCGTGATAATTGAAGCCGGGCTCGCCGAAGAAGTCGTCGCGGTCATACTCACGGTCAAGCGGATAGCCGCCGCTGTTGGGCGTGTTGTCGCGATCGAGATAGTCGAAGATCAGCGTCCCGGTCGTATACGCGGTGGGCTCCCAAGAGATGCTGCCAAGCACGAACTGGTCGTTGTCTTTCGAATAATCGTATTCGCGCTCACCATCCTTGAACTTACCGACGAAGCGATAGGCCAGGGTCTGGTCGTCGTCGAGCGTGTCACCGACGTCGACGCCGACTTCCTTGCTTTTGTAGGAGTCGTACGAAATATAGCCCAGGCCGAAGCGCTGGAACGTCGGGCGCTTGCTCACGAAGTTCACCGAGCCGCCCGGATCGGCCGGGCCGAACAGGGTCGAGTTCGCGCCACGCAATACCTCGATGCGCTCATAGGCGAATGGCTCCTCGCGCACGCCGCGCATGGAACCCAGCGTCAACCCGTCACGATAGGTCGTGGCCTGAAAGCCGCGAATCTGGAAATAGTCGTTACGGTCGTCCGTGCCGTAGTAGTCGGTGATCACGCCCGGCGTGTATTGAAGCACTTCCTCGGTGGTATCGGCATCGCGCTGCTCGATTTCCTTTTCCGTAATCACGGAGACAGACGCGGGCGTATCGAGAATGCTGGTGGCGACCTTGCCCCCCATCCATAGCTCGCGGGCGACAGTGGTGGCCGCGTTGTCGTCCGGCGCAGCCTGCGCGTTAACAAGGACCGGCGCGAGACGATACACCACCGACTGACTGGCGTTATCACCCTCGCCCGTATCCTGTGCATTGGCACTAAGCGGCATGGCGATCAGCGCCGTGCCGTAGAAAAGTGCGCTTGCAGCATGTGGCCATGCCCACGTGCCACGCGATTTGTCGTCAGCCATGCCGTCATCCTCGAAGGTATGAAAGATCGTCCAACCAAGGGATAAGCGACAGTAGCCGCCCGGCGTCGGCCCAAACGGCCACGCCAAGGCGTTGCTTCATGTACTCCCCCGCCGGTGCATCGGGTTCACCGCCCCGGAACCCGGTGCCCCGTAGCGAAGATAGGTGGTGGCCCACAACATGTCAATACTAATGCGAACGATTCACATTCGCAGGCTTGAATCGTTGGCGCCGACGACAGCCTGCACGGCCGGTTATGTATCCACGCGCGGCACCGGCAGGTGCCAGCCTCGCCGCATGGCCATATAACGCACGAAAAAACACAACAAGGCAGCGCCGACAACCGTGGGCAAAAATGGCCACGCCAATGTCATGCCGGTTACCGCTATGGCCGACCCCAGGAGCGCAGCGGTGGCATAGAGTTCGGTCGGCGCCAACACCATGGGCAGACGGTCGATCAGCACGTCGCGCATGATGCCGCCACCGATGCCGGTGATAATGCCCATGACAACCGCCATTACCGGTGAAATCCCGTATTCCAGGGCCCGTATCGAGCCGCCCACGGCAAACAGCGACAGGCCCGCGGCATCGAAGATCGCGACCGGTCGGCTGATGTGATCCACCCAGCGATAACCGAAGAAAACCACGAATGCGGCGAGCATTGTGGCCGCACCATAGCGCGCATCGGCAATCGCCAGGGGCGGCGTGGCGCCAATGAGCAGATCGCGGGTGATCCCGCCCACCGTACCGGTCGCGAATGCCAATACCGCCAGCCCGAAAATATCCAGCCGCTTCTGGGCTGCCGCCATCGCGCCACTAAGCGCAAAAACGAACGTTCCGGCAAGCTCCAGCAGGCTAAGCAACAGATTCATAGAACGCGAACCGGTGGCGTGCATGGCGTAGCGTCGCTGGCGTCATTCTAATCGTGCACGACGACCCTACGCCATCGCAGCGTATCGGCAATTACCCGCAATGGCGCCAGATCCGCCTTCGAGTGACAAAACGCTTCGCCAGGCCATGCGAACCGTGCCCGACACAAACGATCGCGTCACAAAGACAAACGGCATCGCGATATCGGTCGCACGATGTCGCCAGCCCGCCCTCAATTCGCCGGCGCTCGGACCATTTGCTCGAACGCGATCAGCGCCGGCGACCAACCCACGGCGGCGGTGGCTGCGAACCATGTCGCCACGTCGCCGATTTCCTCGGCCAACTCGAGATAATGGATTGCAAAACGCGAGCGGTGTGCATCGACCACCGTTTTGGGCAGCAATGCATACCCCATCCCGGCCGCGACACAACCGAGAATACCGTCGATCGATCCGAATTCGAATATGCGCGCTGCAGCAATACCCTCGCGGGCCAATAGCCGCTCGATCCGGTGTCGATAATGACAGCCTTGCTTGAACGCGAGAAATGGCCGTTCCAGCAACGTATCGCTATCCGGCATCGTCTTGATCGGCGCATCCGCAACGAGTACGAGCGACTCCTGAAACGCCTCGACACAATACAGGCTGGAATGAGGCACCGTGCCCGCAACGAAGGCGCAATCGATGATGCCATCGAGAAGCTGAGAGACGATATCGTTCGTCGTGCCCGTGGTCAGGCGCAGCTCGATACCCGGATACGCCTTGTGGTAGTTGGCCAACAGATCGGGCAGTCGTACCGCCGCGGTACTCTCCATCGAGCCGATACGTAATACGCCGCTCGGCGCCTGCGCGTCCTGAAACGCGGCACAGGCATTATCGTGCGCGGCAAGAATCCGTTGCGCATGCGGAATGAAGGCGTGGCCGGCCGGGGTGAGGTGAATACCGCCCTGGCGCTCGAACAGCACCACGCCCAGCTCGGTTTCCAGCTTCTTGATATGGGCGGTCACATTGGATTGGACCGTATGCATTTGCTTCGCGGCGCCGCTGAAACTTGCGTTCTCGGCCACGGCGACGAATAAACGCAGCGAATGAAGTTGCATGGCGCCCGTCGTCGGATCTTAAAAAGAGATCGCGATTATCATTAAAAATCGTTTCTAATGAAATAAGCGCCGGCTTATTTTGGCGTTCCACGCTCGAACGCAGCCGGACGTTTTCATGGCGCAAACAACACGCCACCAAGGCTCGGATATACCGGCCATCGTTGTCGGCCTGGCATCCACACTGGTGGGCATCGGCCTGGCGCGATTCGCCTACACGGCGCTTATTCCACCGGTGGTGGCTGCCCACTGGTTCACCACATCGGCCGCGGTGTATCTGGGGGCGGCCAATCTGTTGGGCTATTTCATCGGTGCGATCTCGGCGCACGCGGTGTCCGAACGTATCGGCGCGCGCGCCACGCTCGCCGCCTCGTTCGGTATTACCGCGCTGAGTTTTCTGGCCTGCGCCCACGCCGCCCCGTTCGTCTGGTTTTTCTTCTGGCGTGTGCTCTCGGGCCTGACGGGCGCATGGCTGATGGTGGTGGGCCCGGCCACGGCCCTGGCTGCGACCGGCCCCGACCGACGCCCGATCGTCGGGTGCTTGATGTTTGCGGGCATCGGCATGGGCGCACTGTTATCGGCGCTGCTGGTACCCACACTGCTGCAGGCCGGGCTTTGGGTCGCCTGGATCGTTCTGGGCGGTTTGACGCTGATCGCCGGCACCGCTGGCGACCTTGCCCTGCATCGCTTACCGACCCCATCCCGCGCGGACGCCGCAGATCAAACGAACGCGCCCGTTTCGAACAGTGCGGTCCGCTGGGCGGTGGCGCTTGTCATCGGTGCCTATGCAGGCGATGCCATTGGCTTCGTACCGCATACGGTGTTCTGGGTCGACTATCTTGCCCGCGAGGTCGCATTGGGCATGGCAGCGGCCAACGTGCAATGGGCCCTGTTCGGACTGGGCGCGATGATCGGCCCCTTGATCACACGCCTCATCGTGCCGCGCGCCGGCTGGCAGGCCAGTCTGACCGGTGGGCTGCTCATCAAGGCCCTGGCCGTGGGCCTGCCGTTTATCTCGACCGGCCTCTGGCTACGGTCTGCCTCGTCGATCGCTGTCGGCGCGCTCGTGCCAGCCGTCGTCGCCCTCACCTCTGGCCGCCTCGCCGAAATCGCCGGGCCAGCCGAGCACAAACGCTTATGGGGCCAGGCCACGGCGGCATTCGCACTCGCTCAGGCGATCGCCGGTTACGGCCTGTCCGCGCTTTCGACTGCGGCCGACAGTTATCGCCCGTCATTTGCCATCTGCGCGGCGATTCTGCTGCTGGCCTGCATTCTGGCGTGGCGGGCCGATCCCGCACGTCAGCAAGGACAGCACGCCCACCGGACAAGTGCATCACGCCACAGCGCCGATGGGCGCTGAACGCGATGCCCGACGCCCCTGAATCAAACACCTACCCAATGGAGCCTGTCATGGACGAACAAGCCCTGGGCGCACGCTGCGCCGAGATTCTGAGCACCTGTCTATACGCCAATATCGCCACCTGCCACGACAGCCAGCCCTGGAACACGCCAGCCACGGCTGTGCCCGATGCCAGCCTCGATATCTACTGGTCGTCGTGGACCGAAGCGGTTCACTCGAAAAACATCCGCGCCAACCCGCTCGCGTTTCTGACCTACTACGACTCGACGCGGGCGCGCGGCACGAACAACCAGCGCTGTCTGTATCTGCGTTGCGAGGCCGCAGTCGTTGTCGATACAAAAGAAGCCGAAGCCGCACACACACTGCTGTATCCCGGCGCGGATATCCGGTTGGATGATTTCTTCGACTCAGGCCTACGCCGCTTCTATCGTGCGCGACCGCTGCAAGCCTGGCTCAACTGTCTCTCCGAGCAACAGGTCCAACCCGACACGATCGATATGCGGCGCGAAGTGCCCTTGCAAGCGATCCGGGCCGCGCGCTGACACCAACGCGCCGGGTCGCCGCGGTCAGTGCCACGGCGGACGGCATGATTCGCGGCGGCGCTGTTCCATCCGTCACGGCCGGGCATCGTACTGGCCGGCACCAGCACACAAACACTTGTGTCGCAGTATGTTACGTAGGCCGGGCTTGGTTAGAATAGCGCCGGTAAAGCATAACGGCGGCGCGCAGGCGCGCGCCGAACCCGCGATTCGAACACGTTGCCGAGCGCCCCACGATGAAATGCTTCAATCATGAATCGGTAGCCGCAATCGGCGTCTGCCGCGGTTGTGGGAAAGGCATTTGTCGCAGCTGCGCCATTGAAAGACCGGGCGGGCTTGCCTGTTCGGCAAGCTGTGTCGAACGCATCGACGCCATGGCCGGTCTGCTCGACTCGAGTATCGCCGAGCAAAACCCGCCGGCCCGATTCGATTATCGCCCGATCATCCTGATGCTGGTGCTGGGCGTGACTTTTGCCACCCTGCTCACCCAACCCTATGTGCTGGGGCTGTTCTGCCTGGCATTCGGCGTACTGAGCCTGGTCTATCGCCTGATACAGAACTGGCGGGCCGCAAGACAACGAAATAAGCGCAGTACTCGCTGACCTGTTCGATACAGCGATCTCGCTGCTCCGGCTTCAGCCGGCGCGGCAACCTGAAGCCACGCAACGCCAGGCGCTCGTAGATCCAGAGCATGGAGTGCATTTCCGTTAACGTCGCCCACATGGAATCGCGTGGCGAGTTGGCGTCGTAGCCGCAGAGTTCGGGATTCCCGACATCGATCACGTCACCCGCGACCGTCTCATGAACTTGATCAGGTGGTCGGCCACACGTTTTGCCGTGTCCTTGTCGCCAGGCCAGATGGGCGCATGGATGCCGGCGTGTCTCTGGCCGTGATCACAGACGTCGAACAACGTCAGTTCGCCGCGATGCGCCTTGCTTGAAATCAGACCTCGGTCCCGAACACCCGCAACCACCGGCTTATAGGTCAATTGCAGTGTGACGTGGTCCCGCCTCGAGGGTGCCACCGAGACGTTCGAGACCAGTTCATCGGTCGCGATGCACCCCGGCCACATCAATGCAACGGTTCAGGTACCCAGAAAAGCGCCGAGCTCTTCGGCCGCGCCGGTCGGAAACGCCGCCTTCAGGAAATCGAGAAACGCCGAGACGCGTGCATTGACAAGACGTCGAGTCGGATAGAGCACCCAAAGTGCAACATCCGAACCGGGCACGTCCGCCCAATGGGCGAGCCGCCCGGCGGCAATATCCTGCTCAACAAGCGAAATCGGCAGACAGGCTGCACCCGCGCCGGCGCGGACAGCATCGCGAATCATGATCATTGACGACAAACGCAGTACCGGGTCGAACGCCATGCTCGCCTCGCCTTGCGCATCAACAATCGACCAGTGGTCGTCCTGTGCGACGTTACGCACGACCGCGGGCACTGGCGCATGATCCACGCGGGCAAGCGCCGGACTTGCCACGATCACAAGCCGGTCTCGCAGGAACGGCCGTCCGACCAGGGTTTCGTCCGGATCCGGGTTCACACGGATCACGAGGTCGTACCCCTCCTCGATCATGTCCACCGCCCGATCTTCGGTGGTCACCTCGAGCCGGACGTCTGGATAACGCAGCGCAAACTCGGCCGCGAGTCGGCCCATGGCGATCTGCGAAAAAAGCAGCGGCACGCTGATTCGCATCCGGCCACGAACCTGCGTACCGCCCGAGGCGATGGCAGCTGCCGTTTCCTCGAGCTCGGTGAGCAGATATCCCGCCCGCTCGTAGAGCGCCCGACCTTCCTCGGTGAGCTTGAGCTCGCGCGCGCCCCGCTCAAAAAGCCGTACGTTTAACGATGCCTCCAGGCCCGCGACGCGCCGCGACAGGGTTGCCTTGGGCCTGTATGCCGCACGCGCGGCACGGCCGAAGCCGCCGTGACGCGCGACGAGCGTGAAATCGGCAAGCGCGAGCAGATCCATGGCCACTCCGAACGTGTCCCACCAATGGAACAGATCGTCTATATATAGCGGCTATTCGCCCACACGTGAACCACTTAATTTGAGTTCGTCGAAACACCCCACCCAGGAGAACTCAAATGACCATTCTTGTAACCGGTGCCACCGGCCGTGTCGGCCGCCATGTTGTCGACCAGCTCGTCAACCGCGGCGCCGACGTACGCGTTCTCACCCGCGACCCCGGCAAGGCCGATTTCCCGTCGAGCGTCGACGTCGCACGGGGCGATCTGCTGGATATCGATAGCGTGCGCGCGGCCTTCGCCGGCATCCGTACGTTATTTCTGCTCAACGCCGTGAGCGGCGACGAGTTCACGCAAGCGATCATCACCCTCAACCTCGCCCGCGAAGCCGGCATCGAACGGGTCGTCTACCTGTCGGTATTCGAGGCCGACGAAGCGGTCAACGTGCCCCACTTCGCCGTCAAGTACGGCGCCGAACGGATGCTGGAAGCGATGGGCTTTAGTGCCACGATCCTGCGTCCGACCTACTTCATCGACAACGAAGCGATGGTGAAGGATGTCATCGTGCAGCATGGCATCTATCCGATGCCGATCGGCAGCAAGGGGCTCGCCATGGTCGATGCGCGCGACATCGCCGAAGTGGCCACCATCGAATTGATCCGACGTGACGCCGCGGCAGGCAAACTGCCGATCGAAACCATAAACATCGTCGGCCCGGACACCCTGACCGGCGAAGATATCGCCGCGATCTGGTCCGATGTGCTCGGCCGCTCCATCGCCTATGGCGGTGACGACCCGAGCGGGTTCGAGCAGAACATGGCCCGCTTCATGCCCCGCTGGATGGCTTACGAGATGCGTCTGATGGCCGAGCGCTATGTCAGCCACGGCATGATTCCCAAACCAGGCGATCGCAGCCGCGTCGCCGCCCTGCTCGGCCGCCCGCTGCATAGCTATCGCGACGCCGCCCAAACCCTCGCGGCAGCCTGATCCACTCCGGCGTACACAAGGGGCGGGCCCTGTCCGGCGTTTATCGGACGCGCTGGACGGGGCCTGTGCCCTGTTACGGCCGAAAACCGTCCGTACCGTGCGACCGAGCTAACTGCGGGCGGCGACAGCTGCGCAGTCAGATAGGCCGACATGCTCGGCGGTTTCCTTTACAGTCAGTCGCTCACGCCTCGCAGTCAAAAAGTCAGCATACGGTCCGCGATTTCCCAATATAAGCGGCCACTGCCATAGCCGGCGTACTGGCCTATCGGCGCCACCAGTTCGTCTTACCGAGCTCCACGACCTCATCCCCGCGCCCGTTCATCACGGCGCGCAGCATATACAGCGAAAAGCCCCGCGCCTGCTTGGCCTCGATCTTCGGCGGCATGGACAGTTCCTGCTTGGCCATGCGCACGTCGACGACCACCGGGCCATCGTGTTCGAAGGCTTGTTTGAGCGCGTCATCGAGGGCCGCCGAGGAGGTGACCTTGATACCGCGAATGCCCAGCAATTCGGCGAGTTTGGCGTAGTCGACCTGCGGCAGATCGGTGGTGGAATCGATATAGCCGGCGACTTTCATTTCCATGGCCACGAAGCCGAGGGTTTCGTTGTTGTAGACGATGACCTTCACGGGCAGGTTTTCGGCCGCCAGCGTGATGAGATCGCCCATGAGCATGGAGATGCCGCCGTCGCCGGCCAGGGCGACGACCTGTCGCTCGGGATAGGCGACCTGCCAGCCGAGTGCGGCAGGGACGGCGCTTTACAAAAGCAAGACCACCGGACGTAACCGAGTGACGACGCTAAGCGACGACCTCGCAACCGACAATCTTGCCGAGCCGCAATCCCACAAGTGCTAGCACTGCCTTGCTATTTCTATACATAGAGATTGAAGGCGGAGACCACTGTGCCCAGCCCTTTCGCCCAACACCGAAACTATAGCTCGCTTGCGGACAAATATGCCCTGGCCATATCGATCACCACCTGGCTGCTCGTCAAGTACATTCACGCTATATGCCAGTCCTACGGAATAGATGCGTTCGAACCACACCTTGAGAAGGGCCGGCATCGAGTACTAGCAGAGACGCAACTGAAAGATCATGGTTTCGACCTTTCGGCGCTCTGCCTTCAAATCGTCGGTCAGCGTACCGTCGATATAGTCATTCCTAAATGCATAAGCGTTACGCATGCGTTCGCTTAGCTGTGTAATGCCGAAAGTACGCGGTTCGCTGGTTTAGCGTACCCCGAGCAAACTTGCCCGCAAGCACCTACCGCTTTCAATAAGAATCGCGACGATGAGACAGCTATTCCGACGCGGGGCCAGTACGGTATCACCATGCTTATTTCCAACGCATACATACCCACGGGAGACATCGTGGCTCGTCTTGCTGGCTTATCGAGCGATTGAGCCCTCAGTAAAGAATCTAGGTATTAATACTCGGGCACCTGCAATATTTCACCGGACGGCAGATTCATGTCCATTTTGAATCAGCAGTAAACGCCACCGTGAACCAGCGCCGCTCGGGCGGGATGGAGAGCTCGGCGGCAATCTGCTCGCGAATCTCGTCGAGCACCGCGATGCCTTGCCCCGTGCCGTAGTCGGGCGTGGTGAGAATGTCGATTTCGATGAAATGGCCGCGTCCGCTCTTGGCGACGTGGCTGAAGTAGTCGATCAGCCCATCACGCGCCATCACCGGCGCCATCGCTGCATGAACTTCGCTATCCAACGCGGTGGGTGCAATCAAAAAGACCTCTCGAATTGCGCGACGCACGATGCCGATCGGCACCGGCATGAAGCACAGCGTCAATAGCGCTAGCAGCAGCGAATCCACGTAGGGTGTCAGGTGAGCATAAGCAGTGCGTTCCAGCAGCTGGGCGATGACGAAGGCCACAGCCAGGGTCGCGCTGATCGAGCCGGCCATCATCCAGCCCTGCATGTCGATACGCAGGAATTCGGAATCCACGCGGCGATTGATCCGCCTCTCGTAGGCGAACATCGTGAAGCACGCCGCCGCCACGACCACGGCATAGACAATGGCCAGGCCGAAGGCGAGTTCCTGGCCGCCACCCATTAGCCCCTGAATGGCATTGAGGAAGGCGTAGAAGCACAGCAACAGCAGGATGCTGCCGTTGAGCCCCGCCACCATCGGTTCCAAATGCCAGAAGCCATGCTGGAAGCGCTGGCTGGCCTCGCGTACCGCCAGCCGTGCAACCAGTAATGCCAGCCCCGACATTGCCGCATCGATGGTCGAGAACACCCCGTCGAAGAGAATCGAACGTGAACCAACCAACAGGCCGAACGTGACCCCCAGGACCGCCACCGTCATCGTAGTGGCGATGGAAAGCGTCAGGGTGCGTTGTTCGAGCGCGGCTTGAGTAGGCACTACCATGGACAGACTCGGCAGCGGAAAAGCCGCGATACTAGCAGCCTATTAGAGGGTTGGCGCGTGTGCACTTGGCCCGAGGTAACGCGATCTCGTCGTGCTGCGTCTTTTAAATTTACCTGTTCAGATCCTCCTACACATTGGCCACGCGCTAGTAGATGCACCGCCCGACTCCGGCCACGCATTCGCGCCCATGCTCCCGCGCTGCAGCAAGCGCTGACCTACGATCATGGCGAGGAATTGGCATCTCATGCCTGTGATCTTTCAGTAGTAGGTTGTTCATCCGGGCCACTGGCCTTAAAGCTGATGGGTGTCGAATCCGTCAAGCTTCAGGAGTGACCCGGATGAACACCCACAAGAATGCGCGTTTGACGTTTCATGGTCGAGCCCTTCTGGTCCGTCGTATCCTCGAACACGGCCAGCGCCCGGTCGAGGCCGCCCAGGCGATGGGCGTGAGCGCTGAGCTGGACCCCATCCATTGGACAGTCCGCAGCGATTTTTAAGTGATG
>NZ_APNG01000031.1:0-30545 GCF_040361255.1 Salinisphaera sp. T5B8 | reverse complement strand
CTCCAGTCTCTCAAGAGTTGGAGCCTCCGACGAACCCGGGGCGATTCAGGTCGTCGTAAGGTACGCAACGATCCAACGTTGTCGTTCCAATTATCCAGTCCAGCTCGCGGGCCGTTGCCTGAAGGTACGACCAGAGGCTTTTACCCCTGGGCAGCGTTCGGCGGGCCAATACGCGGCTTACTGAGAGAATTCGCACGCTGTACTCCGACAGCGATTAAGTTTTGGCGCTCCGCGGATCGCCGAGAGGCTGCAGTTTGAAGGTCGGACCGTGAGTGGCAATCGCGTCGCACGGTTAATGCCCACTTACAGTCTACAAGGCATCCCGCAACAGCGGCGCTAGCGCGCCAGGCCCTCCAGCGCTCAGCCGGATCATGGCCGGGCCAACCTCAAAGCAAAACGGATGACCGACATCAGCTATAGCCGAACCGCTGAAGCCTCGTTATACCTGTGTGTCGCTCTCGACCTCTACAACGAGGCGGCGGTGGGCTAGTCAGTGAGTACAAGTCAAACGCGGAATCTCATGCCCATAGCCGTGTTAATGGCCCCCACAGGCAACGCGAGGCACACGACGAACCCGTCGCGCTTCACTCCGATAGAGGACTCAGTTCACCAGCGACGATCAGCAGCGCTTTCTTCGCGGCCACAATTTGATCTACAGCATGAGTGCCGTCGGCCACTGCGGCGACAATGCCGCCGAAGGCCTCGTAAACATGCGCAAGCGGGTGAGTGTGGACAGGCAGCGCCACCAGACGTTGACCGTGGCTCAAACCAACCTATTCGACTAAATCGAACGCTCGATAAACCGCTCATCCGCCAGAGCGTAACAGCCGAAGATCGAAAGTATCCGCTAAACCTTCTCTCAACCGTCGCTGAAACGGTACAGAACGCCTTCGATGGAGCGCACCATGAATTTGAGCTTGCCCTCATTGGCATCATACAGGCCAGTCGACGTCCTTCAGTTTGCCCGTAATTTCTGCAGCAAAATCCTGCTCAACTTGGCGTGCATGCTCGATCTTACCCTCGATATGACGCCGCATACTAAAAACTGAGCGAAACCCACGCGCGCTAGCGTGTTCACTTGGTGGTATCGACTTGGTGCCGAGCATGTAAGCGTGCTGACGCAAGTTATTACGATACTCACGTGTCAACCGCGGCTTCGCCCCGTCAACCTGAAGCCCGAGAACGAGCCGGCGCGCGCCTGGGGGTACAACTTGCGTTTTAGCGGCATGCAAACGGAGCCCTTCTTTTTCTATACACCTTATCGCGTACTCCACAACTTTGGCAGCATCTTCGCGGGTAAAATCTTTATCGGTCGTGGAAAACGTCATATCATCAGCATAGCGGGTATAAACGAGCCCTCTCCCGCGAGCGAATTTGTCTAGCTGCTCATCGAGCGGACGCACGGCTAAATTGGCGAGCATAGGGCTTGTTGGAGCTCCTTGCGGTAGGCTCCCGAGGCGTAAACGTGCGGGTACCGCCGAGTGCCACACTCGGCCACCTACTGGATAAAAGTCGCTGTCCTCTTTCAAGAAGCCAAGACCACCAGACCTATCTTTGCGGCTATTTTTCAGCGGCTGATATCGATCGTAAAACGCCGGGCCACGTGTGCGGGTAAAGGAGCCTCTCGGAATTAGAAGATTGTCACTAAACTGTGCCGCTGGCACTAAGCGCGTGCATAGTCGGGTCAGCTCAAAAGCTAAAAGCTTTGGATAGCCGAGCCCCGTGAAAACTCTATAGATCTCCGGCTCGTATATTGACTCAAAAAAATTCTCGATATCGAGCTTTATCAGCCACCGGCAGCCGCAATGGGGCCGTGCCGCGTCAATAACGCTCGCGTTTTTGCAGAACGCCGTGCTAGCTCTATGAACACTCGTATTGAGAAGTATTCGGGCGTGGATCCACCGCTGTAAACGCATAAGCTCTAGCGATGGCACAACGACACGCCTCATACGCCTTCCAGTTCGCCCGAGCGACCGATCGCGGATTGAGTTACGACTTCTTTTCTTAGCAAGAAAAAACTCGCGATACGGTTCTGCCCCCCAACCACCCACCCAGTGACGCATCAAAGGATATGAAACATTGGCCAACGCCGCGAGATGTCTTAACGTGAACACAACCGCGCGGTCCGGGTGGCCAGTAGTAATACGGTCGGCGACCTCGACCGCTTTCTCAATGACTAAGTGGTCAGTAGAGAGTCTTTTCGCGACGAATTGAAATCGCTGCGGAGAAAAGTTAAGCATCGACTTTGACCAGCAAGGGTTCGTATGCCAGCGTGGCGTCAGCCTAGGCGTTCGGCGGTTAAACGGCACGCTGGCAAACGACAGGCTAGCGGTGGCTCATTCATAGGGCATCGGCAACTCCTAGCCCCAGAAGCCAGGATTACCCTGGCTCCCTACGCAGAAGCGTACTGCTCTCGTAGCACGAGCTCGCTCGTTGCAACTTAACCCCGCAGCGATGTCGGACAGTATACCGAAACGTGATCTTCCGGATAGGCGCGTCCGGCCCCGCGAACGCGGCGTGCTGCTCTAAGCTCCGCTAGGCCTCTGTCGGTAATTACGTTCGATGCACTAATCCAACCGGCACTCTTAAATACGTCTAACAGTACTGTAACCGTTGCCATATCAAGATCAGTTCGACAGGATAACTTGATGGCGTCATGTAAGCCGCGTGAAATAGCGATCAAGGTTAATAGAGCAGCGCGCGTCGTCGTAGAAAAACGCTCTAACAGCGCCGGCTCGCTTAGGCGAGGCTCGTCGAATTGCAGAAATTGCTTTGTAAATTTCTCTATATCCGACGCCTTATCGAACGAGCTAAAATTTACTGCAGAACGCTGCGGGAAAAGCGGCACCCAAACCCGAGTACTTTTCCATAAAATTCGCGGCACGGTATTCGGGCACCCATGTCCGAAAACGGTTAGTGTCCCACTACTCTTATATCCTAGCGCTGTCTCGTTCTCATCCGTTCCTCCAGGATCATATTTCACGCACAGATCGCGTACCTCTTCGGCATTCTGGAACGGGGTCCAAAGGTCTGAAGATACTCGACAGTTCACAACGCGCGGCGCTAATGAATGATTTTGAATGCGTTTTAGTCCATGGGAGCTGGTCGAATAGGCGAATACAATAATCTCGAGCGGTACGTGAAGGTGCGATTTCCAGCTATAAATAGATCTAGTTTTCCGCATTGCATCAAGTATTTTTAAGATGCGGTCCCCGGAGCCAATATTGTCTGTGACAATCGCGAGTCGTCTAATCGCATCACGCGTTTTTTTTGGACGAAGAATGTCGGGTCCTGGAGACAAGCGCGTTTTACAGTCGTTACGCCCGTGAACCTCAGATAAAACGTTCCCGATTATTCCTTCGCTGCCGACGCGTTGAGATCCCCTCGGAGGCGCTACAAAAGCAGGCCCCCTTTTTCCGACCGATCTTCTACGCCGCGTGCTCGGGTCTAACTTAGGAAAGAACCGACTCCCGGGTGCTAGTTCACGTTCAGCGTACAGAGCCAACCATTCATCCCTAGAATGACAAATAAGCTGGTCCGCAAGCCATATCCTTACATCGTCGGTCCTAACGAACCGAATCTGCTGCAATAAAGTATAAGCACTCGAATAATCATGCTGGTGGAACTGACGAAGCCAGTTCTGCGCCTTGCCCGTCTTCGTAATATCTAGCATTACAAGTCGATATCGCTAGTTGAACGACGCAACCCCCTATACGCGCCGAAGATTAAAACGCCGGTGGAACAGCACCCTATATTTCCGTCCGCGCAATGCTTCGGCGACCATATCACGCAGGGTCATCGAGGTGCCCCCCCCCCCGCGAGAGCTTCGAAGGCCAATGTCATGCCGTAAGCAGCCGCAAATACTTCGTGATATATACCGCGATTACTCTTTGCTACCCACATTGAAAAAAAAGCAGTCTAACGCCTCATAGCCCGTTTTTTGGACGAGCTTAACCAGATCGGCTGGTGGGGCAAGGCCATCAGTCACTGCAGTAGTATCCAGCCAAAGAACTTGCTCGGCTTCTGCAGCTAAGCCCAACATGCCGGCGCCAAGCGCCATCGATATAGCTTGTTCGAGCATGGCGCGCTGCACTTCTCTGCCCTCTGCAAGTGCCAGGTACTCCCTTAAAATCTGGGCAGTTAACATCAGATACTGGTAGCTCTGCTCCACCGACTCTCCGTAAGCTTTACTTATCAAAGCGTCGCAGCGCCTCAAGTTATGCCGTGTCGCCAATCCGAATCTCGCCACGACTAAATCGACCTCCAAAGCTAACACCTGGTCCTCGAATACATCGGTTCTTTGCAAGGCCACCTTCGCAGCTCTTGCGCCCCCCTCTTTTCTAAAGCTCATGCTGAGCCAAACGTTTGCGAGGTCAATCAAAGCGTGTACATCTGCGGATTCAATATATCGACGCGAAGCGCGCAACTCGGCAAACCAATCGTTAGCAAGGGACTCAAGCCCTAAAAGACACGCGGCTTTCAGTCGCCAATAGCCAGCACGTACTCTTCTTATTCGCGTCTTTGCGGTCGTATCGACAGAACCTAAGCCGTCGATTACGGCACTAGCGGCGCGAACACAGTCGGCGTAGTTTCCCCGCAAGAACTCAAGCTCCGCGAGGAAATGATACGCAATAGCCCGGATCACGCCGTTGGCGTGCTGAAGTTGCGCCGAAATGAGATCGTTCGCGTCATCCAGTTCTCCTAGAGCTAAATCAAATACGAGAGCCCTTCGGCAAAAGTAGCCGCGATCGAATCGAGTGCGATTACGCGTTCGGGGAGCTTCTATAGATCTAATCTCAGCGTTGGAGGCACTTTCAAAGAAGGCGACGAATGCGTCGCAAACTCTTTTGCCGGATTTCGCCAATCCCTCGTTCAAAAACACTTTCGCTTCGTAGAAGCGCCGTTCAAATATTTCCAACGCCTCTGCGAACATATTGCCAACCAGAAGTGCTTCGACTGCGGCTATAAGAGGCTCGTAGGCACTAGCGCCGTGGGCATTTACCTCGTCAGGTCGAGATGTCAGCAAGTCGACCGCTGATAAGAAGGCCTTGTTATCGTCAACTAATCTCTGTCGAAAGTAGTCGCGGATGATGGGATGGCAAGCATATAGACTTCGCCCCCCAAGTTGGTCGTCTACGATCAAACCACTCACAGCCAACGTTCGCATGTCTTCGGCAAGACCCAGCTCATTTATTTCAGCCTCCGCGCCGATATCGGGGCTTATCTTCTTTGCAAGCAACAAGATGGCTTGCCTCGGAACAGGGGTTCTGAATATCGACAGGGCTAAAAGAACCACAGTCTGGGTTAAGGTGAGCGTATTAGCGTAAAAATCCAATAGCCGAACCAGTTTCCCCTGAAACTCGGTATTTTGGCTCAGATCGGTAAATACATTTACGAGGTGTCGCCGCGGCTCATCGCGCTTTGCCCGCGGGAGAGATGCAGCAAAAATTCTTAGCGCTAGCGGGTGCCCCTCGAGATATCGAGAAATAGCCTCTCTGTCATTCACATCGCCGAGCACTGAATTGCTGAAAAGGACTTCCGCGCCTTCACTGTTAGTCAATGCCCCAACCATGCATTCGACCGCGACGGACGTAAACCTAAAATCGGTTATAGGGAAGCGGCTCGTGCAGACGCAAATCCATGGTGACTTTGCGCGTATGACGTGCTGTAGAAAGTCGCGAAGCTTTGCGTCTACAAAGGTGCCATACGACCTGCCTTCAGAGATGCCTTCTTGTAGCACCTCCAAGCCGTCAATGGCCAGAATTAGCGGCGGCAGGCGATGAAACTGCTTCTCAACTAAATCTAGAACGTCACCCTCAGACCCTTTTTGAGGTCGATCCCACCCGAGTTCTTCGCTGAACGCTAAAAGCTCTGCGAGAAACTGATCTACACTTCGCTCTACGTAGAAGCTCCAAAAAAATAGGCCCTCTACGTTCCTAGAAATACGATGGTAATCCGTTTTAAGCCAGTACCCTAATAGAGCCGTCTTTCCCGTCCCCCCGATGCCGACGAGCGATATAAGACGCGTCTTTGAATCACTGCACCAGCCATCCAGTTGCCGCGTTAAATCTTGGCGACGGACATACGTATCGTCGTTAGTAGTCTCGTGATTCCAGGAGGTTCTCACCCTCTCGAGTAGCGGCGCGACGCGTCCTCCTTCTATCTCGGCGTGTCTTGCGCGAGCACGCCCCTCAGCCGCACTCTTCATCTCCTTAAGAGTTTCAACTGAGTACGAACTAAAGTCTTGGTCGAGCTTTTTATGGCAATTGCCACACACCCAAATTGCGTTTTCAAGATCCCGACGCGACTCATCCGTCATGTCCTTGTCATATCGCGCAGCACCCGGTTGAGCCCCCCTTATATGCGCTGCCTCGCCGACGCTGAACGACTTACGGGAATCTTCACTTGGACCTAGAGTAGGCCTATCACAAACTGAGCAACGATGCGCAACTCGTTCTGCAGCCACATCTTTAGTTTTTTGCCGAAAGCCGGGACCTATCACTTGCGCTTACTCACAGAGGACTGCTGAAACGACGTGTACGAACTACTCTACCAAGCATATCTAAGACGATCGCTCGCAACATTTTAGAAACCACGAAACGTATACAGAACCACGCTCCTAAGGGACCTCGCGAGAAGAGGACGAGCACGTCCGCGCATCGCGCTCTATTAGTAGAATGCAACCTCTGGATTATGTACAAAGCTCGGCGAGCCGTTTCTGCTCCAGCATTTCGTCCAGAGTGAAGCGAAAATCGCTCCTTAGCTTGCGGTTTATTGAAACCGATAGCCTACGAACACCGCCCAATGAGGTTCCACTGAGGGCCGTACATAATCACTAGCGACCTTGCTGCTAATGGACGGCACCGGCTCGCTCCCCCAGTTAACGCTCCGGAAACATGAGCCACATAAGAGTCGGGAACAGCGCCTTCGCCTCGTGTTCACTACAGGTCCAGCACCGACGGGTTAGCTCCGCCGCTACAGCTCGCCGTGTGACTGGGAGCCCCTCCTCTCGCAAGCGGCGGATCACATCCTTCCCGACTCGTATATGAGACTCGTTGCGCCCGCGCTTTAACTGCTTTTGAAAGCGCTTACGCCTGGTCGTTAGCGTTTTCGTTGCCTCGTGAGCGTAATAGTAGAGTGTTGCCTCGGGGCAATTCAGGTCCCGCGATAGTCTTTTTATCGATCGCAATTCCGCGTCGTCTTTCCGAAGCTCAGCTCGGACCTCGGCTTCAATGTTTTTCTTGTCGTGCCTTCGAACCGGCGCGTCGCGACTGAGCTTATAGATTCGCCCAGACGTAAAGGGCAGCTCCAGCTGGTGTGCCGCCGTTAGTGGATCATGCAGTATGTCCACGGGCGATATTTGCATATTGGCACAGAGACGAAAAAACGATCTAAGAGTCGGCAGAGTCACTCCATATGCCCATTTCTCGAGTGTTTGTAACGGAAACGCGAACCTATCCGCCAGACTCAAATAGGACATGTTTCGCGCAGATCGCATTTCAGCTAGGAAGAGTCTGAACTCTCGCCCATTTAGCCGACCCTGGAGGCCTTTTTTCTCAATGATCAACCGGCCCACTTGCTGCGCGAGCCACTGCTGATACGGGCGATCCAGATCAGAACACCCGGGTGTCGGCGGATTCCTCCAAAGAAATTCATTGCAATGCGCGCATAGATCGACCGCCCAACGAATCGAGATAGCGTTTTGTGTCTTGCCACAACTGGGGCAGCGAACGGACAGCTCGCTGCCGTGTATCGGACAATGAGTGAGGTCTGTTACCTGCCAACGTAATTGATCAAACGGCTCGTCCTCATTACGGCGGCTTTCCAAGTAGCAGTGGGCGCACCAATGGCGGTGAACCTTCACAGCATTCGCACCATTACGCGCAAAAGGGGTGCCGATTTCACCCAATGTACTGTCGATGATGTCGTTATCGTCGAGTAAGTTCGCCAAACTTTTCGTTACATCGGCCTGCACGTTCCCGTAGCTGTTGATCGTTCGACCGTCCGCGGTAACAAGCGCTGTACGCATGTTTTCGAGACGAACGCCGGTTGCCCGCTCCATGATCCGGAATAAGGCGCCCGCCGTACATCGATGGGCTGCCATTAAACGCGTTAAATAGCTGGTTAGTGACTCAACCTCGGCAGTACCTCGCCCGAACGGTTGTATCGATTGAAATAGCTTTACGGACTCCATCGCTAATCTTCCGGCCCTACGCGATCACGGGCAGGATTACGCTCGCCCACCCGACGGTTTTGCGAGCGCTTTCGCGCCACCTGATGAACCGGTTCAGACGACCGCCCGGCGTTATGCTTTGGCAGCGCTCGCTCGCCGCGTTCGATCTGCTCACGGAGGTTCGCCAACACGCGACGATCCTTGAACGCCGCTTCGATATCGGCCCACGTAAGCGAATGCCCGCCACGTTTGGCCATCCAGCAAACCGAATCGCTCAGCACCTGTTTGATCCAGCCGATACAACCTGAACTCGCCTGAAATAACGGCCCTGGATTTTCCGTCAGCACGCCGGCGGGGCATTGTTCTAACGCGTCTTCGTAGGATTTGAGGATTCTTACGAACTCCTGCTGATCGAACGAGTTGGTCGCGTCATACGGCCCCATATGAACGACGTGTGTCATACGGTCGAGCGCAGGGTCTCGCCGGCACATTTGGAGCAGCTCATAGGTCCCGCTGACGACGATGAACGAAGGTCGATTAGCCTCGTTCCGTAGAAGAGCGGCTAGCGTTCGCAATTGCTCCACTGCAGCACCCGGGCGCCCTCTCTGGAGCATGTCCTCGCCGTGCGTTATCAGCAGATGCCTTACATTGCGCTGCACCAGTGCGTTCGAAAAATCAGCGCGATAATCAGGTTCACCTCGATACCGCGAGTTGCGCACGAATTCGGTCACGAGGCCCGGATTCTCGGACGCTCTCCGACGCTGCCCAGCGAGCGGGTCATGCAGGGTGAGGAGACCGGTTTTCCAGAAACTCTTCCAGTTGAACGTGCCATTGGCTGGCGGATGCGCATCAACGCGAACTGCGTGGTACAGATCATCCACCGCACAGTCTTTGAGGAGCGACCTGCGCAGCGCGCGCATTGTCGAGGCCTTGCCTACACCGCCAGGTCCGACCACGAGAAAAACGCGGCCCGGTTCGCCAAACGTCATAAACGTTCTCAACTCCTCGATGACATCGGTTTGCCGGTGATGGTCCAGCACCAAACTTCGCAGTTGGCGGCTGGTTTGACGAATGAGGCTCTTGGCGTTACTCATCGCCGAAATCCTCGAGGTAGGAGCGACCATACCCCGGTATAGAGTAGCGTTCGCACGTGGCGATATAGACGGAGCCGAACCGATGGTCACGAGATTCACTACCAGCCGATTACGACCCAAAGCGGCCGTAAGGCATGAAGCTGATCGATCTGCTTGGGCTCCGGGTAACCGATAGCACCCAGTGTAGCGGTCGGGTTAGAGCCGGCGTCATATCGCGTCGTGGATGTACATCGGCGCTGAGAATCACCGCTCCTACCACTGCGACACGTATCTCCACGAAAGAATTTAGTATTCTCGCCGCGGCTAGATTGCGCAGTCACGCCGTTGTCGCGCAAGCTCGGCGTTAGTCGACTTGCGACGCAGCTTAGCGTTACTAACTCATCAGTTTGGCCCTGCGGCAGGGTCTCGACACAATGCACACACAGGCGGGGCGGCGTTATGGTCCACCCACCCGGACGATGAGCTCAAGGAGGGGGAGCTTGCCTTTAGCATGGAATGATATTCGCGACCGGGCGACGGCCTTCGCGCACGAGTGGGCGAATGCGAGCAGCGAGCGCGCCGAAGCCCAGAGTTTCTGGAACGACTTTTTCGACGTGTTCGGCGTCAAACGTCGTCAGGTTGCGACGTTCGAACAGCATGTCGAGAAGTTCGGTGATGCCGGCGGCTACATCGACTGCTTCTGGCCCGGAACGCTCATTGCCGAGCACAAATCGCGAGGCAAGAATCTGGATTCCGCCTTCGCCCAGGCCATCGATTACACCGCCTATCTCAAGCCACGAGATCTACCGCAGTACATTGTGGTGTCGGACTTCGCCCGCATCCGCCTGCACGATCTCGTCAACGACTCTGAACACGAGTTCGAGCTCGCCGAGCTGCCAAGACAGATCAAGCGGTTCAGCTTCATCGCCGGCTACAAGCCGCAGGTGCTTCGCCCAGAAGATCCGGTCAACATCGACGCGGCCGAGCGCATGGGCCGCTTGCACGACCGACTCAAGGGGTCCGGCTATCAGGGGCACGAGCTCGAAATGCTGCTCGTGCGCCTGCTGTTCTGCCTGTTCGCCGAAGACACCGGTATCATTCAGCCTGCCCAGTCATTCCGACTGTGGTTGGAGGATCGCACGGCCGAAGACGGATCGGACTTGGGCGGCAAGCTCTCTCATGCGTTCCAGGTGCTCAACACACCTCGCGATCGACGCCAGGCCAACCTCGACGAACAGCTCGCCGAATTTCCTTATGTGAATGGCGATCTTTTTGCTGAGCTCTTGCCTATCCCGGCGTTCGACCGCCAGATGCGCGACGCGTTGCTCGACGCCTGCAGCCTCGACTGGAGCCAAATCAGCCCGGCCGTGTTCGGCGCGATGTTCCAGTCGATCATGGATGACGAAGCGCGGCGCAACCTCGGCGCGCACTACACCAGCGAGCAGAACATCGAGAAGCTCATCAAGCCGTTGTTTCTCGATGAGCTTCGCGCCGAGTTCGAGCGCATTAGGCACAACAAGCACAAGCTAGCCGACTTCCATCGCAAGCTGCGCACCCTCAAATTCCTCGATCCAGCATGTGGCTGCGGCAATTTCCTCGTCGTGACCTATCATGCGCTGCGCGAACTCGAACTCGATGTCCTGCGCGCCTCTGCGTCCGGCTCCGGACAGCTTTCTCTGGACGTTGAAGACTTCATCAAGGTCGACGTGGATCAGTTCTACGGCATCGAGATCGAGGAATTTCCCGCGCGCATCGCCGAAGTTGCGCTCTGGCTGACCGATCACCAGATGAACGTGAAGGTCGGCGAAGAATTCGGCATGTACTTCGCTCGTATCCCGTTGCAGGCGACACCCCATATCCACAACACCAATGCACTGCGTCTGGACTGGGAGGATGTGGTACCCAGGGACGAGCTGAGCTACATCATCGGCAACCCGCCCTTCTCGGGCGCCATGGTGATGACCGACTCGGCACGCTCCGATATGGCAACGACCTTTTCCGACCTCAGAGGTGCTGGGGTGCTTGATTTCGTGGCCTGCTGGTACTGGCGCGCCGCGAAGTTTGTCGAGGGCACCCACATCGACGTGGGCTTTGTGTCGACCAACTCGATCACCCAGGGCGAGCAAGTGGGTCTGCTCTGGCGCCCGATGATCCAGGACTTCGGCATGTCGATAAGTTTTGCCCACCGAACGTTTCGCTGGTCTAACGAAGCCCGCGGCGCGGCCGCCGTCCACTGCGTGATCATCGGGTTCGGTCTAGATACGACCAGCCCGCGCATTCTCTACGACTACCAGACCGTCGACAGTGCGCCCGATGCGATGACTGTCGACAACATCAACCCGTACCTGGTCGGCGCCCCGACCGTATTCCTGCCGAATCGATCAACACCCTTGTGCGATGTGCCCAAGCTGCGATTCGGCAATATGCCCCGCGACGGCGGGAACCTGCTGCTCAGCGAGGATGAACGCAACGAGCTGATCGAACATGAGCCTGCGATCGCCCCGTATGTGCTGCCCTTCGTAAGCGCCCGCCAGTTCTTGAACAACCAGAAACGCTATTGCCTCTGGCTGGTGGACTGCCCACCGAAAGTTCTGGCCGCCTGCCCGAAGACACGTGAACGCATCGCCGCCGTCAAGGCGTTTCGAGAAGCGAGCAGGGCCGCCAGCACCCGGCGATTCGCGCAGACACCGTCTGTCTTTTGCCAGATCGCCCAACCGGACAGCGATTACATCCTCGTGCCGCGGCATTCGTCGGAACGCCGACTTTACGTGCCGTTTGGTTTCTTCTCGCGATACGACATCGTGGCCGATAGCTGTAATGCCATTCCGGGTGCCAGCCTGTTTCACTTCGGCGTCATCACCTCAGCCATGCACATGGCCTGGATGCGCTATACCTGCGGACGGTTGAAAAGCGATTTTCGGTATTCCAAAGACATCGTCTACAACAACTTCCCGTGGCCGCAATCTGTCTCGGCCAAGCGTCAAGGCGCGGTTGAGGCGGCGGCGCAAGGGGTGCTCGATGCGCGTGCCCAGTATCCGGAAACTGCGCTGGCGGATCTCTACGACCCCCTGACCATGCCGCCGGCGCTGTTCGGGGCGCACCGATCCCTTGATCGCGCAGTGGACGCTGCCTATTCCCGGAAGAAATTCTCGGGCGATGCCGATCGCGTAGCCTTCCTGTTCGAGGAGTACGCCAAGCTCACCGAATCTGCTGAGTCGCACTGAACAGAATGCGCAGTTATTGCCACGGCGGCAGGCAGCCTGTGCTGACTAAACGGTGGCTCCATTCGGCTAGGCCCAACGACCTATCTCGACCCAAAGCGGCCCCCACTGCGATCGATTTGTAGACCGCGAGCACTATAATCGATTAGGTGCCTTTTAAGAATGCATTCCACATGTTGTATGCGCTAGTCAATTGACCACTCTGATACGAAGTTCTATTGAGCCAACTGCGGCCGCATAGAAAACATAACTCCCGCGCATTAGGTATATACGTGTCGGCAAACTTGGAAGCCGACGAGAAAGTAAACGGCAAATCTCCTAGATTTTCCGGTCCCTTGCCGCGACCCGTCGAGACTATCTCTTTGTGGACAAGGTGTTTGTCTCGGAACTGCTTTAGGCAATCAAGCTCACTAGAAGTATCAAGATCGTCAAGTGCGTTTCTTGACCGGGCCCAAAGCTCGCAAAAAATATCGTTGAAAATCCGTTCGTTTTTTCTATACGTCTTAATGTTAATGCCGTTTGGAGGCGTATCAGGAAATTCCGTCAAAAAGTCGAGTTCTCTGCGTATGTCTTCGTATGGCCGAAACCAAAAGTTCTCTCTCAGCTGTTCCTGAACCTTACTCGGACTTGCTTTTCGAATGATATTTCTGAAGCTGATTGACTTCTTTCCAGCGTCCGCAAAAAGCCTATAAATATCTCTGATTAAGTCCTGTACCAGAATCGTGGTCAGCCGTTGAAACGCAGCTCCCCCTGAGTCGCGCAACATCTTTCCCGTGAGATTGTTTCGAAGGTCGGCGTCCTCTAAAAGCGGACGTAACAGCGCGCGCCGGGCGTCCATGTCTCTTAGCTCGATCAAAAGCGCTTCGGCGTAAGCGTCTAATTGTTCGACCGTGTCTTTGACTTCCATCGGAACTAGCACTTTTATTTGCAATACCCGCTCGAACTTAGCATCAATGTTCTTCAGTGCCGTACCAGCACCCGCGCTGATCGAGTGCGCGTCGTCGATATGCGGATGTACGTTGTTGGCCGACAGCAGCCGTTACATGCGACCCGCTTCGCAATGATGTCGATCAGGGCACAGGCGCACAATTGGTTTACGGTTTAAGTTTCGTAGCACAATCGGTTTACGAGCGCCCGCAAAGCACGCTGCATCTCAAACAATCCGAATAGCGATAAGCGGGTTAATCGCTTTACTCGACTGCAACACAATCGGTTAACTTGCCATCGCGGGCTGCGATAAAGCGTCAGAAAGGGCACTTTTACGCCCTTGCAGATTCCCCAACCTGTCAGAAACTCGCCCCAAGTGATCCGACACCCCTTCGTCGGAACTCGCTTTAGACGCGGCGAGGCGCGGCTATAAGGCCGATCTTCCCAACAAACAACAATATGCGCCGCGTGAGGCACCGGCGCGCCTTTCTGACGAGGTTCGAATGAAGCACTGGATTTTGGGGCTGAGCGTGGTGGCGTTGACCGCCTGTAGCAGTGGTGGCGGTGGAGGCGACGACAGCGATTCGTCGAGCGCGAGTCGAGCGCCTGACCCTGTGCCGGCATACGTCGCCTATGACACCGACACACTTGAGATGATCAACGCCCCCGCGGCGGCCCAGGACGTGGCCGCGCCGGCACTGTCCGATCCCGACACGATCGCGATCATCGATACCGCCTTCAACCTCGAGCATTCGGAGTATAGCGATCGTGTGCTCGACTACTTCGATGGCCTGAGCGAATTCGATGAGCCGTACGACGTTCCTTACGACGAGCCTGTAGCGGGCTTTCGTAACCATGGCACGGCCGTGGCGTCCTTGGCTGGCGGCGACAACGTGGGTATCTCGCCCAACAGCGGCCTGATGCTGGTGCGTGCTGCGATGGCAGTGGACGAGAACACCGCCAAGTCATTGCCCAACAGTGCCGTCGCAGCGGGGATCGAGCATCTGCTCGGACGAGGCGCTGATGTGCTGAATCTGAGCATGACCTTATCGGCATACGACGGGAATCCGCTGGACCCAGCCAGTCGCGTCAACGCTGCGCTGAAAACGGGCATCGCGGAGGACGATTGGGTCGTGGTGATTTCTGCCGGCAATGACGGCAAGGGCGTTGTCGGTTTCGCCTCTCAGGTCGACTGGCCCGAGTATCAGGGCCAGGCGCTGACCGTCGGTGCCTTGGGCGGGCAGAAACCCGATGCTTACATGGCGTCGTTCTCGAACAACGCGACTCATCGGTACAACCCGAGTGAGGCGGTCACGCACTTCATCGTGGCGCCGGGCCTACTGCTCTGTGCCGCGCAGGACATCGACCGTATCTACGGCGATCACGCGCCCGGTTGCAACTATCCCACGCTCGGTCAGATCGAGGCCGGCATGGTCAGCACCGACGTGAACGATGCGCTCTCGTCGTTCACGGGCACATCGGCAGCCGCGCCCGTGATCTCCGGCGCAGTCGCGCGGATTCGTCGCGCTTATCCCGAGCTCGACGGCGCGGCCGTGGTGCAGCTGCTAATGGACACGGCAACGGATCTCGGCGAGCCGGGTTATGACCCGATCTTCGGGGTCGGTCTGGTGAATCTGGAAGCCGCCCTCGAAGCTGGGGCGACATTCGTTTACGAGCCGGCAAAGGCCGAAAAGCCCGTTGTCGCCATGGCTCGTACTGCGCGTGCGGCCGCGGAACGTCGTGTGCCTGACAACGCGATCGAGATCGGTGATGACCTCTACATGGTGCCCACGGCGCCGGCGCCGAACGGTTGCATGATGTTCACCAGCTGGAGTGCGACGCGCAACATCGATACCGCAATCTACTGGCGCAGCGTGAGAGGCGAATTCTCGATGTCGCCGGCGAACTGCGTCGTCGTCAAACACGGCGCCCGCGCTTAATTCGATCCCGCACTCGCAATAAAAAGAGAACCAGAGGCACTATGAAAATTCGTCACATCGCTATCGCGCTCGTCACCGCAGCAAACCTTGTCGGTTGTGGCTCCAGTGACCCGTCTCCCGAGGCCATCGCCCATTCGATGCAGGAACAGATGCGAGCCCAGCTGCGCTTCGCTCGAGACCTTCCCCGAACGACTGGGGCTACGACTGAAATACGGAAGGTGACCAATGACGATCCCGAGCAGATCGTGTTCAAGAACGTGAAAATCCTCGAATCGAAGGCGCTCGACAATGGCGACTATGAGCTGACGTTCACGATCGATATCGACATCGGAGATCACGATATCGACGGTGAAAAGGTCGTCACGAAGGCCCGACACACAGGCAATGGCTGGCATGTAGATATGCCGAGTCGCCGAGCAGGATAACCGCCTGCGAGCTACGCACCACCAATCAATACCAAGTACAAGGAATCCGACAATGAAGCTACGTCTATTCGCCCTCTCTGGCTTGCTGCTCGCCCTCGTGGGCTGGGCAGCGGCGGGCCAAGCCCCGAAGACATCCAGGCCTCTATTCAAGAACAGGGCCGTGCACAGCTTCGCCAGGCCGAAGAAATGGCTGTCTCCATGGGCGGTGACCGAGACATGCTGCGGCGCATGGGACAGCCCGCGCCGGAAGACCTATCGGTCGAGAATATCGAGATCCTCGAATCCAAGGAACTCGACAATGGCGACTATCGCGTCAATTTCACCGGCGAAGTGGTGATCAGCGGTCAACGCAACACCCGCTCGATGGATACCGTCGTGAAGAACACCGATGACGGATGGCATGTCGTCATGCCGAACTAGCGATCGATCATTGCTGGGCGACCGGCACTACACGCGAAAGGGCGACTACCAGGTCGCCCTTTTTTGTGCCCTACGTTGTGGTTCGCCGTGTGCGACGGGCGTGCGAACGATCGAAGAAGGTGCCCAATAGCAGCTGAGCCTCGTTGTCGAACGTCACACGCTTTCGTGCCCGCGTATCGTCATCGCTGATGTCCGTGATTGACTGCCCAATCTGGGCAACAATCTCGCCCGCAAAGCTCTTGTGGGTACGCAGATACAGGCGCCCGCGCCGATAGATCGCGCATTTCGTCTGTAAGGTGTGATCGCCGCCATCGAAGCTCAACACGATGCGACGGTTACTGAACACCACGCGCTCGAGCACGGCCCCCGGCGAGATCGCTTCTTGTTCGTTTTCTTCTTTCATTGCGCCATGTTGGCGCAACTACGCTGTCACGCCAAGATTCACCAACCGCCATAGGACAGCATCAAATCAGCGATCAGGTGCAGACGATCGCGATCCATCTGCGAGGCCAGCTCGCCGACGTTGCCTGATTCGTCATAAACCTTGCTGAGCTCTGCGGCCACGTCGCGGTTATAGAAGCTCACCAGGGCGAATAGGAAACGCCTCTCGCCGCCGGACACCACGCCCGCGTTTTCACGGATCGCGGTGATGTCCGGGCGTAGCTGGTCTTTGTCGGTCGCCGTCTCGATCGCATCTGAAGCCACCTCGAAGAACGAGGGCCCGGCGGTGCGCACGGCGACCTTCCAGGTGTCCAGAAAGATGTCTCGCGCATCGCGGGCCTGGCGCATGGCAGTGGCCATGCGCTTGAGCGCCTCCGGCGCATCGCCGGTTGCCTCACGGCCGTCGGGCAGGATTATCAGCCAGCGGCCATCAGGCATTTGCTCGGGTTCATTCATAAGTCACACCTTCCGCGTCGCAACCGGACAGCACGGTTGTAATATCGCCGATCGGCACACGCCAGACAGATTGATCAGAGCTGACCAGATAGACATGCGCACGGTTTGCGGCCGTGGCGCGCAGCACGCCAGCGCCATCGAGGGGCGGATTCCCCGGTAAAGGCCCGCGGCCCGCGCTCAGCGCCGCGCGCAGCACCTCAGCCTGATCGATGCCCGGCGGCTGGAACGGCCGGGAAGCGCCGGATTTAGCCGTCAGCCGCAGCTCGTCATCGACTACGAGCCGTGCGTTCACCGGATCGGCAGGTAGGCGAAAGCGATAGGGCGCGCGGTAGCGCCACGCGTGCCAGTGCTCGACCAGCAGCGTGTCGATCGCCAGATCCTCGCGAGTGGCTCGCGTACTTTCGCCGGCAACGAAGTCGCCCAGGGCGCCGATTGTCGGCATCGGTGCCGGCACAATCAGGGGTAGGGCGCTCTTGACCAGCCGACGGCGGTTGTTGAAGTCCACGACATTCGCCACCGGGTTCGGGGCGACCGGCTTGCGAATGACCACCACCTCGTCCGGATCGAACCCGGCAAGCAAAGCCAGCTCGGATTCGATATGGACATGGCCATGGGTGCGGTTCTGTTTTTCCAAGCGCGCGATCAAGGCGCCGATACGCAGCTGCTCGATACTATGGCCATGCCCGGCCCAGCTCAGCCCGACACGGCGCCGCGGCGCATCGTAGACATGCCACTCCCGGTAGGCCTGTAGCCGATTCAGGTGCGCCCAGTCCGGCAAATTTGCACGCCAGGTGTACCAGCCGCTCGTGCCAAAGGCGGACATTGCCGCCCGCAGCTCGCGCTTGCGTGAATTCAGTTCGTTTACGACGCTCTTTGCGTCGCCATCGACCACGAGCACACCCGGACACCGCACCGTGGCCATGGGGTGCTGACATTCCGCGTAGTCGAGCGCGGCCAGTGCCGCCAGTGCGGCCTGAATGCCGGCATCGCCCGAGCGCGGCATCACGCCGGCCGTGGGCGGCAGCGCCTCGCGCTCATCCTGCACCGGAATCTCGAACACCTGTGCATCTACCGCGCACTCATGCAGCCGATCCAGGGCGATACGCGTGGCGTCCCGCACAGCTTGGGTAGCCGTGATTGCCGCTATGCGCGCCTGGTTGTCATTCGCTCCAGCCATGCGGGTCTTCCCAGTTCGAAACAGACCTTACATTTATACCATCCCCTAAAGGCATGCAGTCTAGCCGTGCGGGTTGGATCAGCCGCAGCGTCATAGCGTCCTTCTGGGCGCTTTATGTCTTCCTTTATGGGCCTTTTTTTGTTTCTTGAGTGGCGCGCGCAATACAAACGATCGATCAGTTCGGCAAAAGGGTGGGGAGCGAACGCCTCGAAAGTCGCGACGAAGAAAACAGCCAGAACGAACGGATCGGGCGGGCTAGATGGGTTTGGGGGATGGTATAAATTCGGACCAATCCGTTCCCGATAGGGCAGGGACGTTCAAATCTCAGGCCCGCTGGTCGATAGGCACTGCTGCACTCTAACGCGGCGCTGCCAAAGGAGTTGCAGATTCTCGGCTTCGGTCAAGAATCAACCTTCCGACCCACATCAATAACAAGCGATCTCTACTTAATCCGGTGCGCGTGTCGACCAACATCGGTTGGTGCGTCGACACAGCACGCCGGCAAACGAAACGAGAACTAAAGGCTGTCCATGAGAAAAATACTATCTGTCGCGCTGCTGGCGCTGTTTTCTTTCGCCGCCTCAGCCGAGGTCGCCCCATTTGGTCAGGTGATCGGCTCAGCGTCGCCGGATTCAGTGGAGCTGGATCTGAGTAAGCGCACCCGTGTCGTGATCGGCAACCCCGACGAAGTGACGGGCGAACCCATCCTGATCGCCATGGGCGATGGCCTGGGTATCGAGGGTCTCGATAAGGTCGCTTTCATCTTCAATGAAGACAATGTGCTCGTGTGTGCCCTGATGATGCTGCGCAAGAGCCGCTATGCCGAGATCGTGGCGGGCTTGAAGAACAAATACCCTCTGGTCAGCGAAAAAGATCCGTTTGTCGGCAGCCGCAGCGCGACCTTTCGCGAAGGCAATATCGCCGTCGTCGCCGAAGCCAAGCACATGAGTCATACCATGACCGTGCTTTACCGCACCGATGAATATTTCGAGCGTGCCAGCGACATGAAGCGCCAGCAGGCGCAAGCCAAATCATCACGCGAACAGTCACAACTCTGAGCGTCGCCATAAGGTGCCGAATTTCGCGTTTTCCGGCCGCTGGCTACATCGCGGATTCGCTAGCCTGATCGCAATCTCGTTCGTTTCGAACGACACGTTGCCCGCGTGTAAACCCCGGCCTCGATAGCTGCTCGAGTAACAAGCAACAGCACAACGAACCCTGTCGGGGTGGTGACACCGCCCCGACAGGGGAGCTGCGTCTCCATCCCGTCGGTACTTCACCACGCGGGACGCCGCGATCCCGGTGACCACAACGCCGGGACGCCGGTAATGGAGGTGCAACATGAGACTTCGATTTCGAAGGCATGTGCGTGAAAGCCTTGCCACCCAGGTCATCCGGCTTGCCTGGTGGATAGTCGGTGGCACGGGCTTCAGCGCGGTCTTCTTCACGAGTCCGGCTTGGATCATGGGTACCAGCGTGTTCGCGTGGATCGCCTTACAGGTGATCGCGCACGCGTTACTGGCTCTCGATGATGACGAGCAAGACCGACAATGAACGCCTCATCTGAAAGGATGGGGCCATACATGCGCGGTTTTGTTATTCTTATCGTGAAAGCACGTAGCGGAGACATGCTATGGCGACTTATGTGATCCTGGCCATCCAGATCATTGCCGTTCTTCTGGCTCTTGGAGTCCTGTATATATCAGTGATTTCCAAGCGCGAGGAACAGGAAGAACGTCAACGGAAAAGCCAATCATCGAAGCATTCCTGCTTGGACGATTGTGCATCCCGACCTGGAAGCTAGCAGAAGACCAACCCGAGGCACGCATGTGTCTCGGGTTTTTTATTGCCTAACGCCAAAGCTCAGTGGTGGCGGGGCAGCTCCTTGAGCTGCTGCATCTTGTACTGCGCGAACGTGCGCATCGTGTCGCCCAGCTGATTCGACCCGATCGCGTCCATGACGTCGGCGACGCCTTCGACATACTGCTCGAAACAGGCGCGTGCGAATTCAGCACTCCGGTCACTGTCCTTTCCAGCATCGTGACAAGCAGACGCCTTTTGCGAAACAAGGCGCTGACACGCGCTGAGTACGTCCTCCACGGACGCACTAATTTCGGGTGAATTGGTACCCATCGTCTTACCCCTTTTTGAACCGACATTCGCGGCGGTTCGCGCACGCTTGCCGACTCTCCCGTCCCTACAGGGAGGCCAAGCGTGCTCTGTCGTAGGCAGACAATACGCGACTCACATAGGTTTTTGTTTCATCCGGGCAATGTTCGGCGATCCATGCGAGCACTTCGCCGCGGCTGATCATCGGCGGTGGGGCGGCCTTGAGGATCCGACCGATGCCCCAGTTGTAGGCGGCAAGCACGAGTGGAATTCGAACTTCTTGCGCAAATTCGCTGAAATAGCGGCGCTCCAGCAGCTGAAGATAGGCAGTACCCAGCCAAACGTTGATATCCGGCTGCATCAGACTGGCGCGTGTCGGCTGGCCTGCATGGCCGTACAGGTGCGCGTAGGCGTCGGCCGCGCCTGCCTTGGGAATGAGCTGCATCAAGCCGATGGCGTCCGCATGGCTGACCGCATCAGCGCGGTAGTTGCTCTCGCGATAGATCACGGCATCAACGAGAAACGCGTCCATGCCCAATGCCTGGGACACACGTGCGATCAGCGAGCCATACCGTCCGGCTGGGACCGAGCTCTGGGTCGCGCCACCCATATCGGGAAAGATCGATCGGATCTCATTTGGCGTCAGCCCCGTTAAATCGCTCGCCTGTACGCCACCAGCGCTCGTCAGAATGCACAAGCCGAAGATTCCGGCACGCAGCACATTACGCATGATTCAGTTCCAATCGAATTCGAGAACACGGCCGCGAAAGCGGCCTAGAAAAACCAGCCGAGCAGGCCAGTTCCGCCGCCGATCGCGACGGCATAGCCCACTTCACGCAGGCCGCCGGTCTGATACAGGGAAAGCGAGTAACGCTGGCCGAATGGGTTGGCCAGCGGTATGCCACTCATCGAGCCCATGTCGATAATCAGGTGAAGCAGGCCAGAGGCGCTGAAACCGACCCATTGCCAGGCAAACAGCAGGCCCCAGGCGTGGGTTTGCCGTATCGCGACAAGGCCGGCAAAGAGGAATGCGACCCACAGCCACGGCGAGTGGGTCAGCGTTCGATGGGGTATCAGCGACACCCGACCAAACAGCCGGCCGAACAGGGGGAACTCCATGCGATCCGGCGCGAGGGAACCCGCTATAACGCCGCCGGCGCACGCCATGGCGAACGCCGTCTGAGGGGCATTGGACAGATCGCCCCGCGCACCAGCCGCGGCGAACCAGTCCAGCGTCTGCACAACGCTCAGCTCTGGGTTGGCGCCTACAAGCGCGCGATAGCCAAGGATGCCGAAGCCGGTTGAGGTCAGCAGATGGCCCCACTTTGTCACGACGCAACATCCAGACGGATTGCATTCGCACCCAACGGCGTGAGGCGCCAAAGACCGTCATCGCCCCATGTCACTTCGCCCTTAGCCCAAAGCGCAAACAACAGGGCGCGCACCCGGCAGTCGTGCCGCGTGAACGTGACTTTTTGCACCAACGTGCTCAAAGCACGCGGCCCCTGTTGGAGCAGGACGAGGATCTCGTGTTCGCGCGTCCTGCACGTCGGAATTGTCGTTTTCATGCGGCAAATACTAGCCGCGTGAGAGCAAGACCAGGGTAGTGAAAAACGTCAATTTTGAGCGTTTTGCGAGACCGTGGGGCAGAGGGTCGCGATAGACACTATCGGCACCCCTGAAAACCTCACAATACGATGTCGAATCCTGCTCGCGAACCCGGTTACTTCAATTCCAGCGTAGTGCTCGCCAGCCTCGCGTTGATGATGTTCGGCGCGATGATCGCAGTCGCGGCGTTCATCGGCGGATCGCTGACTACCCGGCTCGATCTTCTCGAGTCGCAGCCGAACACCTCGGCAGCAGCACCCATCGATGACGAACAACTCGAAGCCCGGATCAAGAAACTCGTCGGCATCGCAATGGAAGCGGCCGGTACCGACGACGAATCGCTGGATCGACGCGTGCGTGAGTCGATTCGCAAGATCGCCAAGTCGAGCGCCCAGGAGAGCGGCGAACCACGGGCTGTTCCCAGTGCCGGGAACGCGCAGCAGGGCACGCCTGTTTCCCGTGTGCGAGCCGTCGATGCCGAACGTGACCATATCCTCGGTGACCCGGATGCGCCGGTCAGCCTGATCGTCTACGACGATTTCGAGTGCCCGTTCTGCAAACGTCATCAGGACACGATCAAGCGTGTACCGGATCTCTACGAAGGGCGTGTCAATGTCGTGCTGCGCCACCTGCCACTGGCCATGCACAACCCGGTCGCACAGGATGAAGCGTTGCTCAGTAAATGCGTCGCCCGTGAGGGGGGTAACGACGCCTTCTGGCAGTTCGTCGATTCGGTATTCGAGCAGAGCGGCGGTAACGGCCGCGGCCTGTCGCGTGTGGCGATGGATACCGTGCTCAGCGATCTCGGCCTCGAACCCCAGGCGGTGCGCGATTGCGTCGACAGCAATCGCGATGCGCTGATCGCGGAGATCGATGCAGACATTCAGGATGCGTCGGTCGTTGGCGTTCGCGGCACGCCGGGCAACGTCATTATCAACAACGACAGCGGCAAGGCAGTCCGTTTAAACGGTGCACGCCCGTTGGCTCACTTCTCGCCGCTGTTCGACAAGATGTTGGGCGGGGCCTAGACATGGCCGTGCGCTCAATTCCAACCCTGGCCGCCAGCGTCGCAGCATTGCTGATGGCCTTCTCCGCGTCCGGCGCTGAGCCGGCCGGCCTCGCAAATCACGGCTTCTACGGCAATCACGCCGAAGGCTGGTTCTGGTACGAGCCGGAACCGGAGCCGGTCGAGCCTGAACCGATCAAGGAGCCGGAACCGCCAGAGGTTGTGATCACACCAGAGCCGGCGCCTCAGCCCGAGCCGGCTGGCCCTGAACCCCTGTCCTCGGAGTGGCTTACGATCAATCTCCCGAAGTACAGGCAGAAGGCGATCGACAACCCGACCGAGACCAATATCCGCGCGTATCTCTATCTCCAGCGTGTCTCGATCGACAAGGCAGAGCGTTTCGCCACCGCCACCCAGCAAGTCGTCAACGGCGATGCGGTGCTGGATGAGTACGCCCAGTATCCGCAGGGCACGGCATTCGTCCAGACCATGCAGAAACAGGCCACGCTGACGCAGGACGAGCTGCTGCGCGAGATGGCCGGCGAAACGGGCCTGATGTTCTTCTTCGAATCGAACTGCCCGTACTGCGCGATGCAGGTTTCAGTGCTCAAGACGCTTGAGCGCCTCTATGGCACACGCATCGTGCCGGTCTCCACCGATGGATTGCCCTTACCCGGCAACCCCTTCCCTGATTTCGTGCCGGATCGTGGCGTCGCAAGCCAACTCGGGATCGAAGCAACGCCGGCCCTTGTGCTGGCCCACCCGCCGAACGGTATGCAGGTCATTGCGCACGGCCTGATGAGTGTCGAAGAGCTCAAGACCCGGATGCTCGCGGTTGCAGCACAGCGCGGCTGGATCAGTCCGGCCCGCTACCAACAGACCCGTCCCGCGACCAAACGCCGTGCGGATTTCTCCGACATCGCAATCAGCGACGAGATCACTACCAATCCTGAACGTCTGGTCGAGTCATTCGACCACGCCACCCGGTAAGTCCACTGGATACGCCCATGAAATATCTGGTCTTCGCTTTGTCCCTCCTGTTCGTTGCGTCAATGCCGGCCTGGGCCGACCTCAACGATGAGATGGAGGGGATGCTCGATGATATGTCGAACTTTACCGCGCCGGGCGTGTATGAGACGCAACGGCGCGGCGTCATTTCCGGTGGCTCGTACAGTGGACGCAACAAGATTATGAACGAGAACCTTCTCTCGGTCGTGCCCCCATCTGTGGGCGCAGGCTGCGGCGGCATCGATCTGTTCGGCGGCTCGTTCTCTTACATCAGCGCCGACCGGTTGGTCAACCTGTTTCGCTCGGTCGCCTCCAATGCGAAGGGCTATGCCTTCCAGATCGCACTAAAGGAAATGTGCGAAACGTGTATGGCGACCATCGAATCACTGCAAAAGAAGCTCCAGGCGCTCAACCAGATGTCGCTGAACTCCTGCGAGGCAGCCCAAGGCATCGTCACCGATTCGGTCATGGCGATGAAGGGCACGCTAACCAAGGAAAACAGCATGATCGCCCAGACCGCGGGCAACTACGGCGACACCTTCCAGTCGATGTTCGACACTGATCCTTCGAAGACGGCCCAACAGACGGCCCCGCAAGAAACGAGCGAACGTATCACCGGCAACCTGGTATGGCGCGCGCTGAACAAAGGCGCGGTCCAGTCGTGGTTCACATACGGCGACACGAGCATGCTCGAGGCGATCATGTCGATGACCGGCACTGTCATCGTGCAGAACAGCGTCGAGTCTGACGATGAGGGCGAATCCAACCCGACGATGACTGCGCCGAGCACTATCGATTTACAGGATCTGATCGAAGGTGGCGAAGTAACGGTTCTGGATTGCGTCGGATCGGATAACTCCGCAAACGGCTGTCTCGAGGTGCAGACCCGTACTGTCCAGCTCAAAGGACTCGCGCAGCGTATCGAGGAGATGCTTCTTGGTACGAGCACCACCCCCGGAATCGTCCATAAGATGACCCACCTCGATTCCTCCCCGCTTAATCAGGAAAAGGCTTTCATCATCGCGTTGCCGGGCTCCTACGGCACCTTTCTGCGCAAGCTAGCCACGGCCAATGAAGCGGCAGCCGTGATGTTCGTCGAGGAAACCTCCCGCTATATAGCGCTCGATATGGCCCGAGAGCTACTGCTTTCGGCCACTAAGGCCGCCCAGGCCGCCGCTGCCTCCGAAGAACACGCCTATGCGCAACAGGCCAATGAGCTGATTTACCAGGCCCGCGTTGCCATTCAGCGCGACGCACTGATGTTCGAGGACAAGTACGCCAAAACCGACCTGCTTACCAAATACCAAGCTTATCTGTCCGAACAGAGCGTGCGGCCCTACGTGGCCAGTGGTTCACAGAAGAACGTCTCGATTAACTGAATCTCGTAAAGGCCGACCGTCATGTGGGACATCTATTCGATTGGAGACGGTGAATTTCTCGCCGGCATTCTTAACGCCGTTGCCATGGTCACCGGCACAGGGGATTTCGCGACGCTGGTACGTATCGGCTTCGGGCTGGGCGTGCTCCTCATAGCGGTTCAAGGTGTGCTCTCGGGAGGGCGTGGCATGCAGTGGCAAGAGGCCATGGTTGGCCTCGTGGTCTACATGATCATGTTCGGACCGCAGGTGCGCGTGAATGTTGAGGATATGTACTCCGGCCAAGTCTATCCGGTCGATAACGTGCCTTTCGGCGTGGCTGCGGCGGGCAGCGTGCTTTCACGCGCCGGCTACAGCGTTACAACCCTGTTCGAGACAGGCTTCAGTACCCCGGCCATGACCGAACAAAGTTATGGCATGAGCCTTAAACGCTTGCAGGCTGCGCGCGAGGCCATGCTCAACCGCATCAACACAGGTGAGGCGAACAGTCCGGTCGCCGGATCGGATGTCGAAAAGTCATGGTCGAACTATGTTCGCGAATGCACGCTTACCGCTATCGATCTGCATGAACAGAATCCGAGCGTTGGCATGAGCCTCGATGATGTGCTCAACAGTCCTCTGCCCGAGGCACTCCACTTCGCAAACGACGATTTTTATTACACCAAGATCTACATCGGGGGCGCCCCCCAGACACTCAGCTGTGACCGCGCATTCATTGCACTCGATAATTTTACGAAAACGACGTTTCTGCCCGCAGCGAAGGAGAACATCAAGGCCTTTATGGCGCCTGATTCCTTCCTGACCACTGACCAGCTGTTACAGAACGCCATGGATGGCATCGAGCAGTACGGTGTCGATATCGATACCTACCTGAAATCGGTCTACCTCACACCCATCTATGGCGATGCGGCTGTGCAGCACTATCTCAGCTCTAAGCAGGATGTGATGGCCGCGATCGTCAACGAAGCCGTGCAGCGACGCAATGCCCAATGGCAAGCGCAGAAAAGCGTGTTCGAAACCAGCGTGCAGCCCTTCATGACCTTCATGGAGGCCCTGTTCTATGCGCTCACTCCTGTCATGGGGCTGGTCATAGGCCTCGGCGTGATGGGCATGAAAATGATCGGCAAATATCTCGTGCTCGCGCTATGGATCCAGATGTGGATGCCAGTGATGGCGATCGTGAACCACTATATGCACGCAGCTACCGCCGGGAAAATCAGCTCAGTGCTCGCCGCGGTGGTCACGGAACCGATGAGCATCACGGGAATGGCCCAGTGGGACGGGATCATTCAGAACCAGCTCGCCGTTGGCGGAATGCTGGCCTCGAGCGTGCCGATCATCGCTTTGTTCATTGTCAGCGGCAGCTATTACGCGCTTACGAACGTCGCTGGGCAGATGACCGGGCAGGATCATATCGACGAGAGCAAAGCGGCGCCCAGTACGCCAGCGCCAGTTCAATTTGGCTCTATGCAACAGTGGGATGCCGAGCGTGGGCTTCATGGCTCGGACGCGCAGA
The DNA here is from genome assembly GCF_040361255.1 of Salinisphaera sp. T5B8. Taxonomy (NCBI): domain Bacteria; kingdom Pseudomonadati; phylum Pseudomonadota; class Gammaproteobacteria; order Salinisphaerales; family Salinisphaeraceae; genus Salinisphaera; species Salinisphaera sp. T5B8. The sequence goes on along the minus strand of NZ_APNG01000031.1, from coordinate 3,669 downwards.
GTGCGATGACGTCTTTCTCCTGGTCGGCACAGGACGCTCAACAAACAGCATCGAGCCAAGAGGCGATGCACGCAGCGACCAGCAATTTCAGCTCGATGCTAGGACAGCGCGTGAGCGCAATGTCCGGGACCTCACAGAAAGGCGGGGAGTCGTACAGCTTCGGCAGAGGGACACGCGTGGGCAATTCTGCATCAGAGAGCATGTTGCGCCAGAAAGCGGAGTCTTTGTCTGATAAATGGTCACACACGCAAGGGCTTTCGACCGAAACGCTTGCGGCATTCGGCGCACAAGCCGCGGCAGGTGGCAGCCAGGCAGCACTCAAAACCAATATTCAACAAAACACGAAGCTCAGTGAAACCGAGGCAACGGCACTCGCAGATGACTTGACGAGCAAATTTAGCGAGGACGAAAGCTGGAATGCGCAGTACAGCCAGCAGGTCGCGAAGGAATTTTCGCAAGGCAGTGAGAACATCTACACGCGTGGCACGGGTCTATCGGAAGACAAGCAGCTTCAAGAAGCAGCCCAAGAGTCATACTCGGCCACGGAGAAATACAACGAGGCCGTAACCAGTGGCGTCACTGTCGGTACACGACAGGACGTGGACGGCGTTAAGGCCGGCAAAAACCTCGCGGCAAACAGCGATGCCAACGCGCGACTGGAATCCGCTATCACTAGCACGGGCCTCAAGGGCGCAGTGGATCAATGGATGGACTCTCCCTCAGGCGAAGATACTGTTCGTCAGATGGGCGGCGACCGCGACGCGGCAGAATCCTATGCAATGTTGCTGACCGCGAACGGCCAGAACCAGTATGCCGACACCAGCCGACTCAGTTCGAGCGCGCAAGGCATTCTCCAAGACACCGCCAATTCGGCACTAGCGCAGACCTTTGGCCAGATCGGCGGCCCAGCCTTTGGCGATCGCGCGAGCAGCAACGCTGATATTGCCGATGACCATGTGCCGCAGCAGGGTAGTGTCGAAGGACAGGTCTCTAGCGCGGTCGAGGATATGCGGGTGCCGCAGGCAGACCAAGTACGCGGCAACGCCGCGATGGGGCTTGCTCATGCACAGCAGCAATCTCGTGGCCCGAGCGATCAGTCGTTGCAAGGCGACTATCAAGATCGGACCGATCATATTAGGGCAGCGTCGAATCCCAGTTTCGAAGCGTTTAAATCCGAAGATCAATCGAGGACTCGAGACGAGATTGAGAAGCAGAATAACCGTGCAGCCAGTTCTCAATTCGCAACCCAGGCAGGTGGCGGGGCCACAGAGACCGCCAAGAACATGAGGGATGTTCTAGGCGCTGCGAAGGACGCTTTCACGGGGAAGGCCGGTTTCCAAGAAAGCCTGAACGACCGTGCCGCCGAGCAGTATTACAAGCACTTTGACAAGGCTCTAAGCCATAACCTACCGGAAGACCAGGCTGAATACTACGCACGCAGGGCCAGCCAAGCTGGGCTGGATGATCGAGCACTCGACTCATTGAGCGAGAGCGGGTGGATGGGCGAAAAAACCGCGCGTGCGCTGGGCTTTGACGTTGATTACGCCAAGCAGACTGATGCCATGGGTGAAAAGCTCGACCCGCAGGTGCGCGAATCATTGGACAAGGCGGCCTTTGAAGGCGGTGAGGATGGTTTACGCCTTGAAAGAGTCGGCGACCTGAGCAATCCGTACGAGACATTTCCTGAGCGCCAGGCATTAGCTCCGAACAGAGAATCTGGCGTTGCCTCGTACTCACCGGGCCACGAATTGAACGGCTTCATGCCCCCACAGGGCGGCTCAAACGATGAGTCGACCCGCTCGTCGGATCAACGCCCTAGTGCTCTGGCGTCCGGACAATCAGATAGGGGCGCACAAGAAACGAACTTGGGAGCGCCGGCAATCACCACTAACCACGATACAACCAGCCCGAACGACGGATCTACGGCCACCACCCAGGCCAACGGCCAAGCGCTGGACGGCATTCTGTCGGAGACGAACTCAGAACAGACAGGGGCAATTGATACCGTCACCCCCTTACGCGCCGACGGCAGAGGGCAAAACGACAACGCGAATGAGCCGTTCGTCCCGTCCATAGATAGCATTCCTAACGCCGATCCCTCGCAGTACGGTCAGGGGCAGACAACAGCGTCAACTGATCCAATGCCGCTTGCCGCGACGACCTCGCCCGCAACCGAGCAGTCAGATGCTCATATAGCGCCCACAAGATTCGAGTCATCTATCGAGCCAGATCGAAAGAACGGTATGTCCGCTGGGTTTGAAGAAAACGCACACCCGCTAGCGAACGAAGTCTCATCTTTCGCAAGCTATTCGGTCACCAATGACTCGACACCAGCTGATTCGGGCAAGGCCAATGCGCCTCGGCTCAATGAGTCACAACCAGTGCTCAACCCACAAACGGCGACGGATTCAAATGCAAGTCTGACGCCTGATCTCAATGCCGCTGAGCCAGATAACGCGCGTGATGGCAAAGAACAAGATATTAGCTGGACGATGACAGGCCCGCTGGCCACGGCCGGCGGTGCTGAGTCGTCCGAAAACTCCGAAGCTGGCGATAGGGTCAATACTCACACTTCGATAGCCTCGCACTCAAGCAACAGCACATCGCGCGGATCGGTGCCCGAACTGGCGACTGCGCCGCAACCCGGGCCGGCCGGTATGGCGGCTGCAACAAGTAACCGAGGATCGAATACACAGCCGACAGCCCGATCGAGCGTCGCGAATAGCTTGGGCGCGATAGATAGCGCAGCGCCCACGTTCCGAGCGACAGACAGTTCGGGGGCCGGACAGGCTGACCAGATGAATTGGTCTGACACCTCACCGTCTGCGGCCTATGCCGGCAACGAACCGAATCTTTCGGAGCAGCCAAGCATACTGGGCGAGCCAGAGCCTGATGCGCCTGCGAAGGCACCTGCCGGCGATGGTGCTGTACCCAACGTTTACTCGACCGCTTCAAGTGACCGAGGATCCAACACACAGCCGACAGCCCGATCAAGCGCCGCGAACAGCTTGGGCGCGATAGATAGCGCAGCGCCCACGTTCCGAGCGACAGACAGTTCAGGGGCCGGACAGGCTGACCAGATGAATTGGTCTGACACCTCACCGTCTGCGGCCTATGCCGGCAACGAACCGAATCTTTCGGAGCAGCCAAGCATACTGGGCGAGCCAGAGCCTGATGCGCCTGCGAAGGCACCTGCCGGCGATGGTGCTGTACCCAACGTTTACTCGACCGCTTCAAGTGACCGAGGATCCAACACACAGCCGACAGCCCGATCAAGCGCCGCGAACAGCTTGGGCGCGATAGATAGCGCAGCACCCACGTTCCGAGCGACAGACAGTTCAGGGGCCGGACAGGCCGACCAGATGAATTGGTCTGACCCCTCCCCGTCTGCGGCCTAGGCCGGCAACGAACCGAAGCTTTCGGAGCAGCCAAGCATACTGGGGGAGCCAGAGCCTGATGCGCCTGCGAAGGCCCCTGCCGGCGATGGTGCTGTACCCAACGTTTACTCGACCGCTTATGGCAGCAACGGCATGAGCGACGCCCCTGGCGCATACGTCGCTGCGGACAGCGGGGAACCCGCGAACTCATACGACACGAACTGGACCGACAGTACGCCAGCCGCGTCCTATGAAAGCGCCGCATCCAGTCTGTCGGAGCCAAGCGAAACTG
>NZ_APNG01000030.1:0-31051 GCF_040361255.1 Salinisphaera sp. T5B8 | reverse complement strand
CAGCACACTCGGCATCGGCGTGAACAACCTGGTGGGTTTACACAGCTAGCGCAGATGGCCGGCGTATGCATCCCGCACTTACAATCGAATGACCATTCCTGCTGCCGCTTCCATGTCGCGCACGATTCGAAGCCACGGGCGCTATCGCTACAGCGCCATCGTCGATCGCCCGGATTTCGACTGGCCCGAGGGCCGGCGGCTGGCGGTGTATATCGGGTTGAACCTCGAACACTTCGATTTTGGCCAGGGCTACGGCGCGGCCCTGGCTAGCGGCCGGCGCGAGCCGGATGTGCTCAATTATTCCTGGCGGGACTACGGCAATCGCGTGGGCGCCTGGCGCCTGCTGGAACTGTTCGAATCGCTGAAGCTGCCGGTGGGGCTGATCGTGAACAGTTCGATCGCCGACTATTGCCCGGAACTGGTCACGGCCTATCGAGCGCGCCTGGATACCGAGCTTATCGCCCACGGGCGCACCAACAGTGAATCCCAGAACGAATTCGACGAGGCCGGCGAGGCCGCGCTCATTGCCGAATCGCGTGATCGACTCACGGCCGCGTTCGGCGAAGCACCGCAGGGCTGGCTCGGCCCATGGATCGCGCAAAGCGAGATCACCCCGGACCTGCTCGCCGAGGCCGGCTTTGGCTACCACCTGGACTGGTGCCACGACGATCAGCCGACCTGGATGGCCACCCGCGACGGCGGGCGGATTCTATCGGTGCCGTACCCACAGGAGATCAACGATATTCCGTCGATCGTGGCCCACCATATCGACTATCGCGAGTTCGCGGCCCGCATCGTCGACCAATTCGACGAGATGCACGAGCAGTCTCGGGCCCAGCTGTTGGTCATGGGCATCGCGCTGCACCCGTATATCGTCGGCCAGCCGTTTCGGCTGCGTGCACTACGCCGTGCGCTGACCCATGTGGCGAGCGTGCGCGGCGATGTCTGGCTGACTACGCCGGGGGCGATCGCCCGACATTTCGCCCGTATGAAGCAGGCCGCACGTTCATGCTAAGTGCTCGGTAAGACAAGACGTCCGCAGATCGACGCAGATGCACGCAGATCCGATTAGCCTTTCGCGTTCTTGGCAAATGCGGGGTACAAACCGGCGATGAAAGTGGTCATTGTGCGGCGCCGCGACGGCGAGTGTTCTCGAAGCCGACCTGCCATTTCCGCCTGTTGCCTTTCCGGGCGGATTGCATGCCTCCAGCGCCTATGCGCGCGCCGTGGCGAGCGCATAGGCGCCAAGCTTAGTCCTGCGATTGCATGCAGGTGAGAATGCCGCGCAGCTGGGAACTGTCGACGAGTTCGTCGGCCGGATTGACCACGATTTGCGAGCGCGCGATCACATGCGCCTTGCCGGTGATGGTGTTTTCGACCACGTCGTAGCCACCCGCCTGGGCGACGCGCGTGAACGTGCCCAGAAAGCTCGATCCGCGCAGCGACACGGTTTCCAGCGTATCGCCCGGCTGCATGCGGCCTTCGTGGTGCATCAACGCCATGCGCGCGGAGGTGCCGGTACCCGTGGTGCTGCGACAGATCACGCCGGGGTGCACATAAGTCGCCGAGCGCGAGCGATAGTGCCCTGCGCCGGTTTGCTCGACATCGCCCATGAAATGCAGAAACGGCAGCGGCCCCACGTCGCCGAGTTCGTAGTGGGAAAAGCCACGTTCTTCGAGGATCGCCTCGACGATCGCCTGGGCACAGTGGGCCAGCCGCGATTCCTCGTCGCGGGTGAGAGAAAAGCCCAGTTCGCGCGCATCGACCAGCGCATAGAAGCCGCCGCTATAGGCGATGCTGTAGGTCACCTCGCCAATCAGGGGCACATGAATCGTGGCCCGATGGGTATCGATATAGCTGGGCAGGCCTTCGCAGGTGATCGCCTCGACCACATCGTTTTCGACCCGTGCCTCGATGGCCACACGGCCCGCCGGCGATTCCAGCACGAACTGCTGGCGGCCTTCGCGCTTGGGAATCATGTGGTTGTCGAGCAGCGCGGTGGCGGTACAGATGGTATTCGAGCCGGAATAGATGGGGTAGCCCATCACTTCCATAATGATGTAGCCGGCAACGGCCTCCGGGTTCGACGGCGCTACGATCAGATCCACCGACATTTCGGGGATGCCATAGGGCTCTTCGAGCAGGACCGTGCGCAGACCATCCGCGTGGTCGCGCAGGTATTCCATCTGCTGGCGTACCGTGGCGCCGGGCAGCTGCGTGATGCCGCCCACCACGATACGGCTGACATCGCCGCCGGCATGGGTATCGATGATCTGAAAAGTGAGTTCTGCGCTCATCCCGCGATCTCTTTGAATGGGGTGTCCATGAGGGTGTGGATTGCGTGCGCCTAGCCAGCCAGCGCATAAGGCGCGCCGTGTTCGGCCCACTGGCTATCCGGCACGATCACGATCTTGCCAAGATAGTTGCTCGAGCGATCCACGAAATAGCGCTCGGCTTCGTGCAGTTCCGAGAGTTTGAATGCGGCATGCAGTACCGGCTTGAGTTCGCCGCCGCGAATCCAGCGCATCAGTTGCTCGGCCTCGTCGCGGGTGCCGTGGGAGACGCCGAAGATCTGCACCTGATAGAGATAGATACGTGTCCACAGCACTTCGCTGACGTTGCCGCCGCTCGCGCCGGCGATACTCAGGCGCGGGTAGGTACGGCGGCGGGTCATGTCGAAGATCATCGTATCGATGAAGCGCTGGGTCATGTCGCCGCCGACCAGATCCATGACCGCGTCGATGGGCTCGCCGCCGGTGGCTTCGCGCACTGTGGTGGTGAAGTCCTGCATATCGGCGCGATTGAAGACCGCTTCGGCGCCGAGCGCACGCAGCGCGTCGGTCTTGTCGGGCGTGCTCAGTGCATAGGGAATGGCCCCGATCACCCGGCATAGCTGAATCAGGGCGGTGCCCACGCCGCCGCTGGCCCCGGTGACGAGCACGCGCTCGCCGGCACGGATATTGGCCGCGGTGAGCATGTGGTAGCCGGTCTGATAGGAACACATGCCCAGACTGGCCAGCTCGGCATCGGTCAGATCGTTGTCGATGGTATGAAACTGATCGGCCGGTACCACCACGTATTCGGCATAGCCGCCATCGGCGCCGTGGCCGTAGTAGTCGGGCGTAAGATTGATATCGCGCCGTGGCCCATCGGGTGTCTCGGCATAGATATTGAAATCCAGCAGGCCGCGATCGCCAATGCGCGAGGCATCGATGCCCTCACCGACCGAGGCCACCCGGCCGACGATATCCGCGCCCTGGATACGCGGGAAAGTCAGGGTGGGTTTGCCGCCGATCGCAAACGAGGTTACGTCGTGGGCATCACGCGTGGGATAAAGCCCCTCGCGGGCCTTGCGGTCGGTATTGTTCTTGGCCGTGGCGGTAACGCGTACCACCACCTCGCCGGCCCCCGCTACCGGCGTTGGCACATCGTCGCGATAGACGAGCTTGTCGATACCGCCATGGCCGGTCAGCAGCATGGCGTTCATGGTGTCGGGCAGGGTTTGCGCGGTCATGGCGGGGCTCACGGGTCGGTGCATTCAATTCATGACCGACGGTATCAAAGACGGCCGGGCTGCCCGTAACCCGATTTACGACGCGGGCGCAGGGTAGAGTCGGAACGCAGCTCGTGCGGCGACCCGCGCGGACTTTTAACGCGCCTCGGTCACCAGCTCGGTGAGGCGCTGTGTGACCATCTTGCGCCGTTCCCGCGCCGCCTGATTGCCCAGCGTGGTCGCCATGTCGCGATCGCGCGAAGGCACCACCGAACGCACATAGCGGATGCGTGCATCGCGATACGCGCGGTAGACGCTGGCGCAGGCCGACTGCGCCCTCGCGGCCGCGCTGCGCGGGCTCACACTGTCGTCCGCTGCATAGGGCATGGCCGCGCTATAGGCGCACTGCCAATAGCGCTGATAGGCCGGCTCGGTCGGATCCTCGGGCGGGCCACCCGCGCAACCCGCGAGAAGCACGGCCGCGAGCATTGCGAGCAGCCCCGCGCCGCCTGCGCGCTTTGAATAGGACTTATTCATCGCGGCTGTCGGGCGCATCGCGCTCGGTGGGTCGGCCCTCGCGGCTCTTCGTGCCCGCGCTGGCGTTCTTGCGGGCCTCACGGCGCTGCTGGAATTTGCCCCAGACGTCGCGCGCGGTGCGCTTGATACGTTCCTGGTTTTCCGGTTTGCGCAGCCAGTTGGCGGCCATCGCGCCCAGTGCTCGTTTCATGACTCGGCCTCGATCGGCGGGTCGAATGGATAAACCGATAATGGTGGCATGGGCCGGTGGGTACAACGGCCCGGCTCGGTTTTTTCGCAATACGGCGAGGGCGACGTGCCACCGCAAGGGCTACGTCTCGGCCGCCTCGACACGAAAACCGTCGCGCGGGAAGTGCACGCGAATAGGCTGTCCGTCCGGGCCATCGCGTTGAATGGTCATGCTCTCGGCGGCGATCGACACCAGTTCGCCATGGCTGGGTTCGGTGCCGTAATCGGTGGCCGCAACCGATACCCGCGTGCCGGGGGTGAGTCCGGCTTCGACCGCGGCCGGCAGCGGTTGCCACTGCTCGCAGCGCGCGGCGATCTCGTGCGCCTGGCCGGCATCGATATCTTCGCGGGTGCCGTGTCCCAGCGCGCGGATGCGATCGGCCCAGGCCAGCAGGTTGGGGTAGTCGTCGAGCAGTGGCGCTACGCCGCTGTTCGAGCGGATATACCAGATGGGGTGATAGACCGAGAAATCGGCAATACACGGGCGCTCGCCGAACAGAAAGTCACGGTCGGTGAGCTGGCGATTCAGGGCTTCCAGCGTTGGCGGCAGAACCGCGTCGGAGTACGCCGCGTCCGGACGTACGACGTGGCCGCCCTTGAACAACGCGGCGCGGTCGGCACCAAAGCTGGCCAGATAGTCTTTGCCGAGTTTATCGATGAGCACCGCACGGCCCGCCGGGCGAAACATCACCGGTACGGCGGCCAGGAACAGCCGCTTGTCGCCGAGCTGTTCGAGCCCGATGACGCTCGCGATATCGGTCTTCGGAAAAAGGCTCGGTTCGGGCGCGAGTCGCTCGATCTGGCGTGTAATCAGATGCGTATCGGCATAGACGTCGCGCCCGATCTGCATGACCGGCGTCTTGCGATAGCCGCCGGTCAGGGCCACCAGATCCGGCTTGGGCATGATGCGCGGAATGAGCACCGAGCGCCATTCGAGCTGCTTGTAGCCCAGAATGGCCCGAACCTTCTCCGAAAACGGGGAAGCTTCGTAGTGGTGGAGAATGATCGACGACATGCCAGGCTCGGTTGGAAAATACGGTCGCAGTCTGCCGCGCGGCAGCGCGCAGCACCAGCGCCCGTGTCGGCTTGGTCAGGGCAGAGCGCGTGCCGCTTTGGCCTGCTGACGGGCCGCGGCATAGACGCAGTAGCCGGCCGCGAGGGCGAAAACGAGGCAGATCCCCATGACCACGCCCCAACCGGCCCATTCGTAGAGCGACACCATCACGCTCGAGCCGGCTGTTCCGCCGGCGAATACCGCGGCCACGAACAGCGCGCTGACCGTGCCCGATTGCGAGCGGGCAAAATAATCGTTGAGCAGCACGATCTGGGTGGCCTGCTGAAAGACCATGCTGCCGCACAGCAGCACCACGCCGATCACAAGGGCGACAAACGAACCCTGAATAACGCCCAGCAGGCCGATTACGAACACGATCGCGGCGACCAGCGTCGCATTGGGCAGGCCGCGACTGATACGGGTGATCGCCGGTGCGCCCAGCGATGTGGCGATGCCCACGGCATAACCGCCGTAGACGATGGCCAGCATCAACGCGCCGCCACGCTTGTAGCCGATTTCGAAGGGCAGACAGGTGAGTACCGTGGTGAGTACGCCAAACGCCAGGGCCAGCCCCGGATAGGACAGGGTCACCTGACACCACCAGCTTTTGCGCGCCTCGACAGGCGGGATCGTATGCTCGCCCGACGCTGACGGTCGGCGCGGCAGTTCGCTGGCCAGTACCGGCGGGTCGCGCAGCAGCCAGGCCGAAAACAGCAGCATGACGGTAATGGCAAGACTGCCGACCTGCCAGTGGTCGAAGCTCACCGAGCCCACTGCGATCAGCCGCCCGCTGACGCCGCCCACGATGGTACCCGCGGTATAGAACGCCAGATCGCGGGCGCGGTTGTCCGAGCCCAGAATATTGGACGAGCCGGTGATCACCGCCGGAATCAACAGCGGCAGCAGCATCACCTGAAGCGCGCGCAGCGCGAAATAGGGCAGTACATCGAAGGCCAGTGCCTGGACCGCGAACAGCGCCGCGAGCAACAGTTCGGTCACCAGCACGATGCGCATCGCACGCGCCACGGTAATGAAACGTCCGAATACCACCGGCCCCGAGGTGAGCACGATAAAGGCAAAGGTCATGGGCATGGCCGCCCACAACACCGACACCTCGAAGCTGGTTTGAATACGCGCAGCCAGCGGTTGCGGGAAATAGATCGCCGCCGCCGCCGCCGCGCCGGCCACGCCCAGGCGTATTCCGTCTCGATAACTACTCATGGTGTCGCCAGAACGAAGAAAGCGATCTGTATGAAGACATGAAGTTGTCTGCTACATCAAATAACCGTGCACGACCGACTCGAAACCGAACGAGCGTTCGATGGTAAGTTGCCCTCGATAACAACAGCCCAGCCGTGCGCCGACAAAGGAGATGCCGTGACTGCAACCATTCTGGAACCCGACCGCCCGATCATCGATCCGCACCATCATCTGTGGGATCGCTCGCGCCTGGATCTGCGCGCTATGCCGTTTGCCGCGCATGGCTTTAGTCAGATGCTGCGCGAGCGCTCGCGCTACATGCTCGACGAACTGCTGGCCGATACCGACAGCGGCCACGATATCCGGGCGACGGTGTTCATCGAATGCCGGGCCATGTATCGCGCCGACGGGCCCAAGGCCTTGCGCAGTGTAGGCGAAACCGAGTTCGTCAACGGCGTGGCCGCGGTCGCGGCCAGCGGCGTTTATGGTCCAACACGTGCCTGTGCCGGCATCGTGGGCCATGCCGACCTGCGCCTGGGCGCGGAGGTCGGCGAGGTGCTGGAAGCGCATATCGCGGCCGGGCAGGGACGTTTTCGTGGTATTCGCCACAGCGCGGCCTACGACGGCGACGAGAACGTGCTGGGCCCGCTATCGACCCGTGGCACGCCGGCGGGTTTGTTGCGCGATCCCGATTTTCGCAAGGGTTTTGCCGAACTCGCCCCGCGCGGGCTGAGCTTCGATGCCTGGCTGCTGGAGCCGCAGTTGCCGGATCTGCTGGATCTTGCCCAGGCCTTTCCCGAAACCACGATCGTACTCGATCATGTCGGCGGGCCTGTCGGTATTGGCGCCTATGCGGGCCAGCGCGCGGCCCGCTTCGGCGCATGGCGTACGCAGATTCGCGCGCTTGCTGCCTGCGAGAACGTGGTGGTCAAGCTTGGCGGGCTGGCGATGCCGTTTGCCGGTTTCGAATGGTCCTATGCCAATCGGCCCGATTCGTACCCCGCATTGGCGGAGGCCTGGGCGCCCTATATCGAAACCTGTATCGAAGCCTTTGGCGCGACACGCTGCATGTTCGAAAGCAATTTCCCGGTCGATCACTTCAGCTGCGATTACGTCACCCTCTGGAACGCGTTCAAGCATCTCGCCCGCGACTGTTCCGAAGACGAAAAACAGGCGTTGTTCTTCGATACCGCGGCACGGGTTTATCGCCTGGATTGCGGGCCAGCCATATGAGCCAACGCGCTATCCTGTCGCGTTTTGACCGGGAGTAAGCGTGGGCCTGCTACAGATTGGCGCGGTACTGGTTTCGCTGGCTGCGGTGCTGGCGTTTTTCAATTACCGCGTCGTCGGTCTGCCGACCACCATCGGCGTGATGCTGTTGAGCCTGGTGGTGTCGGCCGCGCTCGTGGCTGCGGACTTCTTCGGCGTGCTCGATATTCGCGAGCAGGCCGGCGCCTGGTGGCTGGCCATCGATTTCAACAAGACGCTGATGGACGGCATGCTCAGCTTTCTGCTGTTTGCCGGCGCCCTGCAGGTCAATCTCGGGGATTTGTGGAAGCACCGCTTTTCCATTGGCGTGCTGGCGTCGGTGGGCGTGGTGTTATCCACGGCCATCATCGGCGGTGTGACCTATGTCGTCGCGCCTTTTCTCGGCTTCGAATTGCCGCTGGTGTTCTGTCTGCTGTTTGGCGCGCTGATTTCGCCGACCGATCCGATCGCGGTGCTCGCCCTGCTCAAGTGCGCGGGCGTTTCCTCCGAGCTGGAAACCAATATCACCGGCGAATCGCTGTTCAACGACGGCGTGGCCGTGGTGGTGTTTCTGGCCTTGCTCGGCCTGACCCGCGCCGGCCATGTCGAGGGCGCGGGTGAAATCGCGCTGTTGTTCGTGCAGGAAGTCGCGGGCGGCGTGTTGCTCGGCCTGGCGCTCGGCGCGCTGGCGTTCTGGATGCTGCGCCAGATGGACGACCACCAGGTGGAGATTCTGGTCACGCTGGCGGTGGTGCTCGGCGGCTATCAGCTGGCTGCCGCCCTGCATGCCTCAGGGCCGTTGGCGATGGTCGTGGCCGGGCTGCTGGTCGGCAATCAGGGGCGCATGTTCGCGATGAGCGAAACTACACGGGCGCATCTGGATATCTTCTGGGAAATCGTCGACGAGATTCTCAATACCGTGCTGTTCGTCATGATCGGTCTGGAGATGATTCAGATCACCCTCGACGGGCGCTATCTGCTGGCCGGTGTGCTCGCGATCCCGCTGGTGCTGATCACCCGTTATGGCTGTGTCAGCGCGGCATTGCAGTTGGTCCGGCCCTGGCATCGACTCGGCGACAACGCCAGTGCGTTGCTGACCTGGGCCGGGCTGCGCGGCGGCATTTCTGTCGCCCTGGCGTTGGCGCTGCCGGCCGGCGAAGCCCGCGATACCATCGTGACCATCACCTACTGCGTAGTGCTGTTCTCGATTGTCGGCCAGGGGCTGACGGTCGGGCCGGTGATTCGCCGCCTGGGGCGTGGCGATTGAAGACTGCGATGTAGCCCGGCGTTTGGATGCGCGGATGTCGCTTCATGCGAGGATCACCGCCCGCACGCTTTACGTAATGAGGCGAATCCATGATCACCGAAGAATCGTTCGAATCCACGCATGCCGATGAACTGGCGGGTTTTCTCGGTCGCCATTTCATCTATACCTACGACAACGGCTGGCAGTACGAGATGTATCTCAAGAATGCCCGCACGATCGACTACCGCATTCATAGCGGCATGGTCGGCGGGCGCTGGGTGCGCGATCAGGCCGCGCATATCGCCCGCCTGTCCGACGATATCTGCAAGGTGTCGTGGGATGAGCCCACCGGCACGGCAGTGAGCGTGACCGCGAATTTCGCCGAGCGTCGCCTGCATGGGGTGATCTTTTTCCCGCGCTGGGTGGCCGATGCGCCGCACAAAACGGTCTGCTACCAGAACGATCATCTGGATCGAATGCGTGCGCTGCGTGACGCCGGGCCGACCTATCCGAAGCTCGTGATCGACGAATTCGCGCGGCTGACATTTATCGAAACCCGAGCGGTCGATGACGAAAGCGTGATCGCCGAAGCGCCGGACCAACTGCCCGCCGGCTACGCCGATCGGCGTAATTAACCGCCCGATGAAAGAGGGCGGTTGGTCGGTGAGTTCGACGCATTACCCGGATCGGATGATAATCGGGGCCATATTTCGCAACCCCGTCTGATGATGAGCGACAACCAAGACTACACTCCACCGAAGGTCTGGACCTGGGAGACCGGCAGCGGCGGTAAATTCGCCAATATCAACCGCCCCATCGCCGGGCCGACCCACGAGGCCGAGCTGCCGGTGGGTAAACACGATTTTCAGCTGTATTCGCTGGCCACGCCCAACGGTGTCAAAGCCACGGTGATGTTCGAGGAGCTGCTCGAACTCGGCCACGCCGGCGCGGAATACGACGCGTGGCCGATCAATATCGGCGAAGGCGAGCAGTTTTCCAGCGGCTATGTCGCGATCAACCCGAACTCCAAGATTCCGGTCATGGTCGATCACGGCACCGCCACGCCGACGCGCGTGTTCGAGTCCGGCTCCATTCTTTTGTATCTGGCGCAGAAATTCGGTGAATTCATACCCGACGAGCACGGCGCACGCACCGAGGCGATGAACTGGCTGTTCTGGCAGATGGGCAGCGCGCCGTATCTGGGCGGCGGTTTCGGGCATTTCTATGCCTATGCGCCGGAAAAGATGCAGTACCCGATCGATCGATTCACCATGGAGGTCAAGCGCCAACTCGACGTGCTCGATCGGCGGCTGGCCGAATCCGCCTATCTGGCGGGCGGCGAATACAGTATTGCCGATATCGCCACCTGGCCCTGGTACGGCGCGCTCGCGCTGGGCCGCCTTTACGATGCCGGCGAGTTCCTTCAGGTACAGGAATACGAAAATGTACAGCGCTGGGCGCGCGAGATCGACGCACGGGCCGCGGTGCGCCGTGGGCGCATGGTCAACCGCCTCTGGGGCGAGCCGCACGAACAGCTGCGTGAGCGTCACGACGCCAGCGATTTCGCGCATCGAACCCAGGACAAGCTCGACGCCGACGGTTGAGTTGCGCATGCATGAAATACAATGTCGTTGCGAACCGGTGCGCCGTGTCGCACGGCATTGTGGCCTGCGCTGGCGACCCGCGACGCCGGCGATGGCACGACGCGGTGCCTGGGCGCCGCGTACAGGCCGAGCGCTTGGGCCGTGGTACTTGAAAAAAGACCACGGGCGCGCGATAACCCTTTCCAGGGGCGCAGGGGCGGGGCGCGAGCGAGAGGACGAACATCGTGACAAGCCAAACCGGCGGCGACGGTGCACAGCGACACGCCGTGGCCACGCATGCCGCGGTCGATACGGATCGGCGCGAACGCGATCGTCTGTCCGACCTGCTCGAGCTGGGTCTGCTCAATACCCGGCCCGAGGAGCGCTTCGACCGTATCACCCGGCTGGCCACCGAGCTGCTGGGCATGCCCATCGCGCTCATGTCGCTCATGGAAGGCGACCGTGAGTGGTTCAAATCCGCCCGCGGGCTCGATTTACAGTCGATTCCACGCAATCTGAGCGTGTGCGACTACGCCATCACGCAGGATGCGCCACTGTTCGTCGAAGACGCACGTGCCGACCCGCGCTTTTCGCAGCTGCCCTACGTGGCTGAAGCGCCGCATATTTGCAGCTATGCCGGCATGCCGCTACATGGCCCGCACGGCAAGCCGATCGGCACGATCTGTGTGCTCGATTACAAGCCGCGCGTGTTCGGCGCGCGCGATCAGGTGCTGCTCCAGGAACTGGTCGACTGGATCGAACACGAGTTCGAGCTCGACCGGCGTATCGCCGCGCACGATCGCCATGTCGCGCGCCTCATGGACCGCGATCCGTCGTTGCCGGTGGCCACGCGCACGATCGCGCTGGAACGCCTCGACGATGTATTGATGTCGCGCGCACGCAACGGTCAGGACAGCGCGGTTGTGCATCTGGATATCGTCAACCTCGGCCACTACGAACAGACCTACGGCGAGCAGGTCACCAGCCAGACGGTGGCCAACTGGCTGGCCGCGCTGCAGTCCGACCCGGCGGATTTCTGCTATCTCACGCGATTGTCGGATACCGAATTTGTCGGCGCCGTACCCGGTATGGCCGATATGGAGCCCATCCGCGAGCGCTGCGAACATCAGGTCGAATACGCCAACAAACAGGTCAGCTCGGGCCAGGCACAGGTCGCGTTTCGCGTCGTGGGCGGGATGGCCCTGCATGGCGAGCATGGCCGTCATGCCTCGGAACTGGTCGCGCGTGCCCGCCAGGCACACCACCGTGCCGGTATCGCTCGCGGCGTGGTGCTGTTTTCCGAAACCATCAATCGCCAGCTGCTGCGTGATCGTCATATTCGGCGTCTGTTCGAAACCGCACTCCACGAAGGCGGCATTCATTTTCATTGGCAGCCGTTGTTCAGCAATCGCGGCGATCTGCTGGCCGGGTTCGAATTGCTGGCCCGCTGGCATGATCCGGAACTGGGCGATATCTATCCGGACGAATTCATACCCGTGGCCGAGGCCGAGCATAATCTCAGCCGCGCGCTGGTCGAGTATGCGCTGGATACGGCCGCCTGCCAGATCGCGCAATGGCGGCGCGATGGCAGTACCGCACCGTTACCGTATGTCGCGGTCAATATTCCGGGGCGGGAATTCTATGAAAGCGATTTCTATGACTGCGTGGCCGCGGTGCTGGAAAAACATGACATCGACGGCGGGCGGCTGGTGTTCGAGCTGACCGAACGCAGTTTGATCGCGGATTTCGAAGTCGCGGCCCGCACCATGAGCCACTTGAAAACGCTGGGTATTCGTATTGCGATGGATGATTTCGGCACCGGCTATTCCTCGATTGCCTATCTCACCCGCTTGCCATTGTCGATCGTCAAACTCGACAAGAGTGTGGTCCAGCGCCTCGAGCACGATGCGGTCGCCCGCGAATTGGTGCGTGGCATTGTGGATCTCGCCCACGGCCAGGAACTCGGCGTAGTGGCCGAAGGCGTGGAAACCCGGGCACAACATGAATGGGTCCGCTCGTTCGGCTGTGAATACAGCCAGGGCTATCTACTCGCCTGTCCCGAGTCGTTGACGCTTGCCGGCCAACGGGTGGCCAATCGGCCGGCCGAATTGTAGCCGCGTGTTGATATAAGCCGAGCATGCCGAGTATCGATGTCATCATCGCGCTGTCCGCGGCGCAATGCCGGGCCCACTACGCTGGCTCGGTCGAGCATGTGTATGCATCCAGTGTGGATGGCCGGCGCGTGCTCTTGCCGGCCCAGGCGTTGCGGCGTGTGGTCACCCGCGACGGTGTGCATGGCGTGTATCGGCTGAGCTACGACACGAATGGCCGCTTTCAGTCCCTGCAGCGTATCGGCGATCGCCCGCTGTAGGCACCGCGCCGGGCGCGGCCTGGCGTCATGGCTTGGCGAGCGTCTGATACCGTGGGGTCAGAACTCCAGACAGGGTATGCCATGACCAGCCGTCGCCACTTTCTTCGTACCGCCGCGCTCGGCGGATTCGCGGGCGCGGCCGCGTGGTTCGTACCGCGCGCATTCGCCGCAGGGCAAGACGCCGCCGCGACCCGCCATAGCCCGGACTCGATGCCGGCCAACCCCGACGATGGCTCGGCCGCGGGCTATCGGCCTGCGACCAAATACGGCGCCGGCGGAACGCAGGCCGGCAATATGTTTTTCGAAACCTCGGATGCGACCGTCGAAGCGATGATGCAGGCGCACTGGGACGCGGGCGTGCGCTATTTCGATACCTCGCCCTGGTACGGGCTGGGCCTGAGCGAACGTCGTGTGGGGCATTTTCTCGACGGCAAGCCGCGCGGCGATTATGTGTTGTCGTCCAAGGTCGGGCGCTTGCTTACGCCGGACGCATCGATGGACAGTCACGGCATCTGGGCGGGTGATTTGAACTTCGACTATCGCTACGACTACAGCGCGGCCGGCGTGCGCCGTTCGGTGGAAGACAGTCTGCAGCGCCTGGGCGTGCCCAGCCTCGATATGGTGTTCATCCACGACCTCGCGCCGAGCAACAAAGACCTCGACGACTACGATGCCCAGCTCAAGATCGCCATCGAAGGGGCCATGCCCGAGCTGACGAAAATGCGTGACGAAGGCCTGATCAAGGGCTGGGGCATGGGCGTAAACGATATCGAACCGGCCCTTGCCGCGCTCGAGCATGCCGAGCCCAACGTCATTCTGCAGGCCACGCGCTATACCTTGATGAACCATGACGACGCGCTCGAACGCCTGTTCCCGGTATGCGAGGCCCAGGATTGTTCGGTGGTCATCGGCGCGCCGCTGGGCGCGGGCTTTCTGGCCGGCAAGGACCGTTGGCTCTATAGCGACGGCATTCCCGAGGGGTATCGCGAAAAACGCGCCCGTATCGAATCCATAGCGAAAGCCCACGGCACCGATTTGCGAACCGCAGCACTGCAGTTCACCGCCGCACCGGCGATTGTTTCTGCCACGATTCCGGGCGCGCGTAATGCCCAGCAGGCGCGCGAGAATGCAGCCTCCATGCGTGCCACGATCGACCCCGCCTTCTGGCAGGCGCTCAAAAAGGAAGGGTTGATCAGCGAGGCGGCACCGACCGCACTGGCCGGCGCGGCCTGAACTACGTCAGCGTGGGCGCGAGCTCACGCCACTGGCCGCTTTCCAGCCCATCCAGCGACCAGCCGCCGATACGTATGCGTACCAGGCGCAGGGTGGGTAGGCCCACGGCGGCGGTCATGCGTCGGACCTGGCGGTTACGGCCTTCGTGAATGGTGATTTCCAGCCAGGTCGTCGGCACGTTCTTGCGATAGCGTACCGGCGGATCGCGCCGCCACAACGCGGGCTCGGCGATCATCGCGACCTCGGCAGGGCGGGTCGGGCCGTCCTTGAGCGTCGGCCCGGCGCGCAGGGCCTCGAGCTGGTCGTTTGATGCTTCGCCGTCGACCTGGACCCAATACGTCTTGGCGAGCTTGTGTTTCGGGTCGGCGATACGCGCCTGTAGCCGGCCGTCGTTGGTCAGCAACAAAAGCCCTTCGCTGTCGCGATCGAGCCGTCCCGCCGGATACACACCCGGCACGTCGATATAGTCGGCGAGTGTGGCGCGGTCGTTGCCGTCGGTGAACTGGGTGAGTACCCGAAACGGTTTGTTGAAGGCGATAAGACGCGGTGTGTCCGGCCGCGGTGCGGGCTTGCGGACCGGTTTGCGGCGGCGCCCGGCGGGCCTGGAACGGGCGGGCTTGCGGGGCGTCTGGCTCATAGGCCGTTTGATCCTCGGCGGCGCGAACGCTCAAGCGGCTTCTTGAACGATTTACAAAGTTCAGCAAGCGGCATGACTATTAGACCCCGTTCGAACGATCTGTCTTCGCCTTAGGGGCGTGCCTGCGTGTTCCTTTGGCGGACAACCTGCCTGCTTGAGCGCAGCCAAATCAAGACACACCTGCCCGTCGGGAGCCGCCGGGCCCGCGCATGGTTTCACGCCACGGGCTGTATTTCTCAAATCGTCTCCGCAGATCGACACAGATTCACGCAGATGAAAGCGGGGACGCGCCGACGGCGCTCGCTCACCACGCGGGCAGCGCGAACCCCCAACGCTGTCAGCCCTCTGTCTTTTGGCGATATTTCCGCGTCTTGGCGTTCATTGGCGGACAACAACCTGCCTGCTTGAGCGTAGACAACTCCGTGGCCTGCCTCATCAAGCATGGTTTTAGTCGGTGTCGAATTCCTTGCCCCAGCTGTCGTGGGCGAGTTGGATCACGTGCGCAATCTCGTCGTCGGTGACGGCATCGGCGTTGCCGTGCTCGAGCGGGTCGTAGTGATACACGAACAACCGTGAGGCGAACTCGGCGAACGGCAACGAGGCTTCGCCGGGCAGTTCGCCGTGGCCTTCGGTGGTGGTGACGATGCCCTGGCCCCAGTCCTGGCCGCTATCGTTGTTGGGGTTGAAGAAATACACCCGCATGTCGCCGTCCGGGTCGAGGCTGACCCGCAGAATCGAAATGGCATGCCGGCCCACATAACGCGCGGCGCTGTCGGTAACCGCGATGCCCGCCGGTTGCGAATGAATCACCGGCACATTGCCGTTGTAGTAGGGGTGATAGCAGGCATAGAAATGCCGCACGAAGCCGGCGTGGTCGCGGATTTCGCCGGTCTTGGGGTCGGCGACCACGGCAAAGCCCTGGCCGACCCACCAGCCATAGAACTCGGGGTTGATCCAGCGATGCAGATCGTCGTCGCGCTCGCCGCACAGCCGGCCCATCTCGATATAGATACGATCAAGATGCGGCACCAGCAGCAGCGATACCGGGTCGACGTCGAGCGGGTTTTCCTTGGCCAACCCGGCTTCCAGGCCTTTCGAGGAAATATGCTGGCCTTCAAAGCGGGTGAGCACTTCGTCATCGCGCGCGGCCCAGGTGATCAACTGCAACAGATAGTCGGGGTCGTTATCGGCCCACATCGATAGCCCGATCACCGACTGGCAGGTCGGGTTGTTGCCCTGCCCCACGCCCAGCGGCTGGCCGAGCAGGCCGAGCACGCCGGCCAGCAAAAATACCCGCGGTGGCTGGGCATCGCCGCAGACCAGCCGAATACTGTCTTCGGTTGCCGGGGAGAGCTGCAGCCCGATCTGGCGCCACAGCCCGGCAGCGACCGGCGTGGAAAACAGCACGCCGCGTTCGAGTAACAGCGCGAGCCCGTAGATCGCCTGTGCGGTTTCCACGAACACGGTTTCGTCGATGAGCGTGTGCACGAGTTCGCTGTAGCACAGCAGCGCGTCCTGGCCGGTCTGGCTCAGCCCCAGGGCGGTGGGGATGAGCGAATCACCCGAGCCGTCGGGCAGACTGCGCAGATGCCGCAAAAGCACCGCGTGGTAGACCGAGGCCAGACCGGTATCGTGCATGGCATTGGCAAAGCCGAGCGCTTCGATCATCAAGGCTTCGCGATTCATGGCCTGTAGGCGTTCGGCATAAACCGCCACGCCCGGATCCTCCGCGCAACCCGGCGCCGGGGCGAACAGCGATTCCACCAGCCGACGGGCATCGTCGTTGCCGGTGGTGCTTTCGATGGCCGGGTCGTACAGACAGGTGGCGATCTGGATGACCATCTGGCGGACATCGTCGACCTCGATCGGGCGCTGGGCGAGAATGCGCCAGACCTCGGCCACCAGGCTATCGAGAATGCTCTCGTAGCCCATGTGCTCGAGCTGATAGTGATAGAGCGACTGCACGGCCGTACCCAGCTGATCCGGGCGCTCGCGATCGGCTTCGCTGAGCGTGCCCGAAAGCAGATCGAGATTGAGCGCCATCACCTGGGTGAGGAAGTTGCGCGCGCGCTCGGCGGTAATGCCGGGGTGGCGAAAATCGCGGCGCGCGACCGCCAGCAGCCGCAGCTCGCTCAGGGCTTCGATGGCGGTGGTGGCGGTATCGCCTTCGCGCAGCGAACGCACAGCCAGCGCCGGTTGCAGAATCGCCGGCCGGCCCCAGTCGCTTTTCGCGAATATGCCCGCCCGTTCATAGGCCGCGACGCGTTCATAGAGCGCCTGCGGGCCGCCCTCGGCGGCCAGAATGGCCGCAGCGCATTCCAGGACTTCGGTCTTGATGGCCTTGCGGGTGTCGTCATCGGCTTCGGCGAGCTGCGCCAGGGCGGAATCGAAGCGCTCGGTCAGGGAACCAAAATCGCGATTATCGTTCGGTAGGGTCATGGCAAGGCTATCCAACGCCAGGTTTGTGCCTGGCCTTCAAGTGGCGCTGTGCGGGTATGCACAGCCTGCGTGCTACAGGTTACTGCGTATCGCGTGGGCGGGGGCGCCTCGAACAATTTAACCGTGGCATGGCATGGTTCACGCAGGCCTCGCCACAGGTGGGCCTGCGGCCACGCGCCGGGCCGTAGGCACGGCAGCCCGGCGGCGATTCTGCCATGGTTTGGCCCACGCGAGCGCGCGGCGGTGCGATGCCAGGCGGTGAAGGGGTATGGCGTGTATGGAACCGGTGCGGTCGATGCACGGCGCGGATCGGCAACCAATCGCCATGTCAGGGCGTATCGCCTTATGACGCCGGATGGCGCTACACAAATTGCTGTAAAACACAAGAAAATGAAAACGTGAAACGCGATTTCAATTCGGGCATGATCAGCCCATCCGGGTTGGCCGGACTGCGGCCGGTACGGCGTACCACGAATACGCGGACCGGTTTGCAACGCACATTCATGGAGGAGATATCCGATGCTTTCGACACCTTTCAAAAAGGGGTTGCTGGCGGGCGCGACCGCGCTCGCGCTGACCGCTTTCCTGGCCCCGACGAGCGCGCTGGCGCAAAAGAGCACCACCTGGCGCGTACAGTCGCACTGGCCGAGTTCGAGCAGTTCGTATGAAGACAGCCTGGTGCGCATCAAGAACGTCATCGAAGAGCGCACCGATGGCCGTGTGAAGCTGAAGCTCTACCCGGCTGGCGCGTTGTTCAAGGCCCAGCAGACCTTCGACGCGGTCAAGCGCGGCACCGTACAGATGGGCACTATCTCGCCGGCCTATGCACAGAACCAGATGAGCCTGGCGGGCATCGCCTCGGGCCTGCCGTTTGCCTTTCGCAATGTCTGGGAAGCCGCCTATTTCCACAAGAACATGGGCTTCGAGGACATGCTGCGCGAAGAAGCCGCCGAAGAGGGCGTGTACTGGTCCACCGACAAGGTGTACCCGACCGAAATGGTGGTCGATCGCCCGATCAACAGCATGGACGATTTCAAGGGCCTGAAGATCCGTTCCTCGGGTGCGCTGCAGACCTTCCTCACGGAAGCCGGCGCCTCGGCGAGCTATATTCCCGGCGGTGAGCTGTACACGGCGCTCTCCAGCGGCGTGGTCGACGGCGCGCACTGGGGCGCGGCCCAGGGTGCGGCCAGCATGAGCCTGTACGAAGTGGCCAAGTACCACGTCAAACCGGCGCTCAATATCGCCGGCACGGACGTATTCATCATCAACCAGAAGGCGCTTGACAAGCTCTCGCCCGAAGACGCCAAGACGGTCAAGGACGCGCTCAACGAGCAGTTCTGGGTGCGTACCAACGAGTATCTCTACAAAGAGCAGCTCGCCCTGGCCAATGCCATGGCCGAACAGGACGTGCAGATCACCACGCTGCCGGACGATGTGCAGCAGCATCTGACCGAAGTCGCCCAGAAATCCTGGGAAGAGCAGGGCAAGCGTAGCGACAAGGCTGCCGAAGCGCTCGACAAGCTCAAGACGATGTTGAACCGTCTGGGCTATCTCGACGAAAACGCCTGATCCGGGTTCTGGTCTGACCGTCGCCCCGCTGGCCCTCGTGGCCAGCGGGGCGCACTTATCTGCGGGAGTCGCTTATGCGCCTGCTCAAGGGTTTCATCAACGCAATCACCCGGCTCAACGACTGGATCGGCCGGGCGGTGGCGTTGCTTATTTTCGTGATGTTCGCCGTGCTGCTGCTGGGCGTGATCTATCGCTACGCGCTGGATGCGCCCCGGGTATGGACCACCGAACTCACCCAGTTCGTGTTCGGCTTCTATGCGGTGATGTCGGGCGGCTACGTCATGGCCCATCGCGGGCATGTGAATGTGGATTTGCTCTACAGTGCCCTGGGCCCGCGCGTTCGCGCGACGCTGGATGTATTCACGTCCTCGCTGTTCTTTTTGTTCACGATCACGCTGTTCTATTACGGCGGCGTCATCGCCTGGGAATCGGTCGACAGCATGGAAACGTCCTACTCGGCATGGAATCCGCCGGTGTGGCCGTTCAAGATCGCCATTCCCGTGGCCGCCGCGCTGTTATTGCTGCAGGGCATCGCCAAGCTGGTCGAGGACATCGCCATCGCGGTGGGGGCGATCGCGCCGCCCAGCGTGGCCTCGGCGCGTGACAGCAACCCGGGAGAAACGGCATGAGTATCGAACTCACGACCCTGCTGTTTTTCGGCGCGCTGCTGTTCTTTCTCGTCCTGGGCCTGCCGCTGACGTTTGTGCTCGGCGGTGTGTCGGTGCTCTTTCTCTATTTCACCTGGGGGATCGATTCCTTCTATCTGGTGGCCTCGCAGATCTGGGGCACGATGGAGAGCTTCACGCTCGTCGCGATCCCGCTGTTTGTGTTCATGGCGATGATTCTGGAACGCACCGGCGTGGCCAATTCGCTCTATCGCATGATGTATCTGTGGTGGGGCGGCACGCGCGGCGGGCTGGCCATCGGTACGGTGTTCATCTGTGCGGTGTTCGCGGCCATGTGTGGCATCAGCGGCGCGGCGGTGGTGGCCATGGGCACCATCGCGCTGCCGTCGATGCTCGAACGCGGCTACGACAAGCATATGGCCCTGGGGGCGATCAATATCGGCGGCGGACTGGGTATTCTCATTCCGCCCAGCATCATCATGATCCTGTATTCGCTGATCACTGGCGTGTCCGTCGGCCAGATGTTCGCCGCGGGTGTGCTGCCCGGCATTCTGCTGGTCATCCTGGTGGCGATCTACGTACTCGTGCGCTGCTATTTCCAGCCCGAACTCGCGCCCGCGTTGCCGCCGGAAGAGCGCGGCGACTGGCCGGAGAAGTTCCGCTCGCTGGGTGCCGTGCTGCTGCCGATTCTGATCGTTGTGATGGTGCTCGGCTCGATCATGCTGGGTATGACCACGCCGACCGAGGCCGCTGCCATGGGCGTGCTCGGCGCGCTGATTTCGGCGGCGGTCTATCGCAAGTTCACCTGGTCGCTGATTCGAGATGCGGCTCTGCGCACGTTCTCGCTCACCGGCATGATCCTGTGGATTCTGTTTGCCGCACACGCATTCAGCGCGGCCTATCAGAGCATGGATGCCCAGGCCATGATCGAAGGCTGGATGGAAATGATCCCCGGCGGGCCCTGGGGCACGATCATCGCCATGCAGGTCATTCTGTTTCTCATGGCCATGGTGCTCGACCCGGTCGGCATCATGCTGATCACGCTGCCGGTGTTCATGCCGATCGTGGAAAGCCTCGGCTTCGACCCGATCTGGTTCGGCATTCTGTTCGTGATCAACATGGAAATCGGCTACATGACACCGCCGTTCGGTTTCAACCTGTTCTATCTCAAGGGCGTGGTGCCGCCCTCGATCACGATGCAGGATATCTACCGCTCGGTACTGCCCTACGTGATGGTGGGCATCGTGGGCCTGGCGATCATCATGATCTTCCCGCAGATTGCGACCTGGTTGCCAAACCTGGTGTTCTAGCGCCATACGCTAGACGTATGAAAGCCCGTCGGCGACGTTGCCGGCGGGCTTTTTTCGTGGTCGCTATCGCGAGGCCTGTTTTTTTCAACAGTCCGCCGATGAACGCAAAGGGCGCAAATGAAGGCGGAATGGGAAGATGGCTAAACTCGTTTCGAATCGCGGGTCAGAGCGTGTGTAACCAACGTCATCGACCGATTATGACGGGCAAGCACACTTTGTAGCGCAGCGCTCGGCCCCAGCGATGCTTCATTCGCGTTTATTGGCGTGCATTTGCGGACTCGCTTTTTCGAGCACCGCAATGAAGCAAAACGCGGCGCGCTAACCAGAAGCACGCCGCGTGTGCCCGATCAGGCCGTTTCGTTACGCCGTGGCAGGCGCCAGTCGCGACGCACGAAATGGCAGGTATAGCCGCTCGGGAACTTCTCCAGATAATCCTGGTGTTCCGGTTCGGCTTCCCAGAAATCGCCCGCGGGCTCGACTTCGGTGACGACCTTGCCCGGCCAGATGCCGGAGGCGTTCACGTCCGCGATCGTATCTTCGGCGACGGCTTTCTGTTCGTCGCTGGTGTAGTAGATCGCCGAGCGATAGCTGCGGCCCACATCGTTGCCCTGTCGGTTCTTCGTGGTGGGGTCGTGGATCTGGAAGAAGAACTCCAGCAGCTGGCGATAGCTGATCGTATCCGGGTCGAACACGATCTCGATCGCCTCGGCATGATCGCCATGGTTGCGATAGGTGGCATTCGGCACATCGCCGCCGGAATAACCCACGCGGGTCGACATGACGCCGTCGTAGCGGCGAATCAGGTCCTGCATGCCCCAGAAGCAGCCGCCGGCCAGAATCGCTTTTTCTTGTGCCATCAGATGTCCTCCACTTGATCGATGAACTCGCCGTAGCCTTCGGCCTCCATCTCGTCTTTCGGGATGAAGCGTAGCGACGCCGAGTTGATGCAGTAACGCAACCCGCCACGATCCTGTGGCCCGTCCGGGAAAACATGGCCCAGATGACTATCGCCGTGCGTCGAGCGCACCTCGGTGCGGGTCATGCCGTGCGAGTTGTCCTGTAGTTCGTTTACGTACGCGGGCTGGATTGGTTTCGTAAAGCTCGGCCAGCCGCAGCCGGATTCGTACTTGTCGCTCGAGGCGAACAACGGCTCGCCGGAGACGATATCCACGTAAATGCCGGGCGCCTTGTTGTTCAGGTATTCACCGGTGCCCGGCGGTTCCGTGCCGCTTTCCTGGGTGACCCAGTATTGATTTTTATCCAGTTGGGCAATGGCTTCGGGGGATTTGCTGTACTTCGGCATGTCGCGCTCAAAGCTGTGTGCGAATAGGTCAATACATGATGGCCGGTGGGGTTAAATCAAGTGTATCGGCCGCTGTAGCGCCCGGGCCGACAATCGGCCCCCGGTGTTCAGGAACCCATGCGTTGCCTCTTAACGGCGTCGAAGCACGATTCGAGCATTGCTGTCTGCGGTCGGAGCTTTGAATGTCGAAACCTCAGTAGTTCACGCCCTTTTGCGGTTTGAATTGATGGTGCGGGTTAATTTCTACCTGGGGTTTCGCACTGCTGTGCGAGTTACTTCTCTTGCTTGCCCAAGAGAAGTAACCAAGAGAAGGGCACCCTGTCTTGCGCCGATGCTTCGCATCGGTTCCCTGCGCGGCTCCGGCGGCAAGCGGGACGGCCGGAAACTCGCTTCGCTCAAACATCCGGCCGTCTTCTTCCGCTTGCCGCCTCCACTGCTCGGCGCTACGCCCAAGGACCTCAATACAGGCAAGCTCGCTATCGCTCGCTCAAGGTCACGGCTTTTGTAGGTCGGATTAGCCTACGGCGTAATCCGACAAGAACGTAGACACGCGCCCTGATTTCGGTGGGTAGCCGTAGCGGCTCAAGGCTACGGGTTACCTGCTGTATTCGGGCCCCGTGTGAAGCGAACGAGAAGCACAGGGCCGAAGGGTGTCCGGCGCATAGCGCCGGTGCGGCCAGCCTGGCTGAGGATCGCCAAAGCGATCCGAGTTCTGGCCGTATCCCTTTGGTACGCGCATCGCAGTGGTTCGGCGCGCAGCGCCGACGCGCAACCAGGGCGTCTTTTCCTTTGCTTCCTTTCGTTTGGACGAGCAAACGAAAGTGAGTCGCACAGCAGTGCGAAAAAAAAGCAACGACAAACTCGTGAAGCGCCGAAAGCACGCGAGCTCGAGCCTGCCCAGTTCCGAATCGACTGTTCAGCGAGTCAGACCAGAACGCTCCGCGGGGCCGCCACATATGCGCGCATAGCTTTTCCTCTACCTATCCATTGACCAAGTTGAAAACGCATTAGACCTTTGGCGCAGGTTCGCGATTTTCACCCCTAAGCGCATTTGCCGAGTATGCGAAATCCGCTAATGTCGTCGAATAGCCAAGGCGAGGGGGCGCGCTTGGAAACTCGACTGAACCTGCAGCCCGGTCAGAACGGGACCAAAGCACTCGTCAAGAAATACGGCGAGCGGCTGGTTTGCGTGCGTTACCGATACGACGCTTCCACTGCGACGCGGTACAAAACCGTCGAACTCATCGAAGAGACGCGGCCATGGCATCCAGAAGGCAGTCGTGAATCACATCTGATGGAGCGCGCCGCCGATGAGCCGGTTCTGCTGCGTATCGGCTACGACGAGAAGGCGCTGCGGGAAACCGTGAGACGGCAAGGCGGCCGATGGCGGCCCGAAGAGAAGGCGTGGCGTAGCACCTACGGAGTCGCCAAAGAACTCGGGCTGGTCGATCGTATTGTCGGAGATATATAGATATGGATACTTATATATCTAGTACTGGATATATGCCGCCTAGTTGGCGTTATACCTCAAGTGCCAAAAACACCATGGACTTTCGAAAATGACCATGGTAAAATACTTTATTTAAATGATATGAGATTAATAGATGAGCAAAATTAAAGCTCGATCAGGCACTTTCACAGACAACATAAAACTACCTGTTCATAGGTGGTTTCGTTATTCAGCCGGCTACTCGGCTGAGTGGGTTCAATCTGAAATAAGAAAATTTGAATCAGAGCAAGATACAAAAGCTGTTGTTCTCGATCCTTTTTTAGGTTCAGGCACTACAGCTTTTGCAGGTGCTTCTTTAGGTAATCAGGTTTACGGCTTTGAAGGCCATCCATTTGTGGCGAGAATTGCCAAAGCAAAGAATCAATGGGTGCTTGATGAATTGGATTTTAAAGAAGCGTGCAATCAGGTTCTTAACTTAGCGGAAAAGCGCAACAAACAAACTGAGCGCCATGATGAATCAAATTTGCTAGGAAAGTGCTATGACATCGAAGCGCTATCTAAGCTAGATAATTTGCGGTTTGCCTATGAAAAACTTGCTGATGAAAATCCTGTTTGGGAGCTAGTATGGCTCAATATAACATCCATTCTTAGGGCATGCAGTAAAGCGGGAACGGCACAGTGGCAGTACGTCTTGCCAAAAAAATCAAAAGCAAAAGTCATTGATGTTAAGGAGGCATTTTTAGGAAAAGCCGAGCTAATGGCCCAAGATATGGAATACGCAAAATGGTCAAACTGGTCTAACAGCGCTCAGATATTTAAGCAGGATGTTCGGGATTCAATAGAATCGCCAAAGTGCAATCTACTTATCACTTCTCCTCCATATCCTAATAACTATGACTATGCAGATGCTACAAGACTAGAAATGATGTTTTGGGGCGAAATTGATGGCTGGGGTGACCTGAAAACAGCTGTAAGACCAACAATTATGAGGTCATGTTCTCAACACTCCGCAGCAGATAAAATAGTGCTCGATGAAATCCTTGAAGAGTCACTGCTTGAACCAATTTTGGAAGAGCTCACTCCTGTTGTCAGGGAGCTTGAACAAGTAAGGCTCGGAAAAGGCGGTAAAAAAACTTATCACACTATGATAGCGGCATATTTTCTGGATTTATCAAAAATCTGGAAAAATTGCAGACCTGTGATGGATAAAGGGTCAGAAATATGTTTTGTAATCGGTGATTCAGCCCCATACGGTGTTCACGTGCCAGCTGAAAAATGGCTCGGAGAACTTGCCGTTTATCATGGGTTTAAATCATTTTCTTTTGAGAAACTTCGCGATAGGAATATAAAGTGGAAAAACAGAACACATACAGTACCCCTCCATGAAGGGCGTCTCTGGGTTAGAGGGTAAAGAATGGCAGATGCAAAAGCACATAAACTAGGCCAAATGATTGGTGAGTTTATAGAAAAATATTTCGAAAAGGAATTGCTATCTATTTGCAATGATAGAGAGCTATATCTTGATATAGTCGGGAAAGTTCGTAAGGCGAGAAAAGGCAAAAAAGTAAAGTGGGTGGATGTATATGGCAGTTTCCATGATTTGGACTTTGTTATAGAAAGAAATGGCACTGAAGATAGGCTAGGCGTCCCAGCGGCTTTAATCGAATGCGCATGGCGCAGATATACAAAACATTCGAAGAATAAAGCCCAAGAGATTCAAGGCGCGGTCTTGCCTATTGCTGAAAAATACAAATACCACAAGCCTTTTTTGGGTGCAGTTATAGCCGGTGTATTTACGGCACCATCCATTGAGCAGTTAAATGCTTGTGGCTTTGAAACCTTGTATATCGAGTACCAGGATATCGTTGAAGCGTTTCGCATTTTTGATTTAGATGTTAGCTTTGAAGAGAGTACACCAGATGATGATGCCGCTTCAAAAATTGATGCACTTCAAAATCTAACACAAGATCAGTATAAACAAGTTTTCACCAAGATTATGGAGTTAAGTTCTGAGAAGGTTCAGCATTTCAAGGCGTCATTAATGGCCTCGCTAGATCGCCAAGTTTCTCGGATAGTGATCGCTCCGCTCTATGGTGTGAGCAGCTCCTTTGAAACAGTAGATGATGCGATAGTATTTATTAATAATTTTAGCTCTGAATCTGTTCCTAACGATGCAATATTTGAAAAGCTATATATAGCTGTTGAATACTCTAATTCAGATAAAATTACCGGCGAATTTTCCAATAAAGAAAACGCTAAGCAATTCTTAGAGAACATAATCAAGGTATAACAAAGCGCTGCACTCGGACAATTTTTCCGCTGCGCTCCAAAATTGCCGGTGAGCTTGGCGTTATGTCCTGTTGAAAACTGCGGGAAAAGATGAAGGTTACAGCTTGGAACAACGGGAAACACAGCTCGTCGGGCGCTGGGTATGGGTTAAAACTCGCAGCTACAGATCGCGATCACTTTTTTTATAAATCTTGGGAAGTTGTGTCCATTAAGCTGCCCAATGGAAAGGTAACCCAAGTCAATATCGATAAGGCTTCCTTCTGGGGAAGCACATGTCGTGAGCTAATCGATCAAAAAATTGGCCAGTGGCTTATCGAAGCCCGAAAAGCTCCTTGGCCGTCTGGCTCTCCACCCAAATTCGAGCTGGTGCCTAAACTAAAGGGCCATTTTGAGCTGCGGGAAATTGAAACATAACAGATCGCTGCAGTTGACCGCCCAAAGCGCTGCCGCGCTTCGGCCGGCAACTGAGCTTAGGCGTTATACCGGTCAAGGCTCGGACGGTAGGCAGTATTCTGCTTAACCATGAGTCCTAGCGGTTGGGAATTAAGGTCGGCTGATAAATTTTTTTGGGGGGGGGAGGCTGAATGAAGACAATCGGCTTTGTTGTACTTTCGATATGGCTTGGTGGCGCTTTAAGGGGCTGCTGAAATAGCCGCAAAATCTATTCGCGTCGTCGCGGCTGAAGAGATCGACCGCTCTTGATTGGTCATTTTTTGTTCAGTTTGATGGGTTAAACCGCTCGAATCGCGGTTTTCAGACACAGCAGTGCCACAGCAAGAGCTCATGCAGCCTCCAATGCGGCGATGCGCACGAGGTTATAACTGGTGAACACCAGCGTGGCCTGGGCGCCGACCCTGGCCAGCCCGCGCAGCATCGTTTGTTTGAGCGGGCGATTGAATTTGCCCCAACCGAATGGCGTTTCCACGCGGTGGCGTGCGTTACGTGATTGGGCGTAACCCGCGTGACGCGTGGTCCGGGCATCGATCGCCGAGCGTCGCCCGCGGGTATGTTGGGCCACGTGCGGCGTGACGTTGGCCGCTCGCGCGCCCGCCACAAAGCGCTTTTGATCGTAGTTCTTGTCGGCCGCTACGGTCAGGCGGCGTGTACCCGGCCTTCTATCAAGCATCGTCAATGCGGCATCGACTTCGGCGGTGCCACTGGCCACCGTGGTTTGGCTATCGACCACCAGCGCATGCCGATTGTCGGTGAGCACATGGCCGATATAGCACAGACGACTCGCCTGGCCCGGGGCTTTCTTGTAGAGCCGGGCATCGGGGTCGGTCTTGCATTCGTGCGTGTGCGAGCGGCGCTTGTCGCCCTTGAAGTTCGGCGGCCCTGTGGGCGGTTCGTCGTCATCGTCCTTGCGTCGATAGCTGCCCATCGAAGCCCAGGCATCGATCAAGGTGCCATCCACGCAGAAATGCTGATCGGATAGCAGTCGACGCTGGCGTGCCTGATCGACCACGGCTTCGAGCAAACGAGCGGTCATGTCGCTATCGATGAAGCGCTGACGGTTCTTGGTAAAGGTGGTGGCATCCCAGATCGCGTCGTCCAGCGACAAACCGACGAACCAGCGATAGAGCATGTTGTAGCGCATCTGCTCAACGAGCTGGCGCTCGGAGCGGATCGAGTACAACACCTGCAGCAACAACGCCCGGATCAGGCGCTCGGGCGCAATCCCGGGGCGGCCTGTATGCGAGTAACTGACCGTGAGCGTGCCTTGCATCGATTCCAGGGCCGCATCGACGAGTGATCGGATCCGGCGTAACGGGTGATCCGCAGGCACGAAATCGGCTGTTTGGGAATACGAAAACAGGCACGGCTGTTCGGCATCCGGGCTACGCATCAGGCGGCTTCCTTGTGGCTTCGAGTCACGATAGTGTCGCGTAAATCCGGCGGGTTTTTCAGCAGCCCCTTAATTCTGTCGGGTTTCTACGTCCTGTCGGATCGAAAAGACTGTATTAATGATGAAGGCATCATCAAAGGGATTCTCTGGTGCGAAAATCAACCTAAAACTCAGATGGGTCAGTCCACGTATATTTTTTCAAATTTTATAAGGGGAGCCTTGTGGCCGATACACGCAGCTGGTTATTTCGCTAACGACTCGACATTAGAAAGCCGGTTTTCGCCCCCTCAAAGTGATTACTCAAATCCCTCGGAAGACAACGCGGGCGCCTACAGTTGCCGACAAATGATGAGCGATATCAACGAGGGCGGTAACGCCGCGAAGCGCCGAATGATGCGGCATCTCCAAACTGAAATTTTTAGTAAAGACGACAGACGTAATGAGCTAAGGCTGCGGGCGATTGCCACAGACTATTACGGTCATGATCCCTCAACTGAAGAACTTCGACAGTTTTCAGCAGAAAGCCTTCGCTTGGCTATCGGGGCTTGCATGTTCAATCCGGATATGACTGTCAAAGAGGCTTATTTCCTCGGCGCGAATACCGTCGTACCCGGAAAATTTAGCAAATGACAATTCGTTGAACAGATGGTGAAAATGCATAACGAAACGCTGCAGTTGACCGCCCAAAGCGCTGGCGCGCTTCGGGTTCCCTCCGCAGCCTTCGGCTGCTCCGGCGGCAACTGAGCTTCGGCGTTAACAATGATAGATCTCGGTAGTTTTGTCTAATGCTCGATCCTAAATATACAGACCAAATTCTCGACGCTTGGCGCGCTGACCAGGAGCATCCGCATAGAGGAAGGCCTAAGCTCTCACCCCCGCCTGTCGATGCAATTCGTTGCCTTTTGGACGAATGCTTTCTCGCTACTTTGCGGGATGAAGAAGGGCAGCCAATTCACTTTTCAGTGGGTTTGGTCTGGGATCAAGACCCCAATAGTTTGGTTGGTCCGACAATGCACCCTCCTATGCGGCTGGACTCCGAATCAGAGTTCTCTGCGGCGAGCTTGGCAAAGCTTGCGCCAGCTTTCGATCCGGTGCTGACAACAATCGTTTTGCATTGGAATAGTGGTAACGCGACGCTGGAATATTGGGGGCTCTGGTCACATGCTCAAGGGCATAACCGATTCTCAGAGGTGCCCGTCGGAGTTGCTGGAGGGGCAAACTTCAGACCCGACATCTTTACTGTGATTTCAAAAGGGCGTGCTGCATTCGCCGTTGCACGTGGCAATAGTCTAATCGGCACATTCCACGCGGGCTACTTTAAAGTTGCTAAGCCAACACCCTTCACAAGTCATTCTTTGGGACGGCACGTATACGCAGTTGTTGAAAAGGACCCCATATTCGGCTCTACAGGCATGAGTTATTGGCACTACATTAGAGATGGGCTAGAGCTCCTACTTTCAGAAGCGTCACTTCGCGGCCATGGCGGCACAATTGTCCTTCTGCCGCCGGACATGGCACCAGTCGATTCATGTTTTGCGAGCAAATATAAATTACGCGGCTCAGTCAGTCTTAAAGACACTCTGAAAAAATGTATGGAATGTGAAAGAGAAATTGCTAGCAGCATCGCGTACCGAAAGGTGGCAAATGAATCGATACAAAGAATTTCACAGCTTGCTGCGGTCGACGGCGCTTTAATTCTAACTTTTGATTTGGAAGTGATCGCCTTCGGCGCTACGCTGACGGCGCCGCGCTCATCGGTCATTCCAACTATTGGAGCAGATGGCTTTGGATCTCCTTCCGGGCAACCTTTTGCCGTTAATCGCTACGGAACGCGTCACCGATCCGCAATGGACTTTGCCGCAGCTGTACCGCACGCGATTGCATTTGTAATTTCTCAAGACGGCCCAATTCGGGCGTTCAGAAGCGAAGATGGGAAGACTGTTGAGGTGTGGCCGGACTGCACGACTTCCATGTTTGTATAAGCATCCTAATAACCTAATCCACAGCTCCTCTTTTCGGGGGCAGTTCCAACGAACTAATGTAGCGAGAGAGAATCTATGACCGACGCTATTCCTTATACGATTGGTGTTTTGGATAAGCTGCGGTGGAATTGTCATCTAGGCAAGCACAAACACTTCGCTGCATCTGGGCGGGGGCGGCGCTACCATGTCCTAATTGGTGTTCCGATTATCGTAATTAACTTATTACTGGGGTCCGTTTTTTTTGCTGAGCTTAGCTCACAGCTCCCTGTTTGGACAAAATGGGCCGGGGCTGGCTTAGCGCTCGTGGCAGCAGTGCTTGGCGGGGTGCAGACTTTCTTCCATTTTCAGAAAGAATACGAAGGGCACCGAGCCGTCGCTAACCAATACCTTGCGCTGGCGCGCGAATGTGAGCGCCTCATTGCGCTCTACTTCGACGGCATCATTGATGTGGATGCGGTTTCGAAGGAAATACATCGGATTAATGGCGAGTACAACACCATCAATCAAGAAGCAGAAGCGTTTACCACCAAAGGGGCCGACTACGAAGCCGCTACTAAAGTTCAGGAACGCAAGAAAGTCAGTGAACCCTCGCTAGTAGAACAGGAACGGGCGCGGATTCAAGCTAATGTTAACAAGTGAATCAAGCCGACCAATTTTCCGCTCGCGCTCCAAATTGGCGGCTTATTCTGGCGTTCGGTAGAGTAGCTAATGAGCTCGCAAACATATCACCGAGACCAATTTCTCAGCACACTGGATCATCTTGGTTCTGTATATGCCAAGGTCGCTGGGGCTCTTGGGCGAAAAGGGTTATTCACATTTCCCGACCATCACAAGCTGGCTGAGGGATTATTCTTGAGTGCTTGGACGCATTGGGAAGAATTCGCCAGGGTTATTCTGCTCGACGACTTGTCGGAAGACCCCAACGGGTTTGTTAGAGCGGACGTCAAAAAGTTCAGAGTTAAAGGCGCTCCACGACGCATAGCCGAGAGAGTGCTGGTACATCCTGACCACCCAAACTCTTTTATAAATTGGGATTATGGCTTGGTAAAGTCGCGAGCCGACACCTTTTTAGGTCATGGTCACAGGTTTGCCAATACGCTCCCTCGAGCTTCCGATTTAGACAAAATGAAACGTATTCGAAACGCCGTGGCGCATAAAAGCGACAGAGCTTGGGCTAGTTTTAAGGGCGTGGTGAAATATCCTCCGTTTTCTCTGGCGCCTAACCAGATGAAAGGTATAACCGTTGGAAGATTTCTCGTGTCGCATAATTGGAACAACCAACGAGTGATCCTGGAGTGTTTCGATATTCATCGTGCTCATGCTTGGCATCTCGTGCCTTAGCTACAAAAAGCACCGAATGAATCGCCCCGGGAATGCCGGAGGCTCGTGGGTTTGAGTCATGCCGCC